>JACMOZ010000355.1 GCA_014377785.1 Aeromicrobium sp.
CCCCACTACTTGAGTTGCGAAGGTTGCTTCACAACGCTGAAAATTCCCGCGACGCGCAAGAGTGGGCATCTGTCACAGAGTTGGCATACGAGGCTCTTGACGATGCTCGCTACCTACTGCCTCACGGACTCAAACACCTCAAGCGAAGTATTCGTGCGTCGATCGGTGAGGCGATAGGCGGCGTTGCAGTCGCTGATCTTGACCCGAGAATGTTGACTTACGAGTTGACCCCCTATGACTACCGCTGGACCACCTACGCATCCGAGTACCTCGACGCGGTACTCGATCGGTTGCGCGAATGGCGAGATGCGCCCCGATCCAGAGCGTCTGCAGTATCGATGCGCGATTATGACGGCTCGCTGGCGTTCACCGAACGTTACAGGCCGGGTGAAACAAGCCTGAGTTCAACTAAGCGAGTGCCCAAATAACCTACGAGGCAAGTTAGCTAGCCTGATTACCGGACGATGCGGAGATACACACATTGATCCCACCGTCGACAAGTGGGCGGGGTTACTCCTCGATCGTGGCCATCACCGGGCCAACGCCGATAAAGCGTCTTATGTCAGTGCGCCGCGCCCCCGGTCCATGCCGATCTGAGCGCCCTTTCTTGACGGGCCTCCTAGATCGCGCGATTGAACCGCACGCAACCTCATTAGATAGGTTGAGTCCATGGATCATGCAATCGTCGGGTTTGAACTGTTGGGCGACCCGGTGCTTGGAGGCGAGTTCGTCGCGTTCCAAGATGGATTGAATGTCCTGTACGGGCTCAACGGCGCGGGCAAGACACGACTTCTCACCGGTATGAGGAACGCCCTACGCGGTATCTCCTCGGACACACTCGTCGGACTCATCGTGCGGGTTCAAGCGCCGACCGAAGCCGATATTGCCTCCGACAACGACAATCGAATCTTTGCGGGGCTGGAACAACGTCGTTCCGGAGCCGGTCTGCTGTTGGCTCTTGCCGATCAGCTGGGAGGGCCAAAGGACAGGGATCGATACTCCGGTTACTTGAAAAGAAATACAATCTCGCTGCCCGCGGCCTTCAAGATTGTGCAAGATCACCTGATTAATGAACTACAGGGGTGGTTCCCACCAGAGGGCGCAATCGAGATAAACACCGACGAGTTGGAGTCGGAGTTGCTAGACGACCGCCTGTTCCTGTTGTTGCCCGATGGCGAAATCGGAACGGCACGATGGCACGCGTGGCCAGTGGCCGACCGACGAGGTGCTGCGATCGCAAGGTGGGAGCAACTGTGGGCTATGTCCGACGACCCGAGTCTTCTTAATGAGGACGAGTGCTTCGAATTGCAAGAACGCCTGTATCACCTTGGGCTTGGGAGCGCGGGTGAGAGCTATTACCTACAGTCTCCATCTCACGGGTGGATTGTATCGAACCACTTCGCCTTCTACGGCAGCAGCGTGTCGACCGAGATCCCGCCGATCGTATTAACGGGCGATATCGACTTTGGCGTTGACGTTGCTGACACCCAGCGAGACGCCGAGGTGTCGACGCTTGAATTCCTGAGTAGGACCGCCATCTCGACGGCTTGGGCAACCACAGGGCATAAATTTGACGATTTGATCCCGGAGGTGGCGCGGCAAATCGCAACCGGAGCGATTGACACCAAGGATTTGACCCCGGGCGAGCGCGAGGGCCAATTGGACGAAGCGGTCGGGGTCGGGGAGCGGGCAGCCCGCGAGGTCGCGACCGAGCTCGCCCGAGACGTAAACGCGTACCTGACCGCAGCCCTCTTGGATCCACCGACTGCATCGATCGAGTTCACTTCACCCTTGTTTCGATTCTCAATGCCAGCCGCGCGTTGGCGTTTTCGACACACGCCAAGTGGTCCCGCGGTCGACCTGACGGCCCTGTCATCTGCGGAAAAAAAGTGGGCTTCACTCGCCATCCTTCTCGCAGTCGGTCAACGAACGCGAAGGACCCAGTGGGGAACTTCCGCCCACCAAGGGCGCATCATCATGCTGGTTGACGAACCCGAGGCTGCTCTTCATCGTGCCGCCGAAGCACGTGCGGCGGAGTTCCTCCAACAGTTGTCGAAGGAACCCGCGCAGGTGTTGTTCATCGTCACCCATTCCCCCGAACTGCTTGACCTGCCTGACGCTTCGCTGATCGAGATCGTAAAAGACAAAAGCTCGACTCCGACTTCTCTGGTCCAACGGTTGAATCTTGCGGATCGAAAGGCACTGCTGCGCTTGGGGCTCCGACCGAGCGATCTTCTGCGATGGCCGAGAGTTTTCCTGCTCGTGGAAGGACTCCATGACCAGCTGGTCCTCGAGGGATACTTCGGCGATCGTCTTCGCGCCTCACGCATTGAGATACTCCCGCTTCGGGGTGCCACCAAGCTTCCCAACACGGTCGATAGTCGCGTTCTCTTCAAATACACAGATGCCACGGTTGTGGCGCTATTGGACAACATTTCCAGCGACGCGGTACGGGAATGCTGGGATCTCGCTCAGTCCACAACGTTGCTCGAAGGCGTAGAAGCTGGGAAGCAGGTGATCGTGAATGGGATCGCTGGCCAGTCCGAAGAGTCGCGGTTTTTGCGAGAGTGGCTGACCAGTGCAATCGACAATGGACTGGAGAGCCGCTTGATGCCGATCGGGCTGTCGGCACGAGACGTAATCGAGTATCTGCCAGTGGCATTGATGGTACCGGGTGCGCCAAATTGGGAAGCGCTACGACGCGAGCACGCTGAGGAGCGAGAATCCGGAACTGGTATTCCGGGAGACTTCAAAAAGTGGCTGAGCATCCGGAAGCAGATCGACGTGAATGAGAGCCTTATCCGACTCGCGCTGGAGTCCGCTTCATCTGCACCGTCCGAGCTCGAGCGGCTCATGAAGACTCTTGAAGCTGTGAGCTCGCAACCGAGGACTCCCATCCAGAGATAGCCGAGTCAGTCTTAACGTCGACACGTGATAGCCCTTGTTCGTATGTGTTGATCACGCTTCCTATCTACATCCGCCTCCGCCTCCGCCGATAGTGCGTGCCTTGTCGTCCGTCTGACTGCCCGCGAGCATTCAGAGATGAGACAATCGCCCGACCGTAAGCTATCCGTTGATCATGGCTCGAAATATGGCAAGATCCAGACATGCGCACACTGGCAGAACCCTCGGATTATGAACTTGCGGCTTGGCGGAACATCGAGCAGCTCAAGGGCCGCCCGCTATACGAGTGGTGAGAAACGCGAGCGAGCAGGTGGCCACCGGGGCTGCGGCCGTCGGCGAGCGCGCCACGAAATATCTGGAGAATCACCCACGGGCGCAGTCGGCCTTGTCACGTGGACAACAAGGCGTTGCCAAGGGGGCAAAATCAATCGGCACCGCCGCTCGGAAGACCGCTGATGCCCTCCCAGACGGCGTAGCCGACTGGAGCGGCGCCGCTTTTAGGTCGGTGCGTCAGACCGTGGGACGGGTCTCGCGCGCGGGACTTTCCTCCAAACGAATTGTGGCGTTTCACAAGAAGCACGGGCACGATGTTGCATCGCCTTCCGACCTCCGCCGCCTCGACCTCGAGCAGATACACGCGGTCGGTGGTCGCGGGCTGAGTTGGTACTACCCGGCTGGCGCAGCACTCTCAGGGATGGGTGCAGGGCTTGTGATCTCGGAAGGAGAGTTCGTTACCGCAGTCTCTGCCGGGGCAGCGGCGGCACCTTCGGGCGCTGCAATCGCTGGCGCTTTCGCTGGCGATGCTGCAGTCGTTCTCGGACTCGCGTCTCGGTCCGTCGGTCATGTCTCACTGCTGTACGGGTACGACCCCGAAGAGCCTGCCGAGAAACTCTTCGTGATGTCTGTCGTCAACGCCGGGACGGCGGTGTCAGCCGGCGCAAAGGCCGCCGCGATGGCCGACATCTCGCGACTCACTCAAGCACTGTTCCGGGGCAAGGCGTGGCTAATCTTGGACACGTCGGTGGTCGCAAAGGTATCCGCTCAGTTCGCGAAGGTATCCGCTCAGTTCGCGAAGGCATTTGGCTTCCGCCATACCAAGCTAGGTCTTGGAAAGGTCGTCCCCGCAGCCGGAATCCTCGTAGGCGGAACCCTCAACTGGACCACCTTGGAAGGGATCGTTGACGCCGCCGAAAATGTGTATCGGAGGCGGTTCCTCCTCGAGAAGTACCCACACCTCGATGCTGAGGACGCACCCGAATTGTTTACCGATGTCGGCGTGGCTGTTCCCGACGATGCCGACACGCGGATCAGCGTGATCGATGAGCTCGCCGAGGCGGGTGGACCCGACCTCCGCTAACTCTGCGCGGTTCCCGTCCACACTGGATTAGGGTCAGGCGCCAGCATTCGAACTGCCGAAGGCATCACTAGAAATGCGACGTCCCCTTGCAGGACTCAGCAGGCGTCACAAGAAGTACGACCCGCCTACCGTCACAAGAAGTACGACCCGCAACAGAACCTACCGTCACGAGAAATACGATGCCGACATCGAACATGGCACGATGGGCGGTCGAGGGACTGATTCAAAGGGGTAGGGGGCCGTGTCCGCTCAGCCACGCAGGTGTGGTGCCCCTACCCACGTTGATGTCGCTTGATGATGCCACCAGCTTCACAAAGTCCGAGACACCGGCGTTTTTGACTCGAATCGACCCGCGCTTCGTACATTCGGTGGCGGCGGTCTCGCACAACCGGTGACGCCCTGTCTCGTACAACCAGTGACGCCCCGTCTCGTATATCTAGTAACTCAATGTTGGAAGCTGCTAAAGATCCGCGGCGTCGGCGAGATCTGCCGTTTGTGCACGCGAGCGCCGCGCTTTTCGTTTGCGGGGTGCGACACTCTCCAGATGGTCAATACAGGCGCCCGGGCGACAACTTTGAGTGCGATTCTTTCCCAGCAGGGGCTCAGCCCATCAGCCAGCAAGCCGGCAGCCCCGCGACTGTTGAAGCGCCCCAGATTTTCTGCCGCTCCTATGCGGGGTGCGGCTCTCGGTTGAGGGACGCGTAGTGGGCTTGCTCGAACTCGGCTGGCGGGACATAGTCGAGGCTTGAGTGAAGCCTACGGTTGTTATACCAGTCGACCCAGCCGGCGGTCGCGAATTCGACTTCTGCGATCGTTTTGTAGGGGCCGTCGTGGAAGACGGTGGTGCGGATGCATTCGGCTTTGTAGAGCCCGTTGATGCTCACCATTAGTGCGTTATCGTATGCGTCGCCGACGGACCCGATCGAGGGCGCGATGCCGTCGAGGGCGAGTTTATCGGTGTAAGTCACGGCGGTGTATTGCGATCCGGCATCCGAATGTGCTCGAAGCTGCTGAGGGTGGATCGGGTGGCCTTGACGACCGCGTTCCCAGAGGCTCATCCGCAGCGGGATCATCACCAGCTCGACGTGCTTGGTGGTCTGCGCGTGCCAGGCGACGATGCGTTATGAGAATACGTCGACGATGAATGCGACGTAAACCCACCCGGCCCACGTGCGGCAATAGGTGAAGTCCATCACCCAGGTGTGATCCGGGCGCGGGGCGGTGAAGTCCCGGTTCAGGAGGTCTCCAGCACGGATCCCGTCTTTGCCGGGGATCGTGGTGCGGATGCCTTTGTCTCGGCGGATGCCCGATAACCCGAGAGTCCGCATAGCCCGATCGACCCCGCCGCGCGAGGCATGAGCGATGACCGTGCGGCGGATCAGCGTGGTCATCTTCCGCCATCCATAGAGCCCCTCAGGGATCAGCTTGCGCTTGTCGATCCCTGCAGCATCCACGACGGTCGTCCACGCCGCGTCTCGGATCGCGGTCCACGACCTGCGTCTCGGTGACTGTTCTGGCAGCAACAGCACCGCCCCGCCAGGCCCGGTAGGTGCGCGCGGCGATCTGGCAGCCCTGCTCACGCAGAACCCGACAGATCGACTCGACCGCGTGCCCCTCGGATCTCATCGTGTCGATGAAACCCATCATCATCGGTTGCGGGGGTCGAGTTCCCCCACGAAGAAACTCGTCGCCGCCCTCAGGATCGCAACATCCTCACGCAGACGCGTATTCTCCGCCTTCAATTTCTTGATCTCCGCATGCTCTACCGAGGTCACCCCATCGCGTGTCCCGTCGTCGATATCGGATTGCAACACCCACCGGCGCACGGACTCGTGTCCGACACCAACCTGGCGGGCAACGGCCGCTGACGCGGCCGTCAGTGATGGATATTCCGACCGGTGCTCACGCACCAGCCGCACCGCCCGATCACGGAGGGCAGGATCGATCTTCTTAGGCATGACATACATCCTTGCAACTCAAAAGGATGCGGCATCAAACCAGGGGCGCTTCATCCCGCCGTGGAACGCGTACGGGTTCTGTGTCGCCCCGTTCCCAGATCCGCTGGCGGTGAGGGTCTGCACACCCCAAGGGTTGTACGTGTAGGTGAACGAGTTCGTGGCGAAGTCGGTGAGGAGCCCGACCGGGTTATCGGTGCCGTCGAAGACAAGGAGGTAATCCTGGTCGGAGGAGGTGATAATCATCGTCGCCTGCCCGGTGACCGGGTCGGAGGAGACATAAGACTGACTGCCGCCGGTCAGCTACCGCTGTCGTCGTCGCTTCCAATGCCGGAGCCAGTGTGACCCGGTCCTGAAGACCGTTTTCGTGGCAATCGGCCCTCGATGGTCGCCAACGACAACGCAGCGATGACAAGACCGGCCAACGCTAAGACAACTGGAAGAAGCAGGCCAGCGTGTCCCAAGAGAAATGCAATTCCGATGAGAGCCAAGGCCACCCCTCCAGCAAATGCCGAAATTGCATAGCTGCGCGGATTCCCCCGAAGGCGGTCCGGGTTGTGCCGCAACTTGCCCGGGGGAATGACAACGAATGCGGTCAGCGCGACAACACCTCCAATTGTCCAGGCCGATAAGGCGGCGATGGAAAGGCCGCCTCGAAGAATGAAGGACAGGGCGGTGCTTGCCGCAAACGTGCCAATAAATAGCAGGACAAAGCTGATGACTGATCTATTCGTCATTCTGGCGTCCTTACTACGCGTCGGGGGAGGATGGCTGTTCCTTGGAGGGTCGCAAAAAATTGAGTGACTGCGAGAAATACGCAAAACCCTCTCCTGCCACTGCCAAACTCGACGCGCCGAAGCCCAACACCCAATATGCGGCGCTCCCGGTGTGAGAAATGACGGCAAGAATCAGAGTGATGTATAAAACTCCCGCGGCAACCAGCAGAAGGATCGCCACAATCCGGCCTGGACGACGAGGGTTATTCGAGGAGAGAGCGCCACGCTCGAATCGCGTTCGAATTGCGTATAGCGAAGAGCTTGCGGCTAGAGCCATCGAAAAAATGATCAACCGCAGCGTCCAGTTCGACTCGTCTTGAAGTAAAAGCGCTGCCATCCCCAAGAAAATCGAACCTCCGAACGAAATCCACAACGCCACGAAGAGGAGTCTAGAAACGGCGCGGGCACTGGGTGCTTTCATCTCTCCTCCGCCTCGTCGTCGTCGCCGCTGGAGCACGACACATTCAAAGCGTAAGTGTCCCGCTCACATTCATGTCCCGCCCAGATTTAACAATAGGAGACTGGGAATCCTGACTGATATTCGAGAGAAGCAGCCTCGCTGCAAAGGGCGCTTCGCAACCCTGCCACGAAAGCCTGCGGGAAGCAGAACATAGGACCGACAACACCGCAAAAACAGAGACAAGAA
>JACMOZ010000356.1 GCA_014377785.1 Aeromicrobium sp.
AGCTCACCGAGGGTGATGGCCAGCAGCTCGGCCTCTGGGATGCGGATGAGAGCTGGCGCGACGCCGAGGACACGATCGACGCCGTGACCGCACGTTTCGGTCGAGGGATGCTTCGGCCGGCGTCACTACTGAAGGTCGATGTTCCGCGGGGTGACGCACAGAACGCCCATCGGATCGACTACGAGCCGCCAGCGTAACCTTGCTTTCGGCGTCGCGCCGCGGGATGAACGACGGTCGCGGATACTGATAGTGGCCTGATTCAGTGACCACCGTCGACGAGTTTGAGTCCGATGACACAGCCAATGAGCCCGAGCAGCAACACGATCTTCACCCAGGACACGTTGGTGTCTCCACTGATCATCGACCAGGTAACGGTGAGAGCGGCGCCGATTCCCACCCAGACGGCATAGGCCGTTCCGATCGGGATTTCGCGCATGGCCCAGGCAAGGCCAGCCATGCTCAAAGCCAGCGCACCGCCAAACACGATGCTTGGCCAGAGTTTGGTGAAGCCTTCCGATTTTCCGAGCGCCGTTGCCCAGACCGCTTCAAGAACACCGGAGGCAATAAGGATGATCCATGACAAGGCTGCTCACTCCTCGGCCAGTCTTGTCGCATTCCGGGTACTGGCCCGTCGTCCGGGGCCGCGTTGAGCAACCTGTTTCCATTGTAGGCAAGCCATCCGGGCAGATTCTGTGCAGTCACTTGCTTCCAGATCACCAGTGGGAAGAGTGAGCGGTCCGCCTTCAGCTCAGAGTCAACCCCTGCGGGCTTCAGATTGCCCATGATCGTCCGGACGAGGGATTCGCCGACCAGTGCCTGGCGCGGATCGCGTCATGCACGAGCAGAGTGTTGTGCAGGTTATTAAGCGGATCGGCTGTTCTTTCCGTCCAGCCAGAGTTCGTCGGATTCGTCTCGATGGGTTCCCTCGGTACCGATATGTTTGTCGCTGATTTTCGGGCCGTTTTTGATGACGTGAACCATCGCCATCGCGTGCCCCCGACCCAGTCCGTAGTCTGTTTTGAGCCATTCGATGATCAGCCGCGCCTGGACAGGTGGCGTATCGAGGCCACGTTCGTGGGCCAGGGCAATGAGTTGACGGGGCGTCAGGGCGGTCTTTTCCTCGATCGTGTCGAGGTAAGCCTGAAATGACATTGTCGGACTCCTTCTCTGCTGGTTGATCGGGAGGGGTATCAGGTGGTCGTGCGCTCCGATGTTGCTCACCTACTGGGCTGGATCGCACGGCACGTACGTCATAGCCGAGGATTATATTGCCCTTAAGCGAGCTTCGTGAGTTCGGGAGGATGAGGCTCGTGACCGGGTCAGTGGACTCGAAAGAGAGCGCCAGCGATCGCCGTGTCCTTCCGAAGCGTCCGCACTTCGCAGCCAATGCGATCCGGGCCGTCCGCCCGGAGCAGACGCACCCTCGAGATGCGTCCCACCGTATGGCTGCAGACGGTAGCTGTCCACTGCTCACACTTCGTCGCTTGCCAGAATGGGCACTGTGGTCTGCACCACCAACTTGTGCATAAAGGAGCCGCGCCGGCGTCACTTAGCCCGCTTCGGCATCCCCAATTCGTTGATCGGTTGATCGTGAACCGGTGCTGGCTTGTGGGGCGCCGGGCAGTTGAGAATCGTGTTTGCGGCCGAGTGATCGATGCTGTGTTCGGTCATCGGTGTGCCGCACACCGGGCATATCGCGTCACCCACTTTTTCCAGGACCGCATCGTACGGTCCCAAATCCGGTGGACCAATCACGGGGATCAATCTGTGGTTCAGCCAGTCGATAAAACGGACGAATTTTTCCCCTGCACGACGCTCGTCGACGCCAGTTTTCTCATCCATGGCGACAGCGTACGCTTCATCAGGTCGCTGCAGCCAGTAGATCGAGCAGACACTGAGCGCGCACGCGTCCCGGGGTGCACACCGGGTTTTTGCGGAAGAAACTTTGGGGGAATGCTCTGCTGGCAACTCCCAATGGATCGCCTACGCCCTGACCGCAAGTGACGGGTCCGGAAGGGAAAGCGGGCAGGGTGATAATGGCACACCGGGTTTCCCAATCGGCGGCGCGCGGCACACCTCAGCGTGCGAGAATCGCCGCCGCGCGCGCGCCGAGCAGGATCTCCGTGGAGGTCGCCGCGACCGGATCCCGCGGCGCCAGCAGCACCGCGCCACCGTAGGGCAGCGCCACCGGGAAGTCGGCGAAGTTCACGATGATGCTGGTGCCTCCGCCGGTCGAATCCCCGCGATGCAGCGCGAACCATCTCGCGTCGTCGTCGAAGTCGGCCGAGATCCGTGACATCCGCGGATCGGTCAGGTCGGCGCGATCACGGCGCAGAGCCGCGAGCGACCGATAGAGCGCGAGGAGGTCACAGTGGCCGGCATCCGCCGCCTCATCCCAGTTCA
>JACMOZ010000005.1 GCA_014377785.1 Aeromicrobium sp.
GCTGCGGCAATATTTCCCGAAGAGCACCGACCTCTCCTTCCACGGGCCCGGGATCCTCGACAATGTCGCCGCAGAACTCAACGCAAGGCCCCGGAAGCGTCATGGCTACCGCACCCCGGCTGAGGTCCTCAGCGAGATACTCTCAAACCAGTCAAATCAAACCGGTGTTGCGACCACCACCTGAATTCGCCGGTGGCGGGTATTTTTGAAGTCGATACGTGCCTACAATCGGTCTTCGGGATCACGGCTAAAAATTACCCCATGGTCGTCCGGCTGGTGGTAGAAAGTCGCACCGTTCGGTGTGATGATCTTTTGCGGCGTTGCGACCCGGCCAAGTTGTGGAAACGTCCAACAAGCAGCAGACCCTGCCGTTGACGGTCGACCGAAGGATTTGAGACCGCTGAACCGCCGCACATCGCCCGGGCTTCGATGGGCGTGGCTGCGACTGACGGTGCTCAGAGTCCAAGCTTGGAAACGAGATTGGCGAACTGGGCTGCGTAGGCGTCGCGTTCGACCGCACCGGAGTAATGACTGACGTGTTCGATGATTTTGTCGCTGCCATACGCTTGCGTGACTGCTTTGTGTGCATCGGCGCCAAGACACACAAGGGGAGCTTCATGGGCGTCAAGGATGTTGATCTCGCGATCAAGGATTGAGCGCATCACTGTTGCGATCGTCGAGCTTGCAAGTGGGTCATCTGTTGACAGTGTTCTCAGTAGGTCCTGCAATTCGGCTCCGCTATAGGTCGGGAGGCCCTTGTAAAAGTCGGTGATGTAGGCGCCGCGGAATGGTGATCGCTCAGTCGCTTGTCCGAGCACGAAGTCGCGGCTACCACTGTGAAAGTTTTCCCATGCTCCTTCATGGTTTATTCGACCAGTTCCGGCTCCAGTACCTGCGGTCTTTGGGCGTCCAAGGTTCAGCGCGACGAGGACGACGTCATTGTGCAGCACGCCTTCGATGCGGTCCCATTCGGTCAGTAGTGATGCGTCCTGTGCAGCCTTGACAGGCGCGCTATCGAGCGAATTCCAGACAGCCCAGCTGCCGTACTGCGCGAACGTGCCTCCCGATTCATTGCCCGCTATCTCACGGCCAGCCGGGGTGGTGTCATAAATGTCTTCCGTCATGAGCTTCTCGAACTGTTTTCGCGTGATGGCGGGCATGCTTCTCTTTCGTTCATGGGGCGCAGCAGTAATTGACGCATTCGTCGGTGTTCCGGTGCATTCCGATGGTCCCATATCGAGTCCGGTTTGATGTTGGTCTAAACCCAACGAAGGATCGAACGAAACAGTCCACCGCCTACCTGGACGAACCTGCTTAACGAGATAATCTAAATTTCAGGGATGGTCACTGTTGCTTCTGCTTCTGAGGTAGCTCAGGAATGCCGCCATAATCTGAGCCACCAACCACTGAAGAGGATCTAATTTTGAATCGGCTACAAACTGCAGGGCTTCGTTATGTTTACGCCCTTGATAAGGGACTTAGCACGAACGACACCCTGCATCAGGACGATGTCGAACTCCGAGGCTTACTGGAATCGCTGGGATTGAACGCAGCAGACACCGCCCGCGTGCTTGCAGCTGACGGCACAGTTGCGGCGCTACCTGGCGGTGAAATTAGCCCGTTGACCGCAACGAACTACAACAACATCGTTCGAGGTCTGAAGCTAACGACGGCGGCGGGGGATCCGATCGTCTGGCCTTCCGAACATGACCGATTAGACGAAATCTGGTCGGACGCAGTTGCGAGCGTCGGTCTTATTGCACCACGACGTAGTCGTCAGATACCCCCTGCAGAAGACGTGAAAATACAGCTTCGGCGCTTTCTTGAGGAGTCCGGTCAGGACACTAGTCCATCCGCCTATGTCGCATGGCGAAGGGGACCGGGGAACAACACCGCGCCGTCGCTCGCGATGATCACACGCTCGTTTAAGACATGGGGTGATGCAATTGGTGCGACAGGTGCACGAGCCGAGAACACTTCCCAGGTGCGGCAGCAGGCGAGCAACACCCAAGACAAATTGGAAATCTCCCTCGAGGCCCATCGTGTGGAGGCTGAACGGCTCCGTGATCGTATGAAGTTGGCGGCTCCTCCTCAGGACGAACTCGCTCGACACACCGAGCTCGCTTACCTCATCGCCGCAGAGACACATGCTCTCGAGAGCTCTAAAGTCAATACCTACCTTCTTGACGAACGTGAGCGAAAACAACGGCTGTTCACTATTGGGCTTCCAATTGCCGCGGTGATCGTCGCGGTTGTGCAGCCCGTACTTGGATTTATTTTGGGTAAGTTGCATTGATCGTCATGGGTGCTGTGATCGCACACGGGCCCTTTCTGTTTCCTTGTATCTGAGCCCTAAAAGTTACCGTTTGTTGTCTCCGGCTCGCTGTTTATAAGCAGGGACCCCCGGGCGGATGGGCAGAAGGTTGTGGCGTGATGGTGCGAAGTCGAGGAAACGGCACCGCAGGTTGTGCCCCAACGCTGGATAACCCGCCACCGGCGTGGAGTATTCAGGTAATCGAACCTGACGTGGCACCCCGGTAGGTATATTCCTCTCGAACGCTTACACGATGCTCGCCCGTACCAGCCCACATCCCAAGGGCCTCAGACCACTACCCGCAGGCAGATGCCTCATTCATGTTGTCGCCAACTAAAGTGCCGGGGAAGGCTCCCATGTGACACAGAATCCGCATGCTTGACCGGTGAAGATTGGCTCCCAATTTGTCGCACGCAAGATTCGCCTTGGCGGGCAGCGAGCCGAATGGGTATTGGTGGCTACAGTGTCTGTCCTGGCACCATCCGGTTACATATTGTTGATGGTCCTAGGGTGGATCGTGTGATCGCGGACCGAGAGTTGGAACGGTGGATTGGCGAGATTCGACGGGAACCCGATGTTCCTCTTTCCGTTGAAGGATTGCGTGCTCCCCGATTCCGGCCGAAAGGCCCTGAAGTTGCTGCGGTCACGGATCTTGTCGTCGGATCAGCCCTGCAGTGCCCGGGCCGGCTGTATTCCATCGGGATAGTCGGCGCACCATTTGTCGTCTATGTTCACGGCGGCGGGTTCGTTTTTGGAGACCTTGAGTCGCACGATCGAGCGTGCAGACGTCTGGCCGTTGAGGGGGAGGTCAATGTTCTCGCCGTTGATTACAGATGCGCCCCTGAGTTTCCGACCCTCGCAGCCGTTGATGACGTCGAAGCGGCGCTCGACTGGTTGATTGGGCATCATGCGGGGGCACAAATA
>JACMOZ010000357.1 GCA_014377785.1 Aeromicrobium sp.
CGATCACCATCGACATCCGCCGCGGTGACCAGCTGCTCTTCCACGCCGCGCTGGCCGGAACGGCGGCGGACAACGACCAGTGGATCGAGCGCAAGGTACGCACTGTTCGACGATTCGGCAACAGTTCGTTCCTCGTGGGGCTGCGCCATCGCGCCACCGGTACGCCCTTCGAGGCCCGCGAGTGGAACGACACCTTTCTGTTCGCCGCGCACGGCGGATCGTTTCCCATCAACATCCGTGACTCGGGACTGATCGGTACCGTGACGGTCTCCGGCCTGGCTCAGCGTGCCGATCACCAACTCGTGGTCGAGGCCGTCGAACGATTTCTGGACCTCGGCGAGCAGGAGTAGATGCGTACCGTTATGTCAAGTGACTGGCGAGAGTCAGCTCTGCAGTAATCCCGGAATCAGTGTCGGCGAGAACGAAACAACGATGCCGATAACCGCGACGACGACAACGAGTGCGGCCATGAGCACGAGGATCGCGATACCGGCGTACCGGACCAGCGAGAAGAACGATGACATGGATCAAGTATCCCTGATCCGGCTGGCGCAGCGGGCCCGTTCACCCCTCCCGCCATTCGCTGATAATGCACATTATGTCAACAAATGGGGTTTGGCAGCAAAATTATGCGCCTGAGCGTAAATTCCGTGATCGCTCTCCGATCACGACGAAATCTTCACGGAGGTTCTGACCGGCTGAAACAAGGAGATCCTCAAGGTCTTTACCGAAATCTCAGTCGAGCGGAACGCTGTTTCTGCCCTGGTTTTTTCCGAGTTGACCGGTGCGTTAGGTGGGAGTGGATGCCCGGTGTCACGGAGGGTTACGTTCCGCAAAATTTGACTCCATGGACGTGGAAAAAAACACGATTACCTCGCCGCGGTGACTGCATTGAAATTGGTTGCCAACCAACAGATGTCCGCCGTGTCCTGCTTGAACTTCACTCCCACCGGGTCATCTTCCATCGCAGACGAACACCCATCAGGAGGCCCCGGCGTGCTGCAGGATCGTGAGGGCCTGCGTCAACGTGTCGTCCGCGACGACGGGCACGCCACGGGCAACAGATGGACGACGCAGTGCCGCGTCCGAACCATCAAGGTCCGCAGGTAGGGCAGTCGGCAGCTTCAAGCCAGCAGGTCAGGCTTGCACGTCACCGCGCCATCCGCCATCGTCAGTTCCCTTCGCCTCGATGAACTCCTTGAAGTTCGCGAGATCTTTCTTGATGGCAAAGTTATCGATACCGAGAACGGCTCCGGCCTTCTCCATCAGCCCTGTGGCCTCCCAATCGAGCTGCACCGTCACGCGAGTCTCGTTCTCCGCTAGTTTGTGGAACGTGACCACTCCCCCGTGGTCGACCTGCCCGCCGGTACTGTTCCAGGCGACCCGTTCGTCGGGATGCTGCTCGGTTATCTGAGCCTCGAACTCACGCTCCACACCGCCGATTTTGACCTTCCACTCGGTAAGTGTGTCGTTCACCTGCGTGATGGATTCGACGAAGCTCAAGAACTTTGGAAATTCCTCGAATTTTGTCCACTGGTTGTAGGCGACGGTGACGGGAACGTTGACATCGACGGTCTCGATAGCGTTGGGCATGATGATCTCCAGGTGCTAATTCAACGGATGGGCTAGTTGCTTACGCCCTTTTTCACAGTACCGAGAGCTGACGCGAGGTCAACCCGGATGAGAAAACGCTCGCAGGTAGCAAGAAACTTTCCACGGCTCAAAGACCAGAAGTGTGAACGAGCGCTCGTCGGCCGAGCATTACATCTGAAGACTCACACCGAAGATTGTGGGATATTTCGAAACGGGTCGAGGAGAGAGAGCCGCGCGCCCGTGTTCACCAATCGTGGGCAAGTCCAGTGGAACGACGCGCGCACTCTCGAGTGCGGAAGTGCTGTTGACATTTATTTTGAGAAAAACACCGCATAAACAATCACAAGTCCGAATCGTGTTGTTATTGTGGAAGCGGCGAACCCTTCTGTGCACCCCCGGACCGAATAACGGATTGAGATTCATCATGACCAAGTCAATGAGGCGCGTTTCGATATCCCTGTTCGTCAGTCTCGGACTTGTTGCGGCGGTGAGTCTGTCTGCGGTTCCTGGCTCTCCGTCAGCGCACGCCGCAGAGTCTGCAGTGGGATTGGGGAATGCGGGAAGTTTTGCCGTTCTCGGCGCCGCCACGGTGACAAACACCGGCCCCACGGTCGTCAGCGGTGACCTCGGAGTCAATTCCGGCTCAGCTGTGACCGGATTCCCGCCGGGGATCGTGAACAACGGAACGATCCACACCGCAGACGCGCTGTCTGGTCTCGCCCAAAAGGATCTGGTGACGGCGTACAACGACGCGGCAGGGCGGACCCCTACCCAAACCGGGCTCCTCGCTCTTGATGGCCTCACTTTGGCCCCCGGAGTTTACTCGGGGGGAGCGCTCGCCCTCGGAGGGACTTTGACCCTGAACGGCGGCGCGAACGACGTCTTCATCTTCCAGGCCAGCAGCACATTGATCACGGGGACGGGCAGTCGAGTGTTGCTCACCGGCGGCGCCACCGCATGCAACGTGTTTTGGCAGGTCGCCAGTTCGGCCACCATCGACGCCGGTTCGGCGTTCGTGGGAACCGTCATGGCGTTGACCTCGGTGACGGCGAAAACTGGTGCACAGGTGAGCGGCCGGCTTTTGGCTCGTACCGGTGGAGTCACGATGGACGCCAACGTCATCACCCGACCAACGTCCTGTGCAACATCGGGCACCGCAACACCGGCCACCCCGGTACCCGGCCGCGCAAAATTCACCGGCTAGCCAGCACACGACGCTTCCCCGCCGCATAAGCACGGGGACACCCCACGCTCTTCTCGGGCGAGGAGACTACAAATATGTTCAGTGCGCGCCTGGCGTCGATCCTGGTTGCTGCGATAGCCGCTTCGCTTCTTCTTTCGGGATGTGCGCCGGTCGGTCACGACGATGGAACTGCCGCAGCACCCGCGTTCCCGTCCCGGCCACGCGAGACCCCGGTCGCCGCGCCTGTGCCTCCGGTCGTCGTGCCTGTGCCGGCAATCGGGACCGCAGCGACCGCGACCACTGCCCGCACCGCCGTGTACGTCAAACCTGGCGGCGCGATAAAGCTGTCGCTGGCTAACCCCCGCCCATCCGGCGGACCGTTGACCTTCCTCGTCGTCCAGTCGATCGACGGATGGCTCGAGGTGAACCTTCCCGATCGTCCCAACGGGAGCAGGGGATGGGTCAACGCGTCGGCGGTAAGCCTCCACAGCCTCGAATACAGTCTTCGTGTCTCAACGGAACAGAACACGCTTACTCTGTACCGCAACAACATGCTCGAGAAAACGTACTCGGTCGCGACGGGTACGGGAGGTACGCCGTCGCCTCGCGGATCCTTCTACTTGACCGAACTGCTCGCTCCAACCAACGCCGGTTACGGTCCATACGCTTTCGGACTTTCCGCCTATTCCGAGGTTCTCACGAGCTTCGGTGGGGGGCCGGGTCAAATTGGTCTTCATGGGACGGAGGATTCAGCGAGCATCGGGAAATCCGCCAGTCACGGTTGCATCCGCATGTCAAATGCTGACATCACAGCCCTCGCAACCGAGTTGCCGCTCGGAACCCCGGTGACAATCGAGTGACCGGCGACTGATACTCGCTTTTCTGGCCGGGGTGATCGGCCCCTTTCCCGGCGCGTCGCCGAGGGGTAAGGTGAGCCAAAACCAATAGACGACGGAGAGTGGAACGATGAACATCTTGTTTGTAATTGTGGCCATTATTGCGATTGTGCTCTTGATCACCGGGGGCTTTGTGCAGTCGCTCAACTTTCTGCTCTGGGTCGGTGTGGTGCTGTTGATTATCGCCGTGATCGCATTCCTGCTTCGAATGATTTCAGGGCGTCGAAGCGTCTAATCCTGAGCGAGACACGAAACTGGTTGCCACGACCACAACGCGTCGGCACATTCGGCTCGATCAGTGAGATTCCTCCCAGTGACTCCTGCTGTTGAAGGATCGAAAAGCAGACGGGAATCAGCAGCGTGTTCAGAAACAGCATCGGGGTCTGGTTCGCGCAGACGAAGATCCAGAGACGCACCGAAGACGGGTTCCCGCATGGATGATTGCGATTAGCCCGAAAAGGCTACGGTCGCTCTCGGCCGGCGGCCGTCAGACGGTGAGCTCCTCCGGCGCGAGACCGAGCTCCGATCGAATCGTGCTCACGACCAGCTCGACAACCACGCTGTAGTCGATCTGTGCTCGCGTGGCGGCTTGGATGCTCAGGCCGTCGATGAGCGCCATGATCCGGAGCGCCGTCGAGGCCGCATCGGCGGTGATGAAATGACCCGATGCGATACCCCGCCTGATCAATATCGCAAGCTGCGCGGTATCCGCCTCCATCTGC
>JACMOZ010000358.1 GCA_014377785.1 Aeromicrobium sp.
AAATCCCGCCAGTCTGGCGGCCGTTGTCCGGGATTTCGTCTCCATGCCAACGTCGGAGCGCGAGGCTTTGGGCCGAGCCGGACACATGTACTACACAGAGTCCCTCTGTCTGGAGGCAGGCGTCTCGCACTTCATCCGAGTGTTCGAGGAGGCTGCTGCCCTGAAGCCTCGCGTTCTTGCCACCAAGAGGTTGCTCGACGTTCTGGCTGCAAGCCTCGGACTCGCGCTTCTTGCGGTTCCCATGATGATCATCCTTGTCCTTGTGCGTGTGAAGCTTGGCTCGCCTGGAATCTTCAGACAGATGCGTCCGGGACGAGACGGTGAACCGTTTCAGATGTTCAAATTCCGCACAATGACCGACGAACGTGACCCGCACGGAAACTTGTTGCCGGACGGCCAACGGCTCACCGGCATCGGACACCTGCTTCGGTCGACGAGTCTCGATGAATTGCCTGAACTGTGGAACGTGTTGGTGGGTGACATGTCACTCGTTGGCCCACGGCCTCTCCTGATGCGCTACACCCCGTATTTCACAGACGAGGAAGCGACTCGCTTGTCGGTCAGACCCGGAATCACTGGCTGGGCACAGATCAACGGCAGGAATAGGTCGTCGTGGGACAGCCGGCTGGCGAGCGATGTCTGGTACGTCCGACATCTGTCAATATGGCTGGACGTAAAAATACTGTTGCGAACTCTCTTCGGGATTTTTGGCGGTAATGATGTTGTCGTCGACGCGGAATCTGAGATGCAGAACCTCGATGATGAACGGATGGCCCGACCCTCATGAGCGCCGTCGTAGTCCGACCGCTCGGGATCGCCGACGTCGCGGAAGTCGCGCAACTGGTCAAGCGCTCGTTCGATCCCGAGCTTCTGCCTTACATGATCTACGGGCAGGCCGGGATCGACTCGTTCCTTGCTGCTGGTGTGACTCTCGGCGGAGCCACGCCGCATGTGCGCCGTCTTGTAGTGACGCATGCCCAGACTCCGGCAAGCATCGATGCCTATGGGGATTTCCGGCTGAACGGGTCGGCGGCCTTCCTGTCCTACATCTGCGTGTCCGAAGCAATGAGAGGGCGTCGCCTAGCCACCAGACTCATCGCGGAGTTCGTTGCAGCCAATCCTCATGCAGATACATTGGCTCTGGACGTATTTCACGACAACAACCCCGCGATCAACCTCTACAGGAGCCTTGGATTTCAAGACAGCAGTTCGACTTGCTGGGTCCGGCGGCCTGTTCCCGAGGGTTCAAGCGTTGAGAATGACGGAGGGCCAGCGGTGGTCGCCAATCTCCCGATGGTCCAACCGGCGTACGACCGGTATGGCTTTTGCGAGGTCGAGGTTGAGATTGCCGAAGGAACGCCAACCGAGCGCGTCGGTTTGCTTGGTCCTGGCGTCGTTCGGTGCCATTCGAGTGCGGCGTTCGAGAATGACGGTTTGCTCATCGGGCTCAAGAGGACCTTTCCGCAGCTCGAGGTAGCGTTTGCCGTCGTTTCGGAAGAGCTCACCTCAGAGGGGTCGAAGCCGAGCGAGATATTCTGTCGATCGAATCGCATGACATTGAAGCTCGACCAGTTTCGAGCCCACCGCCGGGGGTTGGTATGAGCACGACGATATCGAAGACAGCGGTCGACACCTCAAATTTCCGCTCGCCTTCGTTCTACTACAGGTCGGCGCGGGAAGGCATGCGCGACTTCTTGACAGAAGCGGACATCGAGCGGCGGGGAGATGTTCTTCTGCCTGCATTCATTGGGTGGTCGTCACGCGAGGGTAGCGGGGTGTTTGATCCGGTGAGAGAGTGCGGGTTCGGCGCTGAATTCTATGACTTGGGCGCCACGCTCGCGGCAGATGTCAGTTCGATTGAGTCAAAGTTGTCCGCAGGATCGGTCGCGGTGGTTGTGGTAATCCATTACTTCGGTCGTACTGATCCCAGCATTGCGGCAATACGTAGGCTGTGCGATCAGCATGGCGCGATCCTCATCGAGGACCTTGCCCACGGATTCTTCACCTCATTCCAAGGGGGTGACGCTGGGTCCCAAGGGCACGTCCGCCTGTACTCCCTGCACAAGATGTTCCCGCTCAACTCCGGCGGCATGGCTGTCTACGAATCAGATCAGTTGGTGTCCGGGCAGACGTCGACAGCCCCAGAGATGGCGGAGAGGGTGCTCTCGTACAACTGGCAAGCGATCGCGAGGAAACGCCGGGCCGTGTTCCTGACGATCGCGAGCCGGCTAGCCGCACTCCCCGAGAAAGATCAGCTGTTCGAGATGATGTGGTCACAGCTGGACGAGGTTGATGTTCCTCAAACGCTGCCAGTTCGCATACTCGGCGGCAACCGCGACGCGATCTACGAGGCGCTCAACGCTCAGGGGTACGGCATGGTGAGTCTTTATCACACACTCATCCGGGAAATTGGTGAGTCCGATCAGTTTGCGTCGATGAACGAGCTGTCGAGGCGAATCATCAACTTTCCCGTGCACCAGGACGTAGACTTGGAGGCTATAAAAGGCCTGGTAGACGCGTTCCAGGCATGTCTCCACTCAGTCGCCGTATGAGCAACTTCGACTTCCGCGTGCTGAGGGCCTCTGTGGGTGAGGAGGCCGAGCTTTGGATGAGGCTGGTCGATGATCTGCCATCGGCTGAGGTCTTTGCGCATCCCAACTACCTCCGGCTCTTCGAGGATCACGCGCAGGTCGCCGTATGCGCTGTTGGCAGAAGCGGCGACGACCTCGTGATGTATCCATTCTTGCTGCGAAACATCGATCGAGGACAACCTCAAACAGGATGCGACCCTGCGTACAACGACATCGTGACGCCCTATGGATACGGCGGAGCATTCGAGTCCGGTCCCGCGGTTCCGGATGTGTTTGCCGCATGCTTCTGGCAGGAATTCGATCGCTGGGCTGCTAGCCACAATGTGGTCTCTGAATTCGTTCGCCGGAGTCTCTTCAGCGATGACCTCCTGGCGTATCCAGGTCTTGTTGAAGTGAAGCAGCTCAACGTCGTGCGAGATCTGCAGCCATCCGAGGACGAACTTTGGATGGACTTCGAGCACAAGGTTCGCAAGAACGTCAGGCGAGCCACGAACGCCGGTGTGAGCGTGACGGTTGATTTGCCGGGTCACCGCCTCGAGGACTTTCTGCGAATCTATCGCGGCACCATGGACCGGCGTGAAGCAGGCGCGGGGTACTACTTCTCAGATGAATTCTTCGAACAATTGATCTCAGGCCTTGACGGGCGGTTTGCGTTCTTCCATGCGATGCACGAGGGCCGCGTGGTCTCGAGTGAGCTGGCGTTGATCTCGCGTTCGACGGTGTATTCATTCCTGGGCGGCACTGACACCAACTTTTTCGCTCTGCGTCCCAACGACCTGCTGAAGTTCGAGATAATCAGCTGGGCGAAGCGCGAAGGGTATAGCCAATTCGTCTTGGGAGGCGGATTCCAAGATGGCGACGGCATCTATAAGTACAAGCGGGCCTTCGCCCCTCGAGGCTCAGTTCCCTTCGAGGCGGGGTCGCGGGTCCTCGACGAGGCTGCGTGCCAAAGGCTGATTGAAGGGCGTCAGATGAACGATCCAGCCTGGGTTGCAAGGGACGACTATTTTCCGACGTATCGGAGTTGAACCACTCAGCGTGGTTGTTTGATGTAGCCGTCGATAGCTCGTTGAACACGAAGAAGTTGTTCGGGGACGAGTGCCGAGCCGCTCGGCAGCGACAACCCCGTCTCGAACAACGACTGCGCTGCCCCAGTGATGGCGCTCGGGTGTGAGTTGAATACGGGCTGCAGGTGCATCGGCTTCCACAACGGCCGGCTCTCGATGTCGTCCTTGGCGAGCGCTTCTGAAAGCTCGGCAGTTGACCAGCCGGTTACTGATTGATCGACGATGATGGCCGTCAGCCAGCAGTTGTCGTGCTCATCATCTTCGCGCTGAAAGATCTCGACGCCGTCCACATCGGAGAAGATGTTGGCGTACATGTCGCGGTGTCTGTGGCGCCGGGCAATCATGCTGTCGAGTCGCTCCAGCTGGGCTCTGCCGAGCCCCGCCAAGAGGTTCGACAAGCGGTAGTTGTAGCCGATCTCTTTGTGCTCGTAGTGCAGCGCTGGCTCGCGCGCCTGGGTGGAGAGGAAGCGGACATGATCGGCCAGGGCGGCGTCGCCGGTCATGACCATCCCACCGCCGGACGTGGTCATGATCTTGTTGCCGTTGAACGACAAGATCGCGGCGTCACCGAAGCTGCCGGCAAGGATGTCACCTGATCGGGCACCCAACGACTCGGCCGAGTCCGACAGCACCTTGACCTCACGCGTCGCGGCGATCCTGGCGATGGCGGCGTAGTCGGCACACTTGCCGAGGATGTCGACCGGGACGATCGCCGGGACATTTCTGCCCTCGGCGCGAAGCTTGCCAATCGTCTCGTCGAGAAGCGCTGGGTCGATGTTGCCCGTCACCGGATCGGAGTCGACGAACACCGGCGTGGCGCCTGTGTAGGTGATGGCGTTGGCGGTAGCGGCGAAGGTCAAGGTCGAGGTCGGAACGTAGTCACCCGGCCCGACCCCCCACGAGACCAGGACGAGGTGAAGGGCCGCGGTGCCAGAGTTGAGCGCCACCGCGTGCGTCGCTCCGACGCGGGCGGCCATCTCCTGCTCGAACGCGTCGACCTGGGGGCCGAGCGGCGCGACCCACCCCGAGCGGATCGCGTCGACGACATAGTGCTCCTCGAGCGGCGTGATGTCTGGGCTCGAGAGATAGATCCGGCTCATTGAGGGTGCCTCTGCGCGCTCGCCGTACCGTTTTGACACATCTCCGCGACCGTTCGTACGAGGGCGTCGTTGACGTCGGCGAGGGAGATGTCGCGCACGATCGTGGGATCCATCTGAGGCACTCTCACGTGCGAGACCAGGGGGTGCATGGGTCGAACGTCGTCCTCGCCCGTGCCGAACAACACCTCGTGCAGCTTCTCGCCGTGCTTGAGCCCGGTGAAGACGACATCCACCGGCCGCCTCGACTGCTCGATCATCTGCGTGGCAACGTCGACGATCCGCACTGGCTCCCCCATGTCGAGCACCAGAGCCTCGCCGTCACGACCGATGGCAGCGGCCTGAATGACGAGCTGCACCGCCTCGTCGACGGTCATGAAGTAACGGGTGACCTCCCGGTCCGTGACGGTGACCGGCCCGCCCGCTTTGATCTGTGCGCCGAACGTCCTCAACACCGACCCG
The DNA here is from genome assembly GCA_014377785.1 of Aeromicrobium sp. Taxonomy (GTDB): domain Bacteria; phylum Actinomycetota; class Actinomycetes; order Propionibacteriales; family Nocardioidaceae; genus JACMOZ01. The sequence continues at coordinate 5,218 of JACMOZ010000358.1, forward strand.
CTTGTGCCGAGCACGTTGCCGAACCGGACGCTGAGGAAGATCCCTGACGACCTGGTGGCGAACGACGCCGTCAAGCTTTCGGCAAGCCGTTTGGTGTAGCCGAGGACGTTGACCGGGTCGGCAGCCTTGTCTGTCGAGATGTTGACGAATCGCTCGACGCCGTGGCTGGCGGCGGCCTCCAACAAGTTGAGGGTACCGAGCACATTGGTTTGGATGGCCTCGGCCGCGTGGCCCTCGAGCATGTTGACGTGCTTGAGCGCGGCAGCGTGGAACACGACCTCGGGCCGGTAGTGGTCGAAGACCTGTTGCACGCGATCGAGCTCGCGAATGTTCGCAAGGACGACGTTGTCCAGCTCGAGATCTGCCCGGCCTGAGATCGAGAGCAGCAGCGAGTGCAGCGCCGACTCGTCACGGTCCAGCATGATGAGCGAGGCCGGGGCGAACCGGGCAATCTGTCGGCAGAGCTCGGAGCCGATCGAGCCACCTGCTCCGGTGACCAGCACGCGTTTGCCGGCGAGGTAGCCGGCAATGGACTCCACATCCGTCGAGACCTGGTGTCTGCCCAGGAGATCCTCCGGCTTCAAATCCCGGACGGCGGAGTGGTGGACGCCGGACAAGAGCTCGTTGACGCTGGGGAGCACCTTGACGTCCAGTGCGGCGTCAAGGGCTTGGTCGTTGATCCGTTTGATCGTCTCTGAGTCTGCGCTCGGGATCGCGATGACGACGGTCGACGCGCCTGTGCGCGAGGCCACCTGACTCATCTGCTGGGTCGAGCCCAGCACACCGACACCGCGATGACGAAAGTGCTTCTTGCGCGGGTCGTCGTCGACGAAGGCCACCGGCTGCCACTGCTGTAGAGGGTCGCGCTGCATCGACCTGACAAGCTCGCGGCCGCCATCGCCCGCACCCGCCACGATGATCTTCGCGGCCGAATTCTCGTGGTTCCTCGGCTGAGACTGGTTCATCAGGATGCGCCACAGCGCGCGCGGCCATGCGCAGAAGGCGATAGCGATGAATGCCGCGCTGATGGGAGTCGTCCGGGGGACGAGGGGCTGGACGAGCAGCGCGTTGAGCACGGTGGCGACGGTCCCGGCGCCGACAAGGACACTGGCCAGCAGGAACAGCTCCTCGAAGCTGCCGAGGGTGGTCCGTCCCTGGTGGAGTCGAAAGGCCCACGCCGCGAGCAGGTGGCATGCAACGGCGATAGTCGCAACAATGACGACCCCGTAGAGCGGGATGTTGCCGCCGGCGGTCGAGACGTTCGTGGCAGGCGCGACTGTCAGGGTTTCGAAACGCATGGCTGCCGCGAGGTAGACCGCAGCAAACCAGGCTGATGCGTCGAGCAGCGCGAGGATGGGAATGCGGAAACCGCGTAGCAACCGCCCGGCGGTCTTACGCATCGACACCTCTCCCCACAATCAAGACATGATGTACACAACCGTTCGAGCGTAACAACATTCGCGTGTCAAAGATCGGCGTGTGCGGCAATGGAGATTCGTGCCTAGGGCTGGGCCGCACCGTCAAGCTCTGTGGCGCGCGCGCGCCCGACTTCGGGTTCATAACCGTAGCCATAGCCGTAGCCGTAACCGGATTTCGCCCGCTTGGAGTGCGGCGACATCGTCACGATCGTGCCCAGCAGTCGCGCGCCGACCGACTCCAGTCGGGCGACGGCGTTCGCAACCTGGTCTCTGGTCGTTGAGTTGTGCTTGACGACCAGCAGAGCGCCGTCCGACTCGGCGGCGAGCAGCGCCGCGTCGGTGACGGGAAGAAGTGGCGGTGCGTCGATCAGGACCACGTCATATTGCGCGCGTGCTTCATCCAGCAGGCGGCGCATCGCCCCGGACTGCAACAGCTCTGCCGGGTTGGGCGGGATGCGACCGCTGGCCAGCAGGTCGAAACCACCGGCTGCTTGTTGTATGGCCTGGTCAAGAGACACTTTTCCGACGAGCACGGTGGTGACACCGACGGTGTTCTCGAGGCCAAGATATCCGGTCACGCTCGGCCGCCGCAGATCACCTTCGATAAGCAGCACGTGCTGACCGGTGGCGGCGATGGTCTGGGCGATGTTGCACGTCGTCGACGACTTGCCCTCGGCTGGCAACGCACTCGTGACGACGAAGACCTTGTTGCGGCCGTCGACATTGATGAACTGCAAATTGGTGCGGAGCATGCGGAACGCCTCGACGCGGGGTGCGTGAGTGCCCAACCCGCTGATGAGCGGTGACTTGACCGCAGACTTGTCGAAGTGGATGTTGCCGAGCACCGGCGCATCGTTGGTCGCTTCCGCAAGGTCGTCCTCGGATCGCACCCGGTTGTCCAGCGTGTCGCGGAGAACTGCCAACCCACCGCCCGCCAACAGTCCGAGTATCAGTGCCAGCGCAAGGTTGCGCATGGGTTGAGGGGTGAACGGGCCGGCCGGGGTCGTGGCGCGGTCGACGATGGAGGCCTTGACAGCCGGGGTTGACTTGCCGGGAGTCGTCTCGAGCTCAGCGACATAGGTGACGAATACCTGGGCGGTGGCCTGCGTCAGCTGTCGTGCCCGCTCGGAGGAGGTGTCGGCGATCGAGATCGACAGCACGACGGTGTCGGGCTCGACCGAGGCGCTGATCCTCGAGGCGAGCGAGCGAGGACTTTCGTTGAGGTTGAGCTTTTCGACCACGCGGCGCGAGATCTCTTCTCCGGTCAGCAGGTTGGCATAGGACTTGACGCGTTGCTGCGAGAACAGGCCGCCCTGGTAGGGGTCGGAGTTGCCGGACTGCGCCGTGGACACGAACAGTCGGGCCGACGACTTGTACATAGGGGTCGCACTGGCCGTCAGCAAGAGGGCGACGCCGATGGCCACAACCGTGGTCATCGCTATCACCAGCCAGCGATCTCGGATGATGCGCGCGTAGTCCTGAAGTTCCATGCCCTCTGCCTGTCGGTCGGGGGTACGGCTGCTCACCCTATCGACATGGGT
>JACMOZ010000359.1 GCA_014377785.1 Aeromicrobium sp.
CCGAGAAGGAGGAGCAAACAACCGAACTCGGCGCCCTCAGTGCCTAAAAATCCAAGAATCACACGGCAATCCCGTTACACCACACATTTGGACTTGACCTACGAACGGAATCTGATAAGCGGACTCCAGTATGGGAAAAGCCAGCCGATCTGCCGCACTCCGAGCCTCTTCGGTGAGGGGAGGGGCGAACATTCCTACCGCGAGTGCGAGACCGCTAAAATTGGCTTCGGCGAGGCGCTCGACGTAAGCGACCTGTTCGGCAGCGCTGGCTGGGAAACCGTGCCCCACCGTCATCAGAAGATCCCCACTTCCCATCCACTGCCATGGCTCGGACATTTCGCATGAATGTGCCCAATTAACTTGACGGTCGATACCGGCTGCTCCTGCAAGCACCCGGGTTTGCAGGGTGGGAATTGCGATCAACTCGCGAACTGTCAGTGACATGGCGATGACCCCAACACGGTCCAACGAGCCACGCCAGTACTCCCTCTGAATGCTGCTCCAGCAGCTGGGGGTGACACTAGCGCATTTCTCGGCATTTCTGAGCGCTGCGGGCAGGACCGCTCGAAGCGGGAATCGATTCGGGAAGTTATCGCGCATTGGGACTCTGCGCCATACATCGGTGCAACGTTCCAATGAGCCGCAATCGCCGCCACGAGCGCAGTGGAGGTACTTGATCGGATTGCTGCACGTCCGCTCTGGGCCTCTTCGCTACTCTCTTGCTTCTCGCCCACCCGGACGTCTGCGCGCGCTACCTAAGTTTTGCCTTCACCACTGCCGGCATCACGGCCGGATCGTTGTCTTGGACGTGTCTCTTGTGGACGTGCCCCTTCGACACTGTCACCTCTTGGGGCAACCTGGACTGGCTTCGGTGCTTCCGCCGAGCAGCAGAGACCGAATGCCATCGCTGACAGCACGCGACGCACGATTCGAGTATCGAGCGCGGTCTGCTCGACACGAAACCAAAGTCCTGCTGCATCGATTAGGACAGGGGTCTATCAGCTATCCGCGCAACTTCTTCGCAAGATAGGGCCGTAGTCGTGCACGTCGGTGCGAACCGCGTCGGGAGTACGGCACCTCCGATTCTGACCTGAACACCCATCCGAGGGCGAGTTCCGCATGAATCTGCTTGGAACCGTAGGTGTGTCGGGAGGCTGTGTGGACCACTCGAATGGTTCGTTTTGACCTTCCAAAGTCAACGACCATATCGCAAATATTCTGGGACCTGCGTCCGGCTATGGTGAGCACGCACAACGAGGTGTCAGCGGTCGATCGCCCACCCTTTGGCTCAACCCGAAAGGTAATAATGACGCAGGATCTATCCACGTCGAAGAAGCTCGGAGATGGCGAGCATCTGGCCGTTCTGGGCTATGAAGACACGTTTAGTCGGTCGATGTCGCTGTGGGCAAACTTCGCCCTCGGCTTCACCTACCTCTCTCCGCTCGTGGGCGTGTACTCGCTGTTTGCCCTCGCGGTCTCCACTGGAGGCCCGCCATCGATATTCTGGCTTCTTATTGTGGGAAGCGGGCAAATGCTCGTGGCACTGCTCTTCGGCGAGGTCGTGTCCCAGTACCCGATCCACGGCGGCATCTACCCCTGGACGCGTCGGCTCTGGGGTCGTCGCTATGCGTGGATGGCGGCCTGGGTCTATATCTGGGCGATGATCGTATCGATCACCGCGATCGCCGAGTTCGGCAGCGGATTCCTTGCCAGCCTGCTCGGTCTACCGGTTACCAAAACGGTGACGCTGCCCCTGACCGTGCTCTTCCTCGTCGCCGCCCTAGGGCTCAACTTCACCGGCACCAAGACCCTCGGTCGGGTGGCCCGCATCGGCCTCGCCGCCGAACTGATTGGGGTCATCGCGGTCGGGCTGTACTTGGTGATCTTCCAGCGTCACCAGGACTTCAGCGTGTTCTTCAGCTCGATGCGAGTCGAGGGCAATGGCTCGTACTTCGGCGCCTTCCTCGGGGCGGCCCTGGCCGGCCTGTTCCTCTTCTACGGTTTCGAAGCCTGTGGCGACGTGGCGGAGGAGGTCACCGACCCGGCCCGGCGCATCCCCTGGGCGATGATCCTCACGATCGTGGTCGGCGGCGTCTCGTCGCTGTTCGCCTTCGGCGGTTACGTTCTGGCCGCGCCGGATCTCCAGGCCATCGTCAGCGGCAAGGACACCGACCCGATCCCCGCGATTCTGCAGTCCTCACTCGGCTCTGTCGGCGCCAAGATCTTCCTTCTGGTGGCCATCACGGCGTTCCTGTCCTGCGTGCTGAGCCTCCAGGCCGCGGCGAGCCGGCTGCTGTTCTCCTTCGCGCGGGACGGCATGATCCCCGGCCACAAGTGGCTGGCGAAGGTCTCCCCGCGCAGCAAGGTGCCCGCCAACGCGCTCATCGTGGCGTGCACCATCCCGGTGATCCTCTGCCTGATCATCTTCGCCGGCCCGGACGGACTGCTCAACCAGATCACCGCGTTCGCGGTGCTGGGCATCTACGTGCCCTTCCAGTCGGTCGTGCTGGCCTCGCTGCGACAGCGAATCAAGGGCTGGCGTCCCGCCGGGCCGTTCAACCTCGGTCGCGCCGGTTTCGCCGTCAATGTCGCCGCCCTGGTTTACGGAATCCTGGCCATGCTGCTGCTGGCCTGGCCCGGCCGATCGGGCGTTTTCCTGAACGACTGGATCGTGCTCATCGGTCTTGGGATCGTGATGGGCGTGGGGCTGCTGTACCTGTTCCTCGCCCGCCCGGACAGCAATTCTGATGCTCCGGAGGGTGACGCGATCCGCATCGCCGAACTGCTGCGAGCGCACGGCAAGTAGCGTCAGAACCGCACGCGTCAAACCGGCC
>JACMOZ010000360.1 GCA_014377785.1 Aeromicrobium sp.
AAGCCCCGCCGACCAACGGTCGGCTGGGCTTATTTCAATCAAGAGAAGAGCCGAAGGCTTACCCCTTAGTTGTTGTCGCTGTTGTGCTCGCTCGAGCGCGCGGCTTCCGTGCACGAGGGGCGGCCTTTCCGGGCGCACGAACACCCGCGGCACGCAGGTCCTTTTCGCTCCACCCGGTCGCCCGGCCCTAAAAGACCGGGCCTCCACCTCTGACGTTTGGGTGAACGCGACCCCAAACATCGCACTAATCGATGTCACACTCTCACCGTGCAACCGGTGAAAATACCAGCATGACCACTTCACAGACCGCGCCGAACGACGGAACCAACGACAAGTTCGCGCTCAGCATCGAGCAGATCGCCGAAGACCTCTCCCTCTCCAACGCGGAAGGGAGGTCCTGGTACATACACTGGCTGCCGGAAGACACCACCGCAATCGCCGGTAGACGGGTCATTCTCGCTGACGAGCACGACGACCTCGGCAAAGTCATCGCCACCCACAAGATCTGGATTGAGATCGAATACGCCGAGACCGGAACCCTGCCCGCTGGGCATAAAGAGTGAGCGACGACGCCACTGGCGACCCGATCGGTGAACTACCCGATGAGGGAACTACTCGATGGACTGACGCGCGCCGGACCGCACTCGAAACGGTTGCTGCCGGTAAAGTCACAATGACTTGGCCGCTGAAAGGTCATCCGGCTTTCATGGTCGCCGGCTACTGGCAGAAACCGCGCCAAAGCCCGTACATCTGGCTGGCCGAAGACGGCTTCATTCGCCCAGGCGAACCAAACCTGTGCGGGACTCCAGCAGTCCTCTCCGCAACCGGACATCAGCATCTCACCGCAACAAAGGACACACCATGAACTGGAGCTTGCGCCATTGCGCCCGTCACGGGCATTACACCTACAAACCGGACGAAGAGGAACTCAGCGCCCACCTGACTGTCGAAACAGCTGTCGGCCAAGCGTGGAGGTGCTTGCGCTGCGGTGACTACGTCGTCGGGGAACCCACTGGCGCCGGACCTGCTGAAGACGCCCCGGAGATTCCCTCGCGGCCGAGCGCTCCGCGACCTTCTCATCCTCCGGCTCCTGTCCATCGACCGTGCAGTCAAAGGCCTGTTCCTGATCCTGGCGGCGTTCTCCGTCTGGAGGTTCAAATCCGCGCAAGCGGGCATCAACGGTGTCCTGACCACCGAGATCCCGTTGCTGCGTCCGGTGTGGGCTCAGCTCGGCTGGAACATCGATCATTCGTTTTTAATCGCCGAAGGGCAGAAACTGCTCGCAATCTCCCCACAGTCCTGAACTGGATAGCGATCGGACTGCTCGCATACGCTGCTATTCAGCTGACCGAATCGGTCGGCCTGTGGCTCGCGAAAGTTTGGGGCGAATACTTCGCTGTGATCGCCAGCAGTGTGTTCCTGCCGCTTGAAATCTGGGAGATCGTGCACACGCCCACGATCCTGAAAGTAGTCGTCCTTCTCGTGAACATCGCCGCGGTCGTCTGGCTCATCATGTCCAAGCGACTGTTCGGTGTTCGCGGCGGGCAAGCTGCTCATCACGCGGAGCAGGCATCCGCATCGTTCCTCAACGTCGAAGCGAAAGCAGGCACACTCTCACACCGGACCCGGTGACAGCACAGGTATGACCTACCTTGACGAAGCTTGTTAGCGCCGACTGAAAATAGGGCCACTTTCGCCGGGCGGGTTCTCGGTATCACCTAAAACGGGCCGGGTTTGAAGACGCATGGGCGGCGGATCGATCAGTGCTCGGTGAGGGCCTTAGCGTATGCGCTGACTGAACGGTTGTATCGGGGGAGCGTGGGCTCCACGGCCTCGATCGCGACACGAAGCGCCTCGTCTGGGCGTCCTGCGCTGTGCAGGGCAAGTGCAAGGAAGACCTTCGGCGCTGCACCTGTGGTCGGGTGGTCGGGTGCGTCACGGAGCATCGCGATCGCCTCGTTGATACGACCAATGTTTCGCAGGGTCGAGGCGTACT
>JACMOZ010000361.1 GCA_014377785.1 Aeromicrobium sp.
TGGCCGGCTCCTATGTCGCCTACCTGTTGTTCGCCCACGTCCAGACCCGGGTGCTGCTGTGGCTGGATCCGTTCAGCCCCGCCGTCAGTGACCAGGTGGCCAAGGGCCTGATGGGCATGGCCAGCGGTGGGCTGCTCGGCAATGGGCTGGGGCGCGGCCACCCTGAGTTCACCTATTTCCCTGAGAGCGACTTCATCATTCCCAGCTTCGGCGAGGAGATCGGGCTGATCGGCCTGTTCGCCCTGCTGCTGCTCTACGTACTGCTGGTCGAACGTGGCCTTCGCACCGCACTGGGTGTCCGCGACGGCTTCGGCAAGCTCCTGGCGGTCGGGTTGTCCTTCTCCGTGGCCCTGCAGTGCTTCGTGGTCGTCGGTGGCGTCACCAGGGTCATCCCGTTGACTGGCCTGACCATGCCCTTCCTCTCCTACGGCGGCTCATCCCTGCTGGCCAACTGGTCAGTGGTGGCGCTGCTGCTGCGGATCAGCGACCAGGCCCGGCGACCCCTGCCAGATGCCGAAGAGCTGGCCACCGCTGCCGCCGCCCACACCCAGGTGGTGAGACGTCCATGAACCAGCCGATCCGCCGGTTGTCCTTCGTCGTTGCCTTGCTCTTCAGCGCCCTGCTCATGTCCACCACGTGGATTCAGTTCGTCACGGCCAAGGATCTGGACACCCGTCCGGGCAACCGTCGGACCCTGCTGGAAAGCTACTCCCGGGAGCGAGGCGCCATCTTGGTCAACGGGTCCCCCGTGGCCAAGTCCGTGCCCACGAAGGACGACCTCAAGTTCGTCCGCACCTACCCCTCGGGCAAGCTGTACTCCCAGGTCACGGGCTACTTCTCCTTCACCTACGGCGCCGGCGGAGGTCTCGAGGGGGCCGAGGACGCCTTGCTCTCCGGGCAGTCCGACAAGCTCTTCTACCGGCGAGTGGTTGACATGGTGACCGGCAAGCCCCCCACCGGGGCAAGCATCGAGCTCACCATCAACCCCAAGGTCCAGCAGGCCGCGGACGAGGCGCTGGGTGGCCAACGTGGTGCCGTGGTGGCGCTGGACCCCACCACCGGTGCCATCCTGGCGATGGTCAGCCACCCGCAGTACGACCCGACCAGCTTGTCGAGCCATAACCTCGAGCGGGTCGCAGCAGCATGGAAAGCCCTGACCACAGACCGGACACGCCCTGCGGACAACCGGGCGATCGCCGGCAACCTCTACCCGCCGGGTTCAACCTTCAAGCTGGTCACCGCGGCGGCAGCGCTTTCCTCCGGCAAGTTCACCGAGCAGTCGCAGATTCCCGGACCGGCAACCCTCGACCTGCCCGGTACGCCCACCGACCTGCCCAACGACAACAATCAGCCCTGCGGTCCTGACAACAAGACATCACTGATCCGTGCGCTCGAGGTCTCCTGCAACACCGCGTTCGGTTGGCTGGGGCTCGAGCTCGGCGGCGACGCACTACGAGCGCAGGCAGCCAAGTTCGGTTTCGGTGACGCCCTGCGGGTGCCGCTGCGGGTCGAGCCAAGCAAGGTCCCGGCGCAGCTCAACAAGCCGCAGGCCGCGCAGTCCGCGATCGGGCAGTATGACGTGCGGGTGACGCCGCTGCAGATGGCCATGGTCAGTGCCGGCATCGCCAACAAGGGCACCGTCATGCGTCCTTACCTGGTCAAGGACACCCGGAACAACGATCTGGAGATCATCGACGAGACCCAGCCACAGCAGCTCTCGCAGGCGATCAGTCCCGAAGTCGCGGCCGCCCTGACCCGGATGATGGTCACCGTCGTCAAGTCGGGCACCGGGACCCAGGCGCAGACTCCCAACATCGAGGTTGCCGGCAAGACCGGCACCGCCGAGAACGGGAAGGGCAAGCCCCCGCATGCCTGGTTCACCGCGTTCGCGCCCGCCAACGACCCGAAGATTGCCGTTGCTGTAGTCGTCGAGGACGGCGGAGACGCGGGCAACGAGGCCGTCGGGGGCAAGCTCGCGGCGCCGATCGCACGCCGGGTCATCGAGGCGGTGATGACACCATGAACTCCGTCGCGGGCATCACCCTGGGAAACCGCTACGCCCTGACCGAGCGCATCGCCGCCGGTGGCATGGGCGAGGTCTGGGAGGCCACCGACACCGTCCTGGGCCGAACCGTCGCGGTCAAGCTTCTTCATCCCGGCCTGAGCCAGGAGAGCGACTTCGTCGAGCGCTTCCGGGCAGAGGCACGGCATACGGCCGGTTTCCAGCACCCCAACATCACCACCGTGTTCGACTACGGCGAGGAGGACGGCACGGCATACCTCGTGTTGGAGCTTGTCGTCGGGCAGCCGCTGAGCAAGATCATCTACGATCGCGCACCCTTGTCAGCGCAGGAGACCACGTCGATACTCATCCAGGCCGCCACCGCCCTCGCAGTCGCCCATCGGGGCGGCGTCGTCCACCGCGACGTCAAGCCGGCCAACATCCTGATCACAGCCGACGGCACCGCCAAGCTCACGGACTTCGGCATCTCCCGCCTCACTGACGCCGCGCCCCTGACCCAGACCGGGAGCATCATCGGAACCGCCCAGTACCTCTCCCCCGAGCAGGCCATGGGGCAGAGTGCGACCGCCTCCAGCGACATCTACGCCCTTGGCGTTGTCGGGCACGAGATGCTCACCGGCAAACGTCCGTTCGACGCCGGCGCCATGGTGGCGACCGCCCTGGCCCACATCAACCAGGAGCCGCCGCCGCTCCCCGACACCCTCCCCGTCGGGATCCGCGGGGTGATCGCGGCCGCCCTGTCCAAGGACCCCGCGAACCGTCCCACCAGTGCTGCTGCAATGGCCCACGCGCTCGGTATGCCGGATGCCCCCGCCGCGCTCGCCCCCGCCGCGCTCACCCCCGCGCCGACCCTGACCATGTCCGCAGCCGCCATGCCCGCCGCCATGCCCGCCGCGATGATGGCCCAGGCCCAGCCCACCCTGGCCATGCCGACGGTGGCCCCAGGCATGCGGAAACGACCGACAGGCCACCAGGCGGCCTGGCTTCTCGGAGCCGCCGCCGTGCTCGGCATTCTTACGTTTTTCTTTCTGTCGGGCATCAACACCGGTACCGATGCCGATGCCGGCACGAAGACTCCTGCTACCCCCTCCACCACTGCCCCCTCGAACCCGAACAACAGGACCCCAAAAATCGCGACAATCCCGAAGAGCAGGGCGCCCGCCGTGACCAGGCCCCCTGCGCCCGCCGTGACCAGGCCTCCCGCGGTCGCCGCGCCATTGCCCAGACAAGACAACCGGGGCAAGGGCAGCGGCAAGGACCAAACTGAAGGGAACAGAGACAAAGACGAGAACCGAGGTGGCAGGGGATGAGCAGCGCTACTCGACTGCTCGGCGGGCGGTATCAGGTCGACGGGCTCATCGGCCGCGGCGGAATGGCTGAGGTCCACGCCGGCCAGGACACCCGGCTGGGCCGCACCGTCGCCATCAAGATGCTCCGTTCCGACCTTGCCCGCGATCCCACCTTCCTGGCCCGGTTCCGCCGCGAGGCCCAGTCGGCGGCCGGACTGAACCATCCCGCGATCGTGGCGGTCTACGACTCCGGCGAGGACGAGGAGACCGAGAGCGGTGGCGCAACGGTTGCCCTCCCGTTCATCGTGATGGAATACGTCGAGGGTCGCACCTTGCGCGAGATCCTCAATGAGAAGACCTTCATGGAGCCTGACGAGGCCGCGCGGGTAACCGAAGGCGTCCTGGACGCACTGTCCTACAGCCATCGGATGGGGATCGTCCACCGCGACATCAAACCGGCCAACGTCATGCTCACCCCCTCCGGCAGCGTCAAGGTGATGGACTTCGGAATCGCCCGCGCCATTGCCGACACAGCTGCCACGATGACCCAGACCCAGTCCGTCATCGGTACGGCTCAGTACCTCTCACCGGAGCAGGCGCAGGGCCATCCGGTCGATGCCCGCTCGGATCTGTACTCCGCCGGGTGTCTGCTCTACGAGCTGCTGACGGGCCGTACGCCGTTCGTCGGGGACTCACCGGTCTCGGTCGCCTACCAGCACGTGGGTCAACCGCCCCAGCCCCCGTCGGTTCACCAGCCAGGCCTCAGCGCCGATCTGGACGCCGTGGTGCTACACGCTCTGGTCAAGGACCGTGAGGCGCGCTATCACGACGCGGGACAGTTCCGCTCCGACCTTGCGGCAACCCGCAGCGGACGGCCGATAAGCTCCGCCGCCCATGGGACCGCGAAGGGGGCAGCTGCCCTGGCCGGTTCAGCGGGGCTGGGCGGCGATCCGACGATGGCGATGGTCCCGGCGGACGCGACCCAGATCGTCCGGCCCGTCGGCGGCAGAGCAAACAGCGGCGGTCAGCACAACACTGCGACCTTGCCAGCCATCGGCCGCGACCCGGCCGAGCTGCCACGCAAACGTCACAGTGCCACCTACGCTCTGCTTGCCCTGGCCGTCATTGCCGCCTTGGTGCTGCTGGGCCTGGCGGGCAAGTCTCTGTTCGCCGGCGAGGAAACCCCGCCAATGTTTCCAGTCCCCCCCGTAACGAACAAGACCGCGGCCGTGGCCACGGCAACGCTGCGCGCCGCCGGCTTCGACGTTGCGACCTCCAACGCCCCGAACCAGGCGGCGAAGGGCATCGTCGTCGCGCAAAGTCCGCCAGCGGGTGAGCCGCACTTCAAAAGAAGCAAGGTCACCACCACCATCTCCACAGGTCCCGCCGAGAGGAACGTGCCGGAGGTCCGCGGCTTCACCGAGGCCTCGGCCAAGTCAACACTTGAGAGCAACGACCTCCGTGTTGGCAAAATTCAGTCCGTCGACGACTCCAGCCTCGACCAAGGCAAGGTCATCGAGACCGAGCCTCCGATCGGGACCACGGTGCCGGCCGGATCGGTCGTGCTCCTCAAGGTGTCCAGCGGCAAGGTCAAGGTGCCAGATGTGGTGGGAGTCAACCGCATCGAGGCTCAGCAGACCCTCACCGACAAGCGACTGAAGTACAAGACTGACTTCCAGGACAGCGACAGACCCGAGGGCATGGTGCTTTCGCAGACGCGTCGCGGCCAGACCGTCGCAGTGGGCACCCAGATTATCCTCGTGGTCGCCCAGGTCTCTCAACCGACGGCGCCTCCGCCCACCGTCCCTCCGCCCCCCCACACTCCTAGGGGCGCTGGCTGTGCTGACTGGCGGCGATTTTCATTCGTGCATCGACAAACGAAAGCGACGAAACTGTGACACCTGAAATAAAGGTTGAGGCGCAAACTAGGTACCGATTCGGATTCGTGCTGAACACTACGATCGGAAACATGACGCGTTATGTCAACCTGCGGAAATATGCCGAGCGCGATCCGACCGTTAGTTTTGTCTGGGCGCCCGTGAGCCATTACCTACCGAATGTCGATCGCGGGCTGCTTAGCTTCTTGCCGCGTGGCATTCGGCTCCGCGCGTTTGTTCTGGGTCAGACGGCACCGGTGTTCAAGCAACTCAACCAGCTCGATGCGGTGATGGTGCACCTCTTCGAGGCCGACATCCTGTTGCCGCTGAGGCGCTGTGTTAAGAAGTGGCCTCTGCTTTTCAGTAGCACCGATGAAGCGCCAATGGTCAATCGCAGCACATATCCCCTTTACCCGAACGATCTGACGAAGCCGGTATGGCGTCAGCAGCTGCGGCTCGCGATCGACATGTGGCGCGTGCGGCATACAGACTACTTTGTGCCGTTTTCGGCCTGGGCAGCGAACATTCTGAAAGATTCGTGCCGCGCACCCAGAGACCGCGTTTACCCAATCCATGTGGGGCTGGATCTCGAGTTGTGGCCACCCGTGGCGCGAGATACTAGCCATCGCTTGGACAAGACCACTAAGCTACTTTTCGTAGGTGGCGACTTTATCCGCAAGGGTGGCCAGTTGCTGCTTGAGGTCTTCATGCAACGCTTCGGCGACGACGCCGAGTTGCACCTAGTCAGCGCCCAAGCTCCGAACGATCTGCCGCCACGCGTATACGCATACCGTGACTTCCGGCCCAACGACCCGCGCTTGCGTAATCTGTATGCCGCTTGCGACTTGTTGGTCGTTCCAACCTCGGCTGACACTGGCCCGCTGTGGGTATTTATAGAAGCTATGGCATCGGGCATGCCGATCATTGGCACCGACACCGGCTCCAACTGCGAGCTGGTGCGACACGGCGAAACGGGCTATATCGTTCCGATCGGCGATGAGACGGCGCTGGGCGATGCTATCGCGGACCTGATTGATGACCCGCCCGAGCGCGAGCGTATGGGGCAAAAGGGCCGCGCGCTCGTCGAATCGCACTACGACGCCGCAATCAATGTTCCTCGCATCCTGCGGGTTATGAAACGTGCAGTCGACTCGCGGCGCCAAACGTAACCCATTGGCGCTCCGGCCTCCAACCGTCGACGACAAACCTCTGCCCGTGCTTGCCCCGTCCTCTTCCTCGTCCTGCTATAACTGTCGTCCGCGAAGATCATTTAGAAGAAAACTTCAATATGTCTGCCCTCACCAGTTTGGCGTTTTACCTGCCGCAGTTTCACGAAATTCCAGAAAACGATGAATGGTGGGGGAAAGGTTTCACTGAATGGGAAAACCTTCGCGCAGCTAGGAAATGGTCTGAGAGCCATGTCATCAGGAGACCAATTCAACCGCTCGGTGAATATTCTTTGATCGATGCAGCGACACTTGAACAGCAATGGGCGCTCGCTTCTAAATTTGAAATCGACGGCTTTGCCGTTTGGGATTATTGGTTTGGCGGCGGTCGACAATTACTCGAGAAACCGATTGAGCTAGTGTTAAGGCATCGTTTGAATTTCAAGTATTGTCTCGCATGGGCAAATCATTCTTGGATGGACAAATCTAGAAATTTACTGCTTTGCGAGCAGCAGTATCTAGGCCACAATGACTATGAACTCTATTTTAATAGATTATGTCAACACTTTGAGACCGATAATTACATAAAAATAGACGACAGGCCAGTTTTTATTATATTTAATCCGTACGAGATCCCAGACTTTGAGAGATTTACGGATCAGTGGCGAGCGATGGCTGAGCGACGCGGGTTTCCAGGAATCTACCTTGTGGCTGACCGACTTTGGGACGACGATTCAAGAATAGGGTTGGTCGATAAGTATTCAAATTCATTTCGCTTCATGAGCCGACGCAACAAGCTTTTCATAAACTACGCGAAGGAATATTTTTCGGCTCAATTTGCGATTGAGTTCGGGCCCCGAAATTTCGATTTTAGGAGGCTAGAGAAAGACGTAATTCCCAGGAATATTACGACTAATAAGTTTGTGCCTACTGCAATAACGGGATGGGACACTACGCCTCGCCACGGTCGCCGTGGAGTGGTTTTCGAAAATTTGGATCCCGCAGCTTTTCGACGCCAGCTGGATGCGGCCGCAGCTCATTTCGAAATCGCGGGTGGGAGCGAACATGTCTTGTTCCTGAAATCGTGGAATGAATGGGCTGAAGGAAATATTTTGGAGCCTGACAGCGTATTCGGCAGTCAATTTCTCGAAACCTTTAAGGAATTCAGGACTTGCTGGACGGCTGGGCAGGGCTGAAAAATTCCACCGTCTGGATGAAGTTTCCTCGCCGGTGGAGATCGTGCATCTCGGCAAGTTGAAGTCATTGAACGAGTAGCCGCGCAAATGGCTCGAGCGCAGCCAGGCGATTGCGCCGGCCATCGGTCACGCTAAAACCGACGACAGCATCGCTCGTTGCTGGCTAAAAGATACTGCTGGCGGGTGATGCGTTGCAGGCGGTGCTCTGTTTCAACATCCGCTTGTTGCAACGGACCATAGCCGCCAAAGAACTGGTGACCTTTCATTTCGTCTTCTCGCAATTCGCGTGCTGTGCGCCAAGCGTCGGCAATGCCCTGCGAATCTCAAGCCTTGCGCATTCTTGATGACATCTCGTATGTCAGGAAGGATCAAGCCGAAACCAGCGTGCTGTTCGAGCTGATCTCCGAGCGCTATGAGCGGCGCAGCATCCTCATCACCGCCAACCAGCCGTTCTCGGGCTGGAACAACCTGTTCCCCGACCCCGGTATGACGGTGGCCGCAATCGATCGACTGGTTCACCACTCGACGATCTTTGAGCTGAACAAGGTCGAAAGCTATCGCGGCAAGGCTGCCGCGCGTCAACAAA
>JACMOZ010000362.1 GCA_014377785.1 Aeromicrobium sp.
ATGCTGCCAAGGATGAGGCGGAAACTCTGATAGTCGGGGGCGTTAGAACCGGCGAAGGCCTTGGTGAGAAACCACTTTGCCCCCTTTGAAGCCGCGTTTCGGAATGCACCATGGGGAGCGGGATTTACGGGCTTTGCGTAGACGATGGGACTCTGAGTCGACATCGCGGCGTCAAGAAGGGTGCCGATGTCATTTGGATCATGTTGTCCATCTTCATCCAGGGTGACGATCCAGTCCCCACCGGACGATGCCATACCCGCGATCGTGGCGGCGTGCTGTCCGAAGTTCTTGCTCAGCCAGACGGGGCGCACGAAGTCGTACGAATCGGAGAGCACCCGGATGACTCGGGCCGAATCGTCAGGGCCATTGTCATAAACCAGGAGAGCCTCAGATATCCGAAACGGGTGACCGTCGGGAGACTCCGTGAGGGTCGTGAGAACTGCAACTTCGGCCAGAACAGCCGCGAGGGTCTTCTCGCCGCCGTACACCGGAATGACGACAGAAATGAGATGCGGCACACCGAATGAATTGCGATTAGTTTCTGCCACAGGGCTTGACAGTATCACGGAGCCCACGGGGTCATGGTGTTGTGAGAAAGGAACGCGGTCACGACCGGCTCCTCGACGACCAGGCTGTGGAGTTCCATCGCAATAGGTTTACTGGCAGTCGACCCCGTGAATGTAAAAGTGAGGCTGCTCACTCCGGGCATAACGACGATCGGAAGCGAGATCTTGGCGACCCCGTTGGTGAATCTCACTTCGTATATTGTCCCGTTCGGCAGGGTCACAGTGAGCTGACCGACACCGGGCGGCGCGTCGATGAGCCGCACGGTTCCGGAGAGGGTTCCATGCACCGGCTTTGTTCCTGCGCTGGTGAGCGAAATAGGAGAGATCGAAGCAGTGGTTTGTTCGAAGGACCGCTCTTGCGCGTCGGTCGTCGTGACGAATGTGGCGGAGCTGTCGACGATAACAGGGACGACGACTGATTTTTCCACGCGATGAAGGACGGCAGCGGAGTAGCGCGCACGAAGGGCCGTGCATTTCGCACGCAGATCGTAAAACACGAATCGCTTGTTGGCGCTGACGATCGGGGCGATATTGAGCGCATCGGTGAGCCCGCTCTCGAGCGATGCAGCATCCGCTTTTTTGAGAGCGGATCGGTCGATATGAATTCCGGAGAACCCTGACGCCGCCGCCAGAGCCACGAGATCAGGCGGTGAATATTGTTCTATAACGCCCGGCCAGTCGGCGCGGGGTCGGCCCTTGATGCCGCCGCCGGACCAACGGAGATCGGTGGTGTGCAGGAAGGGCAGAAGAACGTCGGAACTCTGCGTCCCGGTTGCGCTCACCGTTTCAGGGAAGGGCTGGTAGGGCAGCTGCAAAATCTTGGCACCCGTCGGCAATTCACTGTCGACTCGAGCGAACCATGTTGCGTCCGCGTTGAACGCTCCGATCGTTGCCGGGTAGTCGGCCGATGGATTGGCGGGTGTCTGATCGACATACCCGCCCGTGAGCACCGCGCCGGAAACGACGATTGCGATCGCTCCCGAAAGAACAGGTCTCTTGTTCGCCCGCTTCTGCAGCCACCGGATGGCAGCGTCGAGCAGTATTCCTGAGGCGGCGAGACTTAGCACCGCGATATAAATGGACATGCGATTCCACCCGCGCAGGCTCGATGTAAGGAATGAAATGATCGTCGACAGTCCGCCAATCGTCGAGAACAGAAACGCGACGAGAGTCAATGCGGCCAGTTGCGTCAGGACGCCGAACCTCTCTGCGAACCGCTCACTGCGGAGCCTAGGGAGAGCCGCAGTGGCCACCACGTAGCCCACTACAAGGAGAAGGGCGATCAGGCCGATCGCGGCGACCGCTCCGAGCGCGGGGCTCTCGGACACAAGCGGGTACTTCTGGTCATAGAGGTTTCTGATGTGCCGGAGGAAAGGCACCCTGTTTCCGTTCCAGGGGAGTAACAACTGTGAGAGCTTGAGCGCATACACCTCGACGTCGACCCGGGAACGAACGAGCGACGCAGGGTTTTGGCCATTGATCAATGCGTAGATTGTGGCAGGCAGAGTGTTGATGACAAGGGCGATCGCCGCAACCCCTCCCGCGATCGCAGCCCCCCAGAAGCGGCGCCATTCCCCTGTGCGGATGAGGCGCACTACTCCGGCGAAGGCAATGAGGATGAGGAAGAAAACGGCGTAGTAGGTTTCAGCAGTCGCCGTCAGGAGCAGGATCACTAGCGTTCCGGTTGCCTGGCTGGTCAGCCAGCGCAACCGGGGGCTGCCCTTATGCGGTTTCGTCCAGAGCGACTCCCCTCGGATCGCCTTGATTACGATCCAGATCGACAGGGGAACGATGTAGTAGGACGCAAGAAACAGGTGGCTTTCTCCGCGAATGAAGTGATACGGGGCTAGCGCAAAAAGCGTGGCCATCACCAGGGAGACGATTTTCGAGATCCCCAGCCGGCGGAAGAGCCATAGGGCGGTGAGGGCAGCCGCAATGAACCCGAAGAAGTAATACAGGTTCATCGCAACAAAGAAGTTTCGGCTTATGAAGCCGAATACTCCCGCTGCCATAAAGCTGAGATTCTCAGCGGTCGGAAAGTCGTTGTAGGTCTGCCCGTACGGTGCGGAGAGCAATGGCTGATAGGTGAACCAGCCCGTCTCCATTACGGTCTTAAAGTGATCGGCGGTCGCGAGAGCGTCACCCCAGTAGGTGAGCGGCACGGTGAGCTTCGCGTTCCATAATTCGAGAGCTGTGGCAGTGAGCGTGCCCGTAATGGCGGCGCACAGCAGATACAACGGCCACTCTTGCTGCCACCACTGCCGTTTGAGCCAGCGTTTCACTTGTGCTTCTCGTCGAGGCTCATGCGGCGCTTGAGGACGATGTACGCGAGGCGACGCACAATCGCCATCCCAGACGCGGCGAGATTCCCCCGCACGAGATCCACTCTCGAGATAACCCCGGGGTACTCGCTAAAGACCCAGTTGTGAAACGCCGCTGCCTGGGCGCTCTGCGACTTGGCCAGTCGCACGCTCCATTGTGTGTCGCTGATGCGGAATGCTGCGAGGGAGCGAGGCACTGCGACGAAGTCCCCCTCAAACAGCACGCGGGAGTATGTCGTCTCATCGATCAGGTAGGGAAAAGTCGAGTCCCACCACCCGACTTTTTCCAGGGTCTCCCGCTTCATCATCACGCAGCCCGGCTCACCGAAGATGTTCGTTCCGGAGACGATAGTTTGCCGCACTGCTGCGCGCCCGTCGACGGGCCCTCTGAGCCCGGCAAGGCCGCGGTTCTTCGCGACCAGGGCGTCATTCGCGTCGATGATGTCGCGAGCTGAAGCTGTGAGCGTTGCCTGGGGGTGTGCCATTAGCGCCTCGTATTGCTCGGCGACGAGTTCCGGATAGATCAGGTCGTCACCACAGACAAGTTTAATGAAGTCCCCGGTTGCCGCCTGGCTCACGCGGTTCCAGTTCGCGAGGGCTCCTCCGCCGGCCTTGGTGGTGAGCAGGGTGACTCGGGGATCGGCCGCATACTTCTGTAGCGCCTCCCAGGTGCTGTCAGTGGAGGCGTGGTCGGCGACGATGATTTCGAGATCGTGATAGGTCTGCGCCAGGATCGAGTCCATTGTCCGCTCGATAGAGGCGGCATTGTTGTAAGCGGGCACGACTATCGAAACGGTGGAACTCACGTGATCCTTTCCTCGGAGACGGAGCCTCGTGGTTCGGGTTTTGCGGCCCGGCGAAATGAAAAGCGCGTATGGCCGAAGTAGCTGATGAGCGTTGTCACGAAGATGATCGACGCCTGTGCGAGAAGCGGAGGCAGGTGGCCAACTTCGACCAGCAGGGGGAGGAGCACGAAATTTATGGAAATGGAGACCAGATAGACGAGTTCGAATCGACCGAGGTCTCGCCAGACGTGCCCGTGCACGCGAAAGACCAAGCGTCGATAGAGCACGAAGGCGCACAACACGCTGAAAACGTGAGCGAATGCGAGACTGGCGAGGTATCCCCAATAACGTCCGATCGTGAACTGGAAGAGTACGAACCACCCGTAACCGACAACGGTGTTGACCACTCCGACCAGCAGGAAGGCTACCCGCTGGTCGCGCACAAGCCTTAAGAGAGGCCCCGGCTGGCCTTCCATGCCGGCGGGTGGCGCGGGATTTGTAGCGGAGTGAGACACCTCACGATTGTATTCGGCAGCCATGACGTGGTTCAGCCCTTCGCCAGTCGTCCGCGCAACCAAAGGCCGATGCGCAGCATCAGGCGCACCGGCAAGAGATACCACTGAGGGTATCTCTTCGCAAGGTAGCGGTATGCGCTGGTGTGGTGTGCGCGCAACATTATTTTCGCCGCCCTGCTGGTCGAGAGGGCACCGTGATGAAGGACCTCGGATGACGGCACATAAATGTTCTTCCACCCAGCGAGTCCCAGATTGCGGCCTAAATCCACATCCTCAAAATACATGAAAAACCGCTTGTCGAACCCGCCGACGGAGTCAAATGCGGAGCGTCGCACGAGGAGGAACGCACCGGATAGCCAGCCGACTGCGTGTTCATCGACGGAGGCGAGATCGTTTCGGTAGGAAGTCGTCCAGGGATTGCCCGGCCAGATTCGCACAAATGTCGCATGCCCAATTCCCGTTCTTAGGGATGGCAATTTGCGTGCCGATGGATAGATCGCTCCGTCATCGCTGCGGATGAGAGGGCCGAACGCAGCCCCTTCTGGATGGCGCCGCGCAGCGTCGATGAGTACATCGATGGATCCCTTGCCGAGCACGACATCAGGATTTGCGAGCACGATCAATTCAATGTCCTTCGGCAGCCGCGCGACTCCGACGTTCATTCCTCCGCCGTACCCCACATTCGAAACGGGCCTCGTAATGGAGACGCAGGGGTCCGTCGCCACTCGCGCGGCGAGACCGTCGTCACCCGGCGTGTTATCGACCAGGATGATCTGCGGGCTCGAGGAGAGAGCGCCCTCGACGGAGTCGAGGAATGGCGCGATTATCTCCGCGGAGAAGTAGGTCACCGCGACGATGCCCACCCGATCGTCAGCCACTGTCCACCGCCCGTGCATACGCCGCGGCATGCTTCGTTGCCGCGGCATCCCAACTGAACGTTCCGGCGCGGACGAGTGCCGCGGCAGAGAATGACGCGCGAAGGACGTCGTCCTTCAGCAGGGCGCTGATCGCCGAAGCGATCTCGGAAGAGGTAATACCGGTGTAGGCGACTGCGGTGCCACCCACTTCCGGAATCGACATCCGATCAGTTGTCAATACGCACGCCCCGGTCGCCATCGCTTCGAGAACGGGAAGGCCGAAACCCTCTCCGAGACTGGGGTACACGAAGATTGACGATCCACCGAGAAATGCGGGGAGGGTGTCCAGGGGGAGGTATCCCAGTTTGCGCACGTCGGCGCCAGAGGAAACCGCCCGGGCGATCGCCGGGTCCACGGCATCGTCCCAGCCGTTACCGCCGGCCAAGAGGAGGCTGGGGAAGCCGGGCGGGGCATGCGCAGCCGCTTCGCAATATCCATCGATGAGAGCGACGGCGTTCTTGCGAGGTTCGAGGGTCCCGAGGAAAGCGACCCAGGAACCCGGGAGTTCAGGGACGGCGGCCCTGAGCCGGTCGACGGTCGCCTGGTCGGGCTGATGAAAGAGCTCCGTGTTGTAGCCGAGATGGCAGACGGTGACCTGCGCCGACGGAGCACCGGTCACCCGTATGAAGTCTCGTGCCGTCGATTCGCTGACGGCGATCACCGGGATTGCGAACCGAGCGACCGCCCTAATCCACCAACGGAAAAAGTACCGCTTGACGGTCGAATGCACCGACGGAAGCGTGAAGAAAGTCAGGTCGTGAACGGTGACGATGAGGGGAATCCGGGTGAACAGAGGGAACGTGTAATGAGGCGAGTGGATGAGGTCGACGGCGAGCCGTCGGGCGAGTCGGGGAAGCGTGATCTGCTCCCACAGCAGGCGGCGGAACGTGCGCTCAATGCTGGCCGGCGCCGCAACGGTAGTGACGCCCTGGGCGGCGAAGCCCGCAACGCCCCTCGCCTGACAGACAACGGTCAAAGCGGTTCCCGAGGACAGGAGGGCGCCGACAATGCCATCGACATACCGCCCAACCCCACCGCGGTCGCTAGGGATGGCGGTGGCGTCGATCAGAACTCCTCGCATGTTCAGGGCGCGACAGACCGCGACGGGGAGGATGACTCCCGAATCAGGCGCATGTCCTCCTGCACCATGATCGCTACGAGCTCGTTGAGTTCCACTGTGGGCTTCCAGCCGAGCACGTCTCGGGCCTTGGTGGAGTCCCCGAGCATGCTCGAAATCTCCGCCGTGCGCACGAAGGCGGGATTGACCCGCACGACGGACTCCCAGTCGGCAATACCGGCAGCGGAGAATGCCACGGACACGAAGTGCGCGACGGTGTGGCGGACCCCCGTAGCGATCACGTAATCGCCACTCTTCTCATGCCGCGTGGCGCGCACCATGGCATCGACGTAGTCGGGGGCCCATCCCCAGTCCCGTTCGACATCGAGAGACCCTAGATCCAGGAAGTCCTGCTGGCCTGCGGCAATCCTCGCGGCGGACGCCGTGATCTTGCGAGTGACGAATGTCTCCGGTCGCCGCGGCGACTCGTGGTTGTAGAAGATACAACTAGAAACGTCGAGACCACGCGATCGGTACACCTGCACCATGTGGTGTGCGTAGACCTTCGCGGCGCCGTAGGGCGAGGTGGGTGAGAGCGGGGTCGACTCGGTCTGCGGCGACTGGCTGGGAGTGCCGAACATCTCGGAACTCGAGGCTTGGAACACGCGAACCCGGGAGCCGGTCTTTCGATTGAGATCCAGAGCTGCGTCCAGGATGCCGGCCACGGCGATTCCGGTAATTTTCCCAGTGATCACGGGGATTTCCCACGACTGCGCGACCGAGCTGATGCCCGCAAGGTTGTAGATCTCATCCGGGGCAAGCTCATGGATCAGTTGGGACAGTCCCGAGGCATCCGCGAGGTCGCCGTCGTGAAGAGTTATCCCGGGATATCGCTTGCTCAGCGCGACACTGTCCTTGTCCCAGCCGCGGATGAGTCCATGAATTTCGGCTCCCTCCTCGACAAGCCTGTCGGCGAGGTAGCTTCCGTCTTGGCCGCTGATGCCGGTGATGAATGCACGAGTCATGATGGTTAGAGGTTTGCCAGAGCCTTTTGCTCCGCAACATCGCTCTTGACCATCATGGAAATGAGCTCATGGAAACCTACTTTGGGGGCCCAGCCCAGCCTGTCTTTCGCCTTGGCGGAGTCGCCAATGAGCAAGTCGACTTCGGCGGGTCGGAGAAAACGCGGGTCCTGCTTGACCAGATCGCGCCATTCGCTGATTCCGACCTCGTTGAATGCGACGTCGAGAAGCTCGTGAATCGAGTGCGTCTCGCCGGTGGACACCACGTAGTCATCCGCTTCATCCTGCTGGAGCATCAGCCACATCGCCTCGACATAGTCTCCGGCGAATCCCCAGTCACGCTTCGAATCAAGGTTGCCCATGACGATCTCGTCCTGAAGCCCGAGGGAGATTCGAGCGACGGCCTGTGACACCTTGCGGGTGACAAACTCCGGCCCCCGTCGCGGCGACTCATGATTGAACAAGATGCCGGAGGAGGCGTGCATTCCGTAGGACTCGCGATAGTTGATGGTCATGTAGTGACCGAAGACCTTGGCTACGCCATAAGGCGAACGGGGCCAGAGAAGCGTTGACTCACTCTGGGGAACATGCTGAACCTTGCCATACATCTCTGAGCTCGAGGCCTGGTAGAAGCGAATGCTCTCGATATCGTCGCCCGCGTGCAGGCGAGCGGCTTCGAGGATGTTAAGTACACCCTTGCCCGTGACGTCGGTGGTGAGATGTGCGTTCTCCCACGAGTAGGCGACGAAGGAGATGGCACCGAGATTGTAGACCTCGTCGGGCTGAGCGACAGCGAAGGCGCGGATAAGGCTGGAGAGGTCGGTCAGGTCGCCTGTAAGGAGGGTTACAGCGGGAACCGTCCGCTCGACGAGCTCATATTTCGGGTTGTTTTGGCCCCGGATAAGACCGAATACGCGGTATCCCTTACTCAAAAGCAACTCGGCGAGGTACAAGCCGTCTTGACCTGTAATTCCGGTGATGAGCGCGCGTTTCATAGTGACCTTCGGATAGAGGCGGAGTAAACAATGTCGCGGACTAGTATTCTTCGGCTTGCTGCCACGCCGAAGTCAATGGCGAAAGGTGCATCGTTAGCGTGGCACGCTACCTGAGGGACGCAGACGAGACTGGCCGAAAAGAGGCAGTTTCGCCAGCCAATCAGCTATCGACACTAGCTCATCGATCTGATTACACTATCTTCGGGGGAACAATGCGCGGGGAAAAAATAAGGACGCCGAAAGTACTGCGTCCTCTTCTGGGGTTATTGAGCGTCGTCCCGATCGCGGTGGTGGCGACAGTTCTCGCAATACCAACAACAGCCCAAGCCGCGACGGGCGGCGACTTCCATGCTGGCAACATCATCTCGGACGCGGTCTTCTACAACTCGAACGCGATGACGGCGAACCAGGTTCAGGGCTTCATCGACGCGAAAGAGTCGTGTGCACCCGGATACACCTGCCTCGAGAACTTCCGACAGGATACGGTCAGCCGAGCGGCCGATGCTAAGTGCGGGGCCTACACGGGAGTCGCGGGCCAACGCGCCTCCGACATCGTCTACGCCGTCGCACAAGCCTGCGGGCTGAACCCCCAGGTGCTCTTGGTTCTGCTCGAAAAGGAACAGGGACTCGTCACTTCCAGTCGACCGAGCGCGAGCAGATACAACATCGCGACAGGCTATGCCTGCCCAGACACGGCCCCCTGTGACGCCCAGTATTACGGGTTCTACAACCAGGTTTACAGGGCAGCATGGCAATACCAGACATACCGCCTCTTCCCGACGAGCTTCAGCTATCGCGCCGGTCGGGTCAACAACATCCAGTGGAGCCCCAACTCGGCGTGCGGATCCTCTCCCGTCTATATTGAGAACCAGGCGACCGCCGGACTCTTCATCTACACGCCGTACCAACCGAACGCGGCCGCCCTGGCCAACTTGTACGGCATCGGTGACTCCTGCTCCGCCTACGGGAATCGCAACTTCTGGCGCATCTTCTCCGATTGGTTCGGAAACCCACAGGGAGGCGGATCGTTCGCGAAGACCGCTGACAGCAGTACCGTTTACTTGCTTACTGCCGACCACAAGTACGCCGTTCCCAATGGGGAATTGCTGAATTCTTATTACGCCCTCGGCCCGTACCGCACGGTCACCGCGGCCTATCTCTCCCAGTTCATCACCGGGAATACG
>JACMOZ010000363.1 GCA_014377785.1 Aeromicrobium sp.
CTGTTCGCCGCCCGGCTCTTTCGGGTCGCGCCTGCTGTGGTAATCTCGCTGAGTCTGCGCGAGTGGCGAAATTGGCAGACGCGCACGGTTCAGGTCCGTGTGCCCGAGAGGGCATGGGGGTTCAAGTCCCCCCTCGCGCACCGTTGGAAGGCCCGGTTATCCGGGCCTTCTTGCGTTTCCGGCGCGCTTTCCGAGCCCAACCCCCACATAACCCCCACACTTGCCGCCGCGAGAGACTTCATCTGGAGGTCTCGAATGTCTTGCAGACTTGCGCTGACGGAGTCGAGATCGCTATCGAAAAGGTCGGCGTACGTGTCAAGGGTCATCGCCGCAGACGCGTGGCCCAGCATCCTCTGTACGGCCTTCACATGCGCTCCCGCTGAGATGGCTAGTGACGCTGCCGTATGGCGAAGGTCGTGCAGCGTCAGGGTCGGGAACGTGGGATCAACCTTCTGACAGCGACGGACTGCCTGGATGAACCATCCAGATGCGGAGTGGGGTCGATAGATATGTGCCGTCCCATTCCCGAACACCAGCGCGCCGGGCGCGCGCCCGTGCATTTCGAGGTCGAGTTCGTCGACGAGGAAGCGGGGCAGCGGCACGCTGCGCGCCTCGTGGCCTTTCGGCGTGCCAACCTCGATTGCTCGGCCCACCTGCACCGCATTCTGCTCGACACGGGCACGTCGGCGAATGGGGTCTACGTTTCGGACCCGAAGCCCAATGGCTTCACCCCAACGCAAGCCTGTATATGCCAGCAGATGAACGAGAGTGCCATACTCGCCTGCCTCATTTGCGAGGGCCTCGACTTGCTGAATCGTGAGGTAGGCACGGGACTTCTTCACCTTGCGGGGGAGGGAGATCCCGCGCGCAGGGTTTACGGCCAGTCGCCGATCCTTTACGGCACCGTCGAGAACACCGGCCAAGACGCCGTGCGCGCGCTTGACAACGGTCGCTGATTTTCGCTGGACCGTGGTCAATTCTGAGACCCATGCCTGCACCTCTGTATAGCGAATAGAACCAATTCGTCGACTGCCCCAGCGAGGTTCGACGTGGATTCGCCAGGCTATTTCTAGGGAGTGTAGCGACGAGGGCTTCAGGTGGGGCCGGTGAGACAGCCACTCGCGGCCAAGCTCCGCAATTGTGATGAGAGAAGAGGACGGATCTACGTACTGACCCGAGCCCATGTCGACCTCGACCTTGGCGAGAAAGCGTTCGGCGTCACGCTTTGTTCGGAAACCACCTTTCTCTTTCGAACGACGATCAAGATCACGCCAACGGGCTCGATACCGCCGACCGTTGTCGGTGTCGTATGGTTCAACGCTTGCCATTGTTGGCCTCCTTGGCCTCACGTCGGCGCAACTCGGATTCGATCAGTTCCACTTCGATGCATGCCGACTCAAGGTGCGCCAACGACTCTTCCGGTGCAGGAACACCGCTATCGCGTCGCTCCCTGTGGCTGAGCACAACACCCCGTTCGAGCCCGGCCTCCAAGTCGGCAATCGAGAACTCGACTCGGGCTAGGCGAACCCGTAGGTCGTGGGATGTTTCCGATCCGATGCGCTCAACCAGGAGAACGTCTACCGAGGGTGAGGCGGCGAGAACCAAACTCCCAGCCGGGACTTCGAGTGCGGTCGCGAGGGCCGTCAGCTCGTCCGTAGCAATTCGTCGATAACCGTTGAATGCCTCCCCAATACGTGCCGCTGTCATCGGATGCCCGAGTTCCCTCATTGTGCGAGCCAGGGCGGTAAACGATCGGCTTCGGGTGCGTTGGTGGTAACGGAGTCGATAGCGGAGCACATTGCCTGCAGCTCCCAACTCTTTTGTTTCGTATGGCATGGTTCCTTCTCTGTTTGATCACACCGGCATTTTGCGTCCGACGACGGCGCGTCTATTGTTACGCATATGCGTAAGCCAGCTTACGCGTGGCACGCAGTGCTTTCAATCACATTAGGGACTATTTGATGACTGAGAACCAGTACCTCGACCCAGACCAGGCCGGAGACTACCTTCATCTCACCGTGGGCCACCTCGCGCAGCTCCGGTATCGCGGACAGGGCCCTCGGTATCTAAAGCCAACGCCAAAGGTGGTGCTCTATCGGCGATCTGACTTGGACGCCTGGCTGAACGCTTCCTCCGTTGAACCAGGTGCTGCGTGAAGCCGACGGCTCCTCAGCGGCTCGCCCTTGAGGTTGTCGCTGTGAGAAAACGAAGGCTCGACGATGTGCGGCGCGCTGCGGAGAGAGCGATTCGCGCTCAAGTTGCTGACTTAGTAGCACCGGCTCGGGCTGAGTATGAGCACGCAGTTGCAGATGCCGATCGCCTTGGTGTGCCGAAAGCCCAAATAGCACTGGCTGTTGGCACCACCAACCCCAAGCCGATCCGCGAGATTCTTCAACGAGTTGCGAGCGCCCGGCGAGCGCAGCCGAGCAAGCGCTACGCACGAGGCGACCGGGCCGATGCGCTCACGGTCCTACTTGACGGCGATGACCTTGCCTATGCATGCGAGTCGACCGGCTGGATCGTTGCCGATGCGATCAGTAGCGGTGTCGACCGGGCCACGTTTACGGTCACCCCGGAGCTTGCTCTTGTGGCTGAGACCTCGAGCTACGTGGTCAAGGCGGGACGGCTTCATCCCGTTGTTGCCTTCGTCAGGAGCGATCCTTCCGAGGCACTCGCTTGGTGGAAGGAATCGCAGTGATCGCCGGTTTCCACAAACCTGTCCTCTTTCCTGGCGAATCCTAAACAGAAGCAGCTCACTCATGCCGGACCTGTTGAAATGACCGATCGCAACTACGAGGGCCTCTTCGCTGAGGAGATAGACACTCTCACGGACGCCGAGTACCTCGCGTACGAGACTGCCCACGCCGACGAGCTAACGCGCATTCGCAGCACGTACGCCGAATCACGCGAGGAGGAGGCGCAAGACGCGGCGATCGCAGAGGCATTCGGCGAGGATCACGACTACATTCTGCTAGAACCATCCAAGTCTCTTGAGCTTCAAGAGGCCCGCCACGACCTCAGAGTCGAGGAGAGACCGTGGGGCTATGGCAAGACCGACGCCGAGATCACCGCTGAGGTCCGCCGCCGCGTCGATGAGCTAGAAGCCGCGCACGCCGCCGTGGAGGAGCGAGCCGCCGCGAAGGCCGGGCAGGATGTAGTGGAGTGGCGCGCTGACCGCGACCGCGACCGTTGGGCATTTTTGCTCGACACGGAAGTCGAACAAGAGGAGTTTCCAGAAACTGACGAGGCGATCGCCCAGGTCGCCGAACGCATGGCCGAGCTGGCCGCCAAATTCTCACCCGAGGTGGCCGAGCAGATCATCAAGAGCGAGGCCGAGCGCCCCGCTCGTCAAGCAGAGGAGCGAGCGCGCAAGGAGGCCGCAGCGGAGGTGGCACTGGAGCGTTCGGTCGCCAAGACGATAGCCGACTACGAGTGGAAGGTTCACGAGCGTGTTCAAGCGCTGGAGATCGACCAGGAAGCGCGCCGACGTGTTGCCGCCAAAAACTACGACGGACTAGGCGGGCTGCTCACCTCAACAGAGCTGCAGGCCCTCGACCTCAGCCCGTGGCTTCTGGAGGGCTGGCTCCAGATCGGCGAGACCTGCATGCTCGTCGCGAAGCGCAATCTGGGCAAGTCAATGTTCGCATTCGCCCTGGGCTTCAGCGTGGCAATGGGCACCGATTTCCTTGGCGTAACTCCAGAACACGGCAAAGTTCTATTCGTTCTCGGCGAGGGCACCCGGGGCTTCTACAAGCGCCTCAAAGCGTGGGCCAAAGAGAACGGCCTAGCACCCGAAGATGTGCTCGAGCGTGTCGCGGTCTACCGGGGTGGCAATGTAAGCAACGACTCCAGTCTTGCCGACATGCAAGCGGCCGTTCGCGATCTCAACCCCGTTCTCGTTGTGTTCGACACGCTCTCAAAGCTTTCGGGCGCGACCTCTGAGACCGATCCAGCTGAGAATGCAGAGGTCATTAACCGTTTCGAGCGGATCGCGCCGGACTCGACGCGCCTCATACTCCACCACCCGAACCAAGAGACCGAGAACACAACCGCTCCGAAAGCGCGTGGCGGCACGGCGCTCACCTCGAACATCGACACGGTCATCACGCTGTGGCGAGACAAGAGTCATGTCGTGGCTGGTAGGCCATTCGATCAGTGGCTCGCAATCTCGACCGATCCTGATCACGAGGGCAAACAAAAGGAAGACGTGAACGCTACGCTGCACGGGCTCTCACTACTGACGAACAGCGAAGGGGTGTATCTCGACTATTACGACGCCCGGGCACTCTCGAAGGCCGACCAGTGGGTTAGGGACTACATGAAGGTCGGGGGAAAGGTGACGATCAACGATCTCCTCAGCTCGACCGGATCGAGCCGAAGTACCGTTCGGAAGCACCTTAAAGAATCGTCCCTCATTACCGAACTACCGTCATCCTCGGGCGGCCCAAATGAGTACTTGCGGGGTGCTTGACGTGCCGATCGCCGAGAAAACACCAGCAGACTTCTCTACTCACCTAAATCCCCGTCAACTCTGGGATGCAGAGGTAGGTAATCG
The DNA here is from genome assembly GCA_014377785.1 of Aeromicrobium sp. Taxonomy (GTDB): domain Bacteria; phylum Actinomycetota; class Actinomycetes; order Propionibacteriales; family Nocardioidaceae; genus JACMOZ01. The sequence goes on from JACMOZ010000363.1 coordinate 4,556, forward strand.
AGGTGTCACAGGGGTCTATCGAAGAACCTTGAGCACCTCAAGAACAGCACACCACGACGAGGCGTTTAACTGTCGCGGGCCGGTGTTGGTAGGCGCGAAGTGCTCGGCACTGGGATCCGATCGGTACAGGGCGGGCGATGCCTTGTGATGACGAGCACAAATTCGCTACCCGAGATCGTCCGGATTGGTCGGCTCGTGGAGATGGTTCCTTCAGTGAGGTCGGAGCCGCTCGTGAGCCTTGCACATCGAGATCTTTTGTCAGCGCCTGACGAAGAGCTGTCGGCTCATGTCCTTCGATTGTTCGAAGCGTGCTGGGCACAGGGACTTAGTCCGTCAGAAGCCCTATCTCTTGTTTGTGGATCGAGCGTCGGCACCGTATGTGGTTTCCGGAAACTCACCCCTGCGCTCCTCTGGGAGAGCTTCGGCTCTCCGAGCTATGAAGCTCAGACCTCGCTGCCGGTGGCATCGGAACCAAAGCTGACAGCGGAGTGGTGGGGAAGTCGGTTCGAATCTTGGTCGGCGGAAGTCGAGCCTGAGATTCATGCCTCATTTCGACAAGCGACCGGCTGGTCCGTCCTCTCGGCCCTCGTCGGCGGACACACCTCGACGCCGTTAGGTCAGTCACGAATAGTGGTGGGGCTCGCGGGAGCTAATATCCGAGCCCGCGAGGACGCTCGCAGCCTTGGAGGCATCGCGCTGCCCTCCATGGAGTCGGTAGCGCTGGCGTCGCTGTTGCCAGTTCCGGAACGATTGACGGCGATTGTCGGCGACGACGTGGTTGCGGCTGTGGCTCTGCGGGAGCGTCAAGGTCCGCCAGCACACTCCAAGGACCCCGCTCTCGCAATGCTGGTCTCGGAGGCGTTGGACGGGCTTGAGCGCGCGCAGGCAGCTGCGGGTGGTCCACTTGTCGTCAAGTCGTCGGAGCACGCTCTGGATCTGGTGACCGCATTTAGAACAGGCCTCGCGGCTCGAAGCCGAACACTAGATCCCAACACCATGGACCGAATGCTGTCGGGTTCCGCGCTACTGGTCCGCAGGATGGCCGCACTTGTCGCCGTTGCCGAGGGCGTCACTCTGGTGACAGATATTCACCAGACAATCGCGATAGAGGCCGCGAGCGAGTCTGTGTCGAGTCTGGTCCGATACCTCACTACCGATCGATGGCTTGTCCGACAAGCTTGAATCAGTTCTAGAACTGCCGATGGCCGGCGCTGAGGTCCGGCCACGGCGTGGGGAGTAGCTCATCGACCGAAACACCAAGTACCTGCGGGAGAGCCACGATGTTCCGAAGAGATGGATTAGCCGCATTGTGAATCGCCCTGGGTTTCGTCCCTAGGTGTTCTCTTGGGAAGCGGTCGATTCCAAGAGTGATTCGGTTTCAGCGTAATACTCGTGTTCGGCTTCGGTCGGGGTGCGGTAGTCGAGCTCGGAGAGGAGGCGTTGGTTGTTCCACCACCACACCCATTCCAGCGTTGCGAGTTCGACTTGCTCGACGGTGCGCCACGGCCC
>JACMOZ010000364.1 GCA_014377785.1 Aeromicrobium sp.
CAGGGATGGTCACGGCGCTGAGCAGATCGCTGCCGGGAACCGCAGCGACCGCATCGCCCTCGGCGTTTTGCGCGCTGGCGATCGTGCCACCCGTCGCGAGTACCACGACCTTCTTCACCCGAATACCCCTTTGTGGTCCTGGCTGAGTTCGCCAAACGATTGGCGGTGACCGAAAGGCTATAGGCAATCGTTTGGCGATGTCAATACGAGTTATTTCACGGAGTTGCGCCAAAATGGGAATCCGAGAGGAGGAAGGGCGATGATGTCGATTCCTGAAGAGTTGCCAGGCGGTGCTCGCGGCAGTCGAGTGACCCTGCGGACGATCGCGGAAACGGCCGGTGTGCATGTCTCCACTGTGTCCCGAATCCTCAACAACCAGCTCGGTGACTCCCAACACACGGCAGCCCCTGAGACGGTCGATCGCGTCTTGGCCGTTGCTGCCGGGCTCCGGTACACCCCGAACCCTTCAGCCAAGAGCCTACGAACACGCCGCAGCAGTCACATCGGTGTCCTCGTCCCGACGCTGACTGACATTGTCCTAGCGACGATTTATGAAGGAATCGAGGAGGCCGCCGAACGGCACGGGTATTCGACTTACGTGACTAACTCGCTGGATGACCCGGCACGTCGCGAGCGCCAAACCGCCACCATGCTTGCCCGGCACCCCGACGCGATGATATTCGGGGACGCCGACTTCCACAGCGACTTTCTCGAGCGCCAACGCCGGAAGGGTGTACCGTTCTGTCTCGTTTCCCGTCGGGCCGAAGGATTTCTCTCAGCCACTACCGACGACTACCGTGGCGGCCAACTCGCCGCGGAGCACCTCTTGCAACTGGGTCTCGTCCGAGCTGCCGTGCTCGCCGGCAAGTCTTTCGCGAGCACCGCGATCGACCGCACGGCTGGCTTCCTCGATACCTTCCGCGATGCAGGCCACCCCATTCCGAAGCACCTGATCCGTTACGGCCCATTCCACACCCTTGGTGGACGCGAATCGATGCAGTCGATCTTGGCCACAGGCGTGCCCCTCGACGCAGTCTTCGCCACAAACGATTTCGCCGCAATCGGCGCGATGGGGGCGCTGCGCGACGCTGGGCTGGTCGCCGGCGCCGACGTCGCCGTTATCGGCTACAACGACGTTCCGCTTTCAGCGGCCATACCTATACCGTTGACCACGGTCCGGTCGGACCACAACCGCATGGGACAGGAGGCCGTTGAGCTGATAGTCAAACTCCTCAATGGGAAGCAGCCAGCCTCCGTGCTTCTACCGCCAACATTGGTAGCTCGCGAATCGACGCTCGGTGTGGCCGCCGCGCGGGCGGCCGAATTTGGACGGGTTTAGAGGTAAGCCAATTTCGAAGCCGGGGGTTCCTGCGCGCTCTGGCCCGCCATCACCTAGGCAACCCAGAAGGAGTTGCGCATAGCGATCGTGACCTGGATCGAGCGGACCTGCCGCCACCGCCGCAAGCAAGCCCGGCTGGGTCGTTTGACTCCGTAGAGATTTGAACTCTAATCTGAGACCCCTGGTCCAATCCCAACATCCAAAAATCCCCGAGAATTTTATGGTTCTCAATGAATAGAGCAATGGATGATCTGTGATGCTTGCCCACAGATGCGAGCAAAGACTGGGCGGACAATTTCGGTCTGCAGTGCGGCATTGGGAATGTCCTGATCCATCACAGACGGGGCTGGTATCTGTAAAACTGACGACGACCTCGACGCGGAGGCCATGGCCACGAATATCGCGAAGCGAGCCGATTTGCGTTGAGACGACTCCTTACGGCGAATGCTCGGTCGGGTAACTGCAACGAGTGAGTGCCAACACCTATACAGGACGAAGTCAAGGACGACCTCGGAGCTACGTGCGGCCCGCAAGGCCACAGTCGGAGCTTTGCCAGAATGTCACGTTTCCTTTAAGCTTTTGTGACATGAAGAGTTTGTCGCCCATAAGCGCAATTCGGGCCATGCCCGAGAAGTCTTTCGTTCACGTTGACCGGCTTCCAGGATCTACCGCTGCAGCGCGAAAGGCCGCATCGCGTGCGGCCGCAGACGGCGAGCTTGTTGCCGTGCGGCGCGGGCTGTACTACCGCGGTAAGCAAACTCGCTATGGGATGACGACTCCACGAGTCGAAGAGGTTGCCCGCGAAGTCCTTGGCACTCGCGGCGTAGGGCCAGCCGGCTACTCGGCGGCGCGTAGCTGGGGTGTGACAACCCAGATACCACCGGTGTGGCATGTAGCAACTTTGCGTCCCGTGGAGATGATCGCGGGCGTCAAACAGCATGCACGTCGGAATCTTGCTCGAGCTGATCTGAATGAAAAGGAGATCGCTCTCCTCGAATTACTTCGTGCGCCTGAGGTGTACATCGAAACGGGCTGGGCCGATTTTGTGACGAAGGTCCGCGACGCTGTGCGAACAGGAAAGATCCGCGAGGGTGCGCTCCGGAGTGCCGTTGCGAGCGAGCACAATGCCGCTGTGCGGACCAACTTCGAGCGGCTGGAGAACACTGCACTGGTTTCCACGGCATGACCGAGCGGCTCCGGGACAGTCCCGACGAGCTCGATGTTCTGGTCGCACGGGCGTCCGCGGCGCTGGGAATCCCGCCGGCGTAGGTCGAAAAGGACTTCTGGGTGACCGAAGTACTCCGCGCGGCAAGTCAGACTCGAAAGATCTCCGAGGCAAATGAGTCGGCCGCGGAAGTGCTCTTCGTGTTCAAGGGCGGAACGAGCTTAAGCCGAGTCTTCAGGATCATCGATCGCTTCTCCGAAGACGTCGATCTACTGGCGGTATTTCCTGAGGGAATGACCAACACCGCGCGCCACTCCATTCTCAAGCGCGTCGACGCAGACGTCACCGCCCATCTGGGTCTCGCTCCAACCGACGTGGCAGTCACCAGCTCGACGACCGGAGTGAAAAGGTATACGACCTACACTTACCCCACTGACACAACGGATCGCGATATCAAGGAAGGCGTCCTGCTCGAACTTGGCAGCCGCGGTGGAGCACAGCCTGCCAGCCAGTACGCCTACCGGTCCCTCGTGGCCGAGCATGCAATCACTTTCGGGGAGGACGAAAATACCTGGGAGGAATTCATGCCTTTCAACGTCTGGGTCCTGGCACCGGAGCGCACACTACTTGAGAAGGTTGCAGCCGTCCACGATGCGGCCACGCGAATCGACACCGAGAGCCTCCTCAAGCACGGCCGCCATTTCTACGACATCTACCAGTTGCTCAATAACGATCGCGTCCATGACGCTCTCCAA
>JACMOZ010000365.1 GCA_014377785.1 Aeromicrobium sp.
CGTCCCCGGGTGCGGATTCGGTCGACGCGAACGGTCCGGTAAGGTTCTTCGCGGTGGCGTGTCCGAGTGGCCTAAGGAGCACGATTCGAAATCGTGTGTAGGTTCATCCCTACCGTGGGTTCAAATCCCACCGCCACCGCAGCATGAGAACCCCCGATTGTCACTGGAATTCCAGTAAAGTCGGGGGTTCTCTTTTTGGTCAAAAGTCCGCTTTGGGCACATTTTGGGCACACTTTTCTCAGCATGTGGATGAGGTCGGGCCGCGAAACGTGATCTCGGCGGTTCGCAAACGGGCTGGTGCGCAGAGCGTCGTGGGTCATTTCACCCACAATGACGCGACAACTGCCAGAACAAATGACACCATTCGTTCCAATTCAGGGGGATTCTCAAATTGGTGGATGAAGACGTTCGCGAAGCGCTATGCATGCAAGCAAGCACAGAGATACGATGCATGCAGGCAAGCATCAACGAATTGGAGGCGAGCATGGCTGAATCAACCGACAACTCGAAGGAATCGGGAGCGGTCGAGATGGCGCGCAAGGGAGGGCGTGCTCGTGCAGCAAAACTCGGTCCTGAGGCGCGTAGCGCAATCGCTTCCGAGGCCGCAGCCGCGCGGTGGGGCAACGTGCATATCGCTGAAAGCACTGGAGAGATCAAGATTGGCGAATTGAGCATTGCCTGCGCGGTTTTGGACGACGGGACCAGGGTCGTTAGTCAGTCCACGGTCCTTCAAGCCTTAGGTCGCAATCCCGAGAAGTCCCGACGTTCACGGGGGTCATCCGAGGTTCGGGCCCCCTTCCTGTTGGCCAACAACCTCCAGCCATTCATTGGCGAAGATCTGAAACAGCTCGACGAGCCCATCCCCTACCGAATCGCTGGTGAGTCCGGGCGCGCACTGGGTTACCGGGCCGAGATGCTGCCATTGGTATGCGAGGTATACCTCGATGCCGAGCGTGCCGGAGTTCTCGATCGAAAGCAGGTCACCGCTGCAGCTGCGGCAGCGATTCTGTATCGGGGCCTCGCGCGCGTAGGAATCGTTGCTCTCGTCGATGAGGCAACAGGCTTCCAAGATCGACGGGCGCGAGACGAACTGCGACTCATTCTCGAGGCATACGTTTCAACCGAGTTTCGCAAGTGGGTGCGCGTCTTTCCCGACGACTTCTTCGAGCAGGTCTATCGGCTACAGGGGTGGGACTACGAGAAGGGAAGCTCTAAACGTCCGGGCTATGTCGGCAAGCTCATCAACAAGTACATCTACGATGCCCTTCCTGTCGGTGTGACCGAGGAGCTTCAGCGCGTGAATCCCAGGAACGAGAACGGCAACCGGCCCCGGCGCCATCATCAGCACCTGAGCACCGACACTGGAAACGTTCACCTGGATCGCCAGATATCCACGGTGATCACTCTGATGCGGATCTCCGACTCGAACAGTGAGTTTGAAGACCTGTTCGCCCGTGCATTCGCATCACAGTTGCGCCTGCCCGTGATCATCAATCCAACCGACTATCAGGACTCGCCGACGCGGTGACCGCACTGCCGATGTCTTAGTGTTCTTGGATGAGCAAGCTGTGGCGTTGAAAGCTGCGATGATGCGGAGGCGTTGGGCAGTCCCTTCCCCGAAGCGGGGTCTCTGTAACGTGCGTGTACGGAGTTGCTTCAAATGGTGCATGAGTCCCGGACAGATCTTCGACGAACAACGATTTATTCAGCCCCATGCAACGAGATTCGGGTGACTGGTTGACCAGCGACGACGCCTTCGACATGCGCGAAGCCGCAGCGATATGCCAAAAATGTGGCGGCCAACTAGGGACGTCGGATGACATGACTCGTTGCCTGTGCTCGACGCCGACACTGATCCAAGAGGAACCTGCCTCCCCGAGCGAAGAGCAGATTCTCCTGTGGGTCGGCGAGGAATGGGACACCATGTACCCGGACGTCATCAAGGACCTCTGTCTAAGCCTCAATCCACCGACGCTCTTGGTGATGCGGGGTTGAGTTCGTCAAGCAGTCATTGACGGCCGGGGGGGTTTGGCTGTGGGGCTGACCTCGTTTGTCAGTGTGGTCCAGGTGGGTTCTGCGGTTGTGCCGGCGAGGGCTGGGTGGTCAGGAAGGGACGACGACTGGTGGGCTGAGTGCTCGGGCGAACAGGACTGCCCAGGCCGATTCCCATGGCCAATCCATTGGGAGGTGGAGTTGGAGTTTGCGGGCTGAGGACGCGATTCTGGCGGGGACGGCGATGATCTTGCGGCGCAGGGTGCTGGTGGTCGCTCGGGCGTGATCGCCGCCGCAGATCGTGCCGGTGGCGCGGGTCAGGTTGAACGTCATGACGGCCAAGACGAGCCAGGCGGCGTTGGCGTTGAAAACGCCGGACGGCAGATGGGCCAGTGCTGAGTGCTTGAGGTCGGCGTGGACCTGCTCGATGATCGCGTGCTGACGGTGGGTTCTGTCCGCTGTCACCGTGTCCAAGACGTCAGATTCGGTGGTGGTGAAGAAGGCGTGGAACCGCCAGCGGTCGAACAAGGTGCCTTGTCCGGGTGCGGCTTTGGGTGCCAGGTCCGGGATCCGGCGGACCACCAACCTGCCGGTGACCTGCTCGGACTTCTTGCGGGACGTGAATGCGGTGAATGGTGTTTCGGCGACCTCAGCAGTCGAGACCCACTGGCCGGTGGCTTCGTCGAGGATCGCGTTGGTGTACTTGATCTTGGTCCATGCATCATCGGCAATGCTGGCGATGGTGCGTTTGACCGCCGGGTCCATCCGGGCGGTGACGGACACGTCCGCGCCAGCTGTGAGCGCTGCGCTGATGGTGGCGTGACCGTAGAACGCGCTGTCGGCGCGGACCAGAATCTTGCGGCCAGCCAACGCAGTGCGTCTGAGGGTCGCCAGCACGTCGGCGACCAGCCGGGCTGCTCCGCGTGGTGAGCCGGTGTTGCCCTTGCGGAGGCGGCTGGCTGCGATGACCGGTGCGAGGTTTGCGGCTGACACTGTTGAGGTCAGGGCGTTCAGGCCGCGGACACCGGAGTAGCCGAACCCGGCGCCCTGCTTGGCGTGGCCGTGGACCTCGATGATCGTGTCGTCCACATCAACGAACACCATCGACTCCTCAGCAGGGTCGGCCGACGGGTCCCCGAGCAGCGGCGTGACTTTGGCGAGGTTGACCAGGAATCGTGACGCGACAGCGTCGAGCTGGCGGACGTGCCCGAAGGTGAACGCCCGCAGGAACGACCCCAGCGTCGAGGGTGCGTAGATCCGGTTGAAGATCCGCCGCATTCCGCCGTGCCGCAGCAAGGCCATGTCATCGATGGAGTCCGCGCCGGCGACCATCCCACCGACCAGGGAGGTGACCTTCAACCCGGCGTTCGCGCCTCTGTCGGTCGGCACGCTCAAATGCTCCTGCGCCAATTCAGTCAGCCCGGCCTCCGCTGCGATCCGCATCACCGGCACCAGCCCGGCAGCCGACACAAGATTCGGATCATCAAACGTCGCTGACACCACGGAACGAGTGTGAGAAAGTTGCATCTACGAGATGCCCTTCGTGTGACGGAAACTGGAACCTTAGACAGTCCCAATTCTCCTGCAACACGAGGGCATTCTTGTGTTACGCCGCGCTCATCCCACCAAGAACATCGGTGGATTCAGGCTAA
>JACMOZ010000366.1 GCA_014377785.1 Aeromicrobium sp.
TAGCGGGCGGATGCTGCAGCAACCGCGACCTCGTGGCGGGCCGTTTGCCGGAACAGGTTCGGGGGACGCAGCCCAACAGCGTCCCGCGTCGCCCAAATGATCGACTCGTCCCGAAAAGTCGGACGGGCCCGATCGATGAGTCCCGTGCTGACCATCCGCAGAACCCACTGCTGCGCCCGCCGCATCGTCACCGGCATCGAACTTCCTGCGAACCCGGCCAACGCATAGCTGATCGCATGAACGTCGGCCACCCGAACGATACCCAACCACTCCAGCATCACTTCATCTCGCCTCGTCAACTGTGCCGACATCCGCCAACTCCTTGCCTTTCGTTCCCGCCAGTCAGCCAGCTGGGACCAAGTACGTATTTCCTCTGCTTTTCGTTTTGCCCCTGTCCCACCGTCATCCCTTTATGTCCTGACCCCTTACAAGTAGCTTGCGGAGTGTGAGGGGTCAGGACACGAGCTCGCTCGGGGATGACGGTGGGACAGGGGCAAAACAGCCCATTACTCTTCGTTTGCCTATTCGTCCTCGATGAAGAGTCCGACGAATACCCTGGCTCGGTCCCGCTTGCTATCGATCGCCTCGGACTCCTCGCTGCAAACGTGGTTCGGATGCAGTTCATGGCAGGTCCAGTGAGTTGCGGAGCGCCGCTTCGTCGTTGCCGGAAAGCTGCGCTGACCGCGCCAGTAGGAGGTCGACGGCAACACGGATGAGGGTGTTCTCGGTGATCCGTTCACCGCCGGCGCCTTTAGTCCGGCTGAGTCGTCGGGCGAGCAGGGTGAGCCCGTTTTGCTGCTCCGCCCGCAGTCGGGTCTCTTTCCGCTGGTAGCTCAGATACAGCGGCTCAGGATCGGGCACCACTCGGCTGCGAGGCTGTGAGGCACGGCGAGCATTCGGAACGTCGATCTGATCGCCAGTCCCATCGTCCGCCGCTTCACGGTTTGGCGGGGAAGACGAAAGCGGACCAACCACGCCGAGAAGCTTGGTCAGATCAGCCCTCGCCATCAGCGCACCACCGAGCTGGACTGCGGCAGGATGCGAGTCAGCTGGGCGGCGACGAGCCGGTAATCCTCGAGCGCCTTCCATCGCTGCCGAGAGCCGCGGTACTGGGTGACAACCGAGCCATCAATGGGGGCGTCGGCATGGACCTTGTACCGGCGAATTACCCCGGCGAACATCGGCAGCTCAAGTTGTTCTAGGAGATCCCTGGCGTTGATCCACTGCCCGGGGACACGGAAATCGACCTTGCTCAAGAGCACGCGGAATGGGATGCCTCTGGGCTGAATGATGCTTCGGATGGTGCGGACCATCGGCTCAATGCACAGTGCCTCTGGTTCGGTCGGCACGATCGCGAAGTCGGAAACATCCAGGGCTGCGGACAGGATGCCGCTGTCGGTGAGGTTGCCGGGAGTGTCGATCAGGATCGTGTCGTAGGGCAACGACCGCAACCGGATCAGGTTTGAGGGGTCCGTCTCTGCCGCGAAGTCGAACGGGAGCCGATCCCCGGCCGCTGTTGCCCAAGAGGTCGTCGACTGCTGCGGATCCACATCAACCACGAGAACTCGGGCCTGCTCGGCGAGGATTGCGGCCAGGTTCATCGTGGTCGTCGTCTTGCCGGCGCCGCCCTTCTGGTTGGTGACCACCACGACTCTCATGGCAGTACCAAAGTTCGTGAGTCCAAAACTTCGTAAGTTCGTAACTTTCGAACTACGGAACCCCGAAACTCTGTGTAGTTGGGACCGTCGAACTTTGTCGCTCCCGGATGCGCCGGCTGCATTCCAGCCGCTGTTTCTGTTGTGGTCATTCCTGTTTCCTTCCTGATTAAAGGAGGTCGGTGGGCGACCACCTGATTGGGCTGTGGCTGACCACCTGAGGGGGTCACCGGCAGACCCCTTGTGGAGGTCATCGGCTGCCCTCCTGTCGGTCAAGGGTTGGGAGCAATACCAGTCGGCCCTCCTCGCGCCAAGGTTGCCCGGGGCGCGCGCTGTCGAGCATTAACTCGAATTCGGCTGGTCTTCCATTGCCGCCCGTTCGCACGCGTCGGATCACGCCGCTGCCCGTGAGTTCACGGACCGCTCGCTTGACCGCGGTGAATGCCGGATCGGATCCGTTCCTCGGAGCGGCGTAACCCAAAGCGATCGCGGACGCTTCTCGGCGACCGAAATAGCGACGGGGCAACTGGCGGCCAGGATTGTTGGCGTCGTCCCAACACTCGAGTGCCATGTAAACCAGAAGACGCTGAGCGTTGTTACTGAGATGGAGTTGGGCGGCAAGAAGCACCGCGCTCTTCGCCGCGTAGATGCCCATCGTCAACGCGCCGGCCCAGACGGACGCGACACCATTCGGTGGCTGCACGCCCGCGATGTCAACTGGCATGGTGATTCCATGGTTCAACCTCCTGAACAGGCTCCGGTCACCGCCCAGGGGTTTCCCGGGTAGGCGCCGCGCACACGTTTCGTGCTGCGCATCAGCGTCAGGCGAGTGCCCGTGCATTCCGCGATGTGCTCGTCTGGGCACTCGCCTCAACCCACTCCATGACTTCCGACCGCCGGTAAAGCACCGTCTTCGGGGTGGGTTTGTAAAAGCGTGGACCGAGACCGCGGTAGCGAAGCTGCGCCAACGCAGCCAAAGTGAGGCCGGTGAGTTCCGACACTGTCGGGGGCTGGATAAACTGCTCTTCCATGATTTTCCTTTCCAAATGACAATTGAAGAGAACACAATCTATGGGAATGACAATAGCGCGATACTTTCGAAATGACAACGCCATTGCTTGTAATCTTTCGACATGACAGACTTCAGGACGATCTCAGGGATTGGTGCCCGAATTCAGGCCGTCCGAAAGCAGCGAGGAATGCGGCACGCGCACGATCTCGCAGATGCCATCCCCGGTGGATCACTTTCGGAAGCGATGATCCAAAATATCGAGGCCGGCCGGAAAGAGAATCTCACCGTCAGTCAATTCCTGAACATCGCGTATGCCCTGAAGATCGCGCCGGGCTTTCTGCTTGCGCCGATGGGAAACCCGACCGAGGTGCTGGATCTGCCCGGGCTCAGCGATGACCTCTCGAAGCTGTCCGTAGTCGAGTTCGATGCTTGGCTGGCCGGCCTCCATGGCGGAGCGCACAGCTGGACGTCGAGCGAGGACCAAAGCGAGCGAGCGCAGCTCGCCGCGATGAGGGAGCTCGAGGTGCA
>JACMOZ010000367.1 GCA_014377785.1 Aeromicrobium sp.
CCTCGTCGCCGAAATAGGCTTTGATGTCCGGGTGTGTCGGAAAAGTCTCGACTCCCGGGTTCACAAAAGGCTTGAATTTCAGTTTGTGCATTCGCCTGATCATTGGCATGGGGTCAGTGTAACGAGCGGCGGCCCGTGGGAAGGTTTCGCTTCTACCCCGCGGTTTTCCGCTCTGCATTGCTCGAACTCCAATCGACACCGCAATTGCGCGTGATCAAAGTCAAGAACCCCGGTAACGAACACCGCTGTGTGTCGACGCGAAGCACCTCGAACTCAGCATCAGGTATTGGAAGTGAGCCAATTGCGCCAGATTTGCCATCGTCGACCCTCCGTGGAGCGAGACCCCAAATCCCGAGCTTGTCGAAACGGTGACCGTGCTGCTTGGCGCGCCCAAACGGGCACCGTGTCGCCAGTTGCTCCAGATCGGGCTGTCAAGAAGGTCGGACCTGGCGGTCGTGCCCCAGAGTTCGCCGGCATCAACAAGTTCGACGAGTTCATGGATATTGTCAGGCGATTGACATGCATGTGCAGGGGTCGAGGGCTGATTGCAACGCATTGGGGAAGAGCTGCGCGTCTTCAACTCTTGCGCCAACGCGTGCCGATGATCTCGGGGTCGCCCCAAATGGGTGTGCCGGCGATTTCGACGTGCATCGCGCTGCGGATGATGTCGGCGACAGTTTCGGCGTCGGCCGCGAGGCACTCGACGACTAGTTCGTCGTGCACGGGGATGAGGCAGCGGGCTCCGAAGGGCAACTGCGCGGCGACGTCGCGGGTCATCTTCTTGAACAGGGTGGCGGCCGATGCTTGGATCGAGTAGTTGACCGCGCGGTATGGTGCGTCGGTTAGCAGGGGCAGGTTGCGCCCGTCGAGGGTTGTCAGTCGATCGCCGTTTCGGGCGCGTTGTTGGAGTTCCTTCGAGAATCGAGCGAGCCCGGTGTACACGCCAAGGGCTTTCTGTCGGATCAGCTTCGCTTCGTCGGTTGATGCACCGAGCATAGATGCGAAGCTTGCATCGCCCATGCCGTAGCTGAGGGCGAGGAAGACTACTTTCGCCCGTTTTCTGAGTTTCGCGGCTTCTGGTGTCGGCGCACCGGCCGCGTCGACGGCGAAGGCCTCGGGGCCCCATACGACGGCGGCGACCTCGATGTAGACGTCACGGCCGCGTGCGCAGTGCTCGATGAGCAACGGGTCGCCGCTGAGGGCGGCGAGGATCGAAGGTTCGACATGAGACAAGTCCGCTCCGACGAGCACACATCCAGGTCGGGCGATGACTGTCTCGCGGATGGCCGATGACATGTTCTGCAGGTTCGGGTTGCGGGAGGTGGACCGGCCGGTGATCGCGGCATTCACCGAAATCTGACCGCGAAGAAGGCCGCCCGAGGCGAGGAACTGATCAACCTGGGCTTGATCGCTATGGGCCTCGATCGAGGCGCAAAACATGTCCCACTCGGCCTGAGCCTCTTCGGGTACCTCCGCTGCGGGCCGTTCCTTTTTTCCGAGTTTCAGTGCGCCACCATCGGTCGTGGGAAGTTGGACACCGAGCTTTCGTAAGTACTCTTGGCGCGCTTTGTTGCCGGTCCAGGGTTTGAATCCGAAGTGCTTCTCGGCTTCGGCCAGCGTGGGTGCTGCCTTGTCTGCGAGCTGCCGCAGGCGTTCGAGGTCGACATGGATTCCGTCGAAGCCGGTCCATCGCCAGAGTTGGTCGGTGGCGATCTCGTCGTTGATGAAGGGGCGTGCGTTCCGGTCGGCCGCGATGTCATCGACGAGCCGGGCGCCCTCGACGACATCTTCCGCGACGTAAGCCAACAGTTCGTCAGTGTCCCAGGGAAGGAGGCGGACTGCTCGAGGTAGCCAGTCCGACCTGCGCGCATCTGCCGGGTGGTCAGAACTAAAGCTTGTTTTGAGCGCGTCCTGGGCATGTTGTGTTGTCGGGCGGAGGTCTTTCAGGCTGAAGCCGTGTTCTGGGCCTGTGCGCCCTTTGGGGGGTGGGAATCGGTCTGGGTAGGCGACACGGGCGGCGACGAGGGAGCACTTGAGCGAGCTGAGCTTGAGCTCGGAGGTCGCTCGAAGAGCCCATGAATCGTAGATCGCGTTATGAGCCCATACCGATCGTGCAGTGGCAAATGCCCGTTGCAGGACGACTCGCACGAGGTCGCGGTCGCGGCCGGGGAATGCGAGGACCGCGCCAGATGAATGCCCGAGGGCGACGACACCGATCTCGAAATCGGCGGCGAAGACGTCCAGCCCGGTGGTCTCGGTGTCGAGGACGAGGCGACCGTTGTGGGTGGCCAGCCAGTCGTCGGCGATCCTTAGCTCTGCCGCTTTCGTTATAAGAGTGATTTCGTTCACAGTTCCAGCTCCTCTGCTGTTGTGGTCTTACCGGCACTTATGGTCGGAGTTTCGGAAGCCGCTAGGGCTGGGCGGACGACGCGTGCGGGCGTCGACTGCGGGAAAGGGGAAGAGATCACAGCACCGACGAGCGGGTTGATCGAAGCCGGGGCGACCGCATCTGGCACAGGGCTTACGGGGACCACCGTCGAGGGGGTAACGCCGACCGCCGTCGCTGCGACGAGTTGGTTGGTCACTCGGTCGCGGCGGATGACTAACCAGCGTTTGCTTCTTTTCGAGGTTTCGGCCTGAGCTCGCTGTTCGAGCCGGTACTCGCCGTACGTGGTCTCGAACTGCTGCTTGAGGGCGAGCCCCCACTGGGTCGCGATCGCCGCAGCCTCACCGGCGGGGATCAGATCGAGCGGCAATGCCGGCCGGTCCTTGCCGCCGTCCCGGTGAAGCTCGAACAGCTCCTTGGCAGTCATAGCGCGGCCGCCCAGACTGGCGTGCATCCACGCCAGGAAGGGCTCCCACTCCTCAGCGCCGGCGTCCTGCTCCTCGGTCTGCGCGATCCAGTCGCGCATGGCGACATAGCCGGCGCTCAGCGGAGTTTCCGGGTTCGCGGTGTTCGGCATCGTGACGTGCAGCAACGATCCCAGGATGACGTCGTTCCAGGTTGTGAACGACCCCGGCCGGGTGACCTCTGCCGGCCATTCGAAGCCCGCCGCCGTGCGCTGGATCCCGTAGAGAAGGATTGTGTGGAGGGCCGCCAGGAATTCAGGACGGTGTTC
>JACMOZ010000368.1 GCA_014377785.1 Aeromicrobium sp.
CGGCGCGGTCAACGACGGGTGTTCGCCGAGGTGATCAGTTACCAAACGCAGCGCGCAGGCCCGGACCTCGGAATAAATTTTCTTAGACACGTGCTCATCCTTGCAACTCAAAAGGATTCGGTATCAAACCTGGGGCGCTTCACTTCACGATCATGGCCGCCCTGGCGCAGATGGAACACGAGATCAAATCGGAACGCATCACCGACTCGATCAGCAAACGCCGTGCGGCGGGCAAAAACCTCGGGGGCCGCCCCCAGCGAATCACCGACAGTCAGATCCGCAGCGCCCTCAGCCTCATCGACGGGGGAACGCCAGCTGCCCAGGTCGCTCGCGACCTCGGCATGTCCCGCGCAACCTTCTACAGAAGGTCACGAGCCCTCGCCGAGGGTCCGGTCGGCTCGAACCCACCCGACAAAAAGCAGTCACAGAAGACCGCCAAAGAACGATGAAATCCACACGGGACTGCACGGCGTGTCGTGGCCTGGCGACGAGCTCGCGCCGCCGCCCCGAAATCGGTCGTTTCCGGCTGCATTCCCCCCCCGTCGGTGGACAATCCGACAATTATTCGGAAGATCCGCCTTCAGCGATAGTGTCAAGCTCGGGAAAAAACGCGACCCGAAGTAACGTCCTCCCTGAAACACAGAGTCGAATTCCGCGAACTGGGCTGCCCCTGAATGCGCTCGAATGGTTCAACAACCGCCACCCGTGCTGAATTGTGGCGCGAGTGCGACCTGGCGCTGTGGGGTTTCTGCCGGGAAGTTTGTGTAATTGACGAGTAGGTCGATGGCGGCCTGGCCGAATAACGTTCCCGGGTAAATGACCATAGGAAAAGAGGTGCTACACCGTTGCTCTAAAGGGTTTGCGATGCAGACAATAATGGCGATGTCCTCGGGGACGCGGAGCGCATTGCCGCGTTGGGTGCGCCGAATCTGGTGGCCAATAAGTTCGCTTGTGACGATGATCGCGTCGGAGCGGGAGATTGGCCGACGTGAGGCAATAGCCTGCGCAACACCACGAACCTCTTCATCCGTCGTGGCGGTGAGGTGGAAGATTTCAAAGTGATTTTCTCGCGCTGACAGCGCCTGTTGACAGCCGAGCAGGAACGGCTCTTCGAAACGGTCGGGCTCCGCGGTGCCGACATAGGTAATGCGCCGCCTGTTCTCGTCTGCAAGATGCGTTGCTGCCAGAAATCCGGCCGCGAAATAATCAAAGGTGATTGACAGCGACTCGCCCCTCTCGGGATCCTCTGGCGCAACAAACACGGTGGGGATATCTCGGGCCCGAAGGGCCACAGAGGTGAACCTAGGATTCGCGGTCCTGGCAACAATGACGCCTCGCACGCGTTGCTCCGTCAGGTGATTGATATGAGCAAGTTCAGCTTCAGGAACATCCCCGATTGGGCAGAGGGTGAGACACATTCCTTTCTGAAAGGCGTGTTTTTCTGCTCCTCGGATCATGTCCGCAACAAATGGCTCATCCCATTGTGAAGACAGAAAAACGATCGTGCGACTGTCTTTGGCCCGCAGCTGCCGGGCAACATCACTGCGAATATAGCCCAGCGATTCGATCGCTGCTTGCACGGTTTCCCGTACCGCTGGGGAGACAATTTCCGGACGGTTGAGCACGTTTGACACCGTCCCAGAGGAAACCCCGGCGAGGCGGGCGACATCTTTCAGCTTCGCGTCAGCGGTCACGGCATAGTGCCCTGCCCGGTAGCTTCCCGCGCTGAGCCGAGAGCGTGCCTGGTCGCACGAAGTAACGATGGGATGTATCGGATTTGTCGTGACGATTTGACGACCAGGGCTCTCAAATTTTCCAGATCTCCGACAATCAGATTGTGAGCGCGGCCTTGAATAAGGACGTTACCGATCGCGGTTGCCTCGACCGGGCCGGCGATGACTGGCACCCCGGTGTGGTCGGCAGTCAATTGACAGAGCAAACTATTTTGGGATCCGCCGCCAACTAGATGGATGACGGAAATGGTTTTGCCGGTCTGTTCGTGAAGTTGAGTGATGGTGCGGGCGTAGGCGGCGGCGAGGCTTTCGAGAATGCTGCGAACAATAGCGGCATGGGAGACGGGGATTGGAAGCTCGTGTTCCGCACACCAGCCGATAATTCGCTTCAGCACGTTCCCTGGGGTCAAAAACCTTGGGTCGTTGACGTCAAATTGGGTGACCGTGTAGTTCACGGCGGTGGCTTGTCGAAGCAGATCGGACAGGTCAATATATTCACCCTCGGCCTCCCACCCGCGGACGGTTTCGCTGAGCAACCCCAGGCCCATCACATTTTTGAGGTACCGGATCCGCCCGTCAACACCGCCCTCATTAGTGAAGCCTGCGAGGCGACTGCCCTCGGTCAGCACCGGATGTTCTAACTCCACCCCGACCAAAGACCAGGTGCCGCAGGAAATGTACGCAAAATCTGGGTTCACCGCCGGGATCGCGACGATCGCGGACGCGGTGTCATGAGACCCAACTGTCGTAACAGACACACCCGACTTGACTCCGAGATTTGCAGCAACATTAGGAAGCAGCCCGCCAAGGGTTGACCCAGGATCTATTAGCTCCGGAAGAATGTTCCGCGGCAGTCCGAGGGTTTCGATAAGGGATTCATCCCAACGACCAGACGTAACCGATAGCAGGCCGGTAGTGGACGCATTCGTCCGTTCCGCGAATCGCTGCCCGGTGAGCCAGAAGCCGAGGAGGTCGGGGATGAGCAGCATCCCGTCCGCCTCGTCGAGGGCCCCGGCAAGGCGGTCGGCGGTGAGCTGGAAGAGGGTGTTGAACGACAGGTGCTGCAGGCCGTTCGCGCGGTAGAGGTCTGCCGCCGTCACGAGGTCATGCACCGCGGTGACGGCCGACACGTTGCGCTCGTCGCGGTAGTGGAACGGTTCGGCGAGCATCCGGTCTCCGCAGAGGAGTGCGTAGTCGACCGCCCAAGAATCGACCCCGATGCTCCGAACGTCGGACTCTTCGCGGATCGCCGCCTCGAGTCCCGAGAGCACGTTGCGGTAGAGCTCGGTGACGTTCCAGCGCAGGCCGTCGGATGTTGCGACGGGGCCGTTCGGAAAGCGCGCGACCGGTCGCAGGCTCA
>JACMOZ010000369.1 GCA_014377785.1 Aeromicrobium sp.
ACCAGGACGTCTTGTTGTTCATCGACAACATTTTCCGCTTCACGCAGGCGGGTTCGGAAGTGTCGACCCTGTTGGGCCGGATGCCTTCGGCCGTGGGCTATCAGCCCACTTTGGCCGATGAGATGGGTGTGCTCCAGGAGCGCATCACCTCGACTCGCGGCCATTCGATCACCTCGATGCAGGCGATCTATGTGCCCGCCGACGACTACACCGACCCGGCGCCGGCGACGACATTCGCGCACCTGGATGCGACGACCGAGCTTGACCGCGAAATCGCCTCGATGGGCATCTACCCGGCCGTGAACCCGCTGACTTCGACGTCACGAATTCTCGACCCGCGTTACATCAGCGCCGATCACTACAACACGGCCAACCGCGTCAAGGGCATTCTGCAGCGCAACAAGGAACTCCAGGACATCATCGCGATCCTCGGTGTCGACGAGCTCAGCGAAGAGGACAAGACGCTCGTGTCGCGTGCTCGCCGCATTCAGCGCTTCCTGTCCCAGAACACCTACGTCGCCAAGCAGTTCACCGGCCTCGAAGGCTCGACCGTCCCGATCGACGAGACGATCGATGGCTTCACCAAGATTTGTGACGGTGACTACGACCACGTGGCCGAGCAGGCCTTCTTCATGTGTGGCGGTCTCGAAGACGTCGACAAGAAGTGGGAAGAGATCCAGAAGAGTCTCAAATGAGCGACGACACTCTGCAGATCGAACTGGTTGCCGCCGACCGTGTGGTGTGGTCGGGGCAAGCCAGTGAGGTCATTGCCCGCACCGTTGAAGGCGACCTCGGTGTCCTCCCCAATCACGCGCCGCTCTTGTCGCTGCTCGTGTCGGGAGTCGTCGAGATCATCCCGACCGAGGGTCAGCCGTTCAAGGCGGCCGTCGAAGAGGGATTCCTTTCGGTGGCAAACAATCGTGTGTCGATCCTGAGCGAGGATGCTTTCCTTGCGAGTGAGATCGATCTCGAAGCCGCCAAGGCGGACCTTGCCGGTGCAGAAAAGGACGAGGACGAAGGCGCTGTGCGCCGTGCCGAAGCCAAAATTCGTGCCGTCGAGAAGACGTCCTGACCGGGATTCAGTAGGGGAGGGGCGACGTGCCGGTATGGCTCTGGTTTGTTGATTCCCTCGCGTTCATTGTCGGTTTGCTGGTCGTCGTCGTGCTCGTGCTGAGTTTTCGTCGCAGATCCATTGCGCGGTCGAGCGGCTCATTCGACCTGAGCATCAACAAGCATGCCGAAGCCTCGGCCCGCGGTTGGACGCTCGGTATGGGTCGTTACAGCGAAAATCATCTCGAATGGTTCCGTACGTTTTCGTTTTCTTGGCGACCTCGTTATCGTTTCGAACGCGGCCATGTCTTCCTCGTAGGTAGACGAGTGCCGGAAGGTCGTGAGGGTTTTGCCGTCCACGCCGGCCATGTCATCGTCGAGGTCCATGGCGATAGTGGCGTGCGCCAGATGGCCATTGGCCCGCGCGCTCTGACCGGCCTTCTCGCCTGGCTCGAGGCCTCGCCGCCCGGCCAAGGCGTCAACAACGTCGTCTAACTCCCACGTCGAGGAGTCACGTACTTGGCGTGAGGAGTCGCGTACACAGGAAATGTTACCTTCCTGAGTGACTCGTGAGCGCCAGTGAGTGACTCCTCAGCGTTCGCCGCCGGGGACCCAGAGGACGTCGCCCGTTCCGCCTTCGGCGTCGGGACGGTTGGCGTACCGGGCGAGGATGAAGAGCAGGTCGCTCAGGCGGTTCAGATATTTGGCGGTCAGCATGCTCATGCTGTCGCCATGCTCGTCGATCGCGGCCCAGGCCGAGCGTTCGGCACGGCGGGTAACGGTTCGGGCGATGTGCAGTGAAGCGGCGCTCTTGCTGCCGGCCGGCAAGATGAAGGACCGCAGTTTGGTGAGCTGATCGTTGTAATGATCGCACCAGCCCTCAAGCCGGTCGATGTATTCGGGCTCGACCCGCAACGGTGGATATTTCGGGTTCTGGGCGATCGGGCAAGACAAGTCCGCGCCGACGTCGAAGAGGTCGTTCTGGATGTGGGTCAACACGGCCTCGACGTCGGCAGGGAGTTCGCCCAGCGATAGCGAGAAGCCGATATGGCTGTTTGCTTCGTCGACATCGGCGTAGGCGCCGAGCCGCAGATCCAGTTTCGATGTCTTGCTCATGTCGCCGAGATTCGTGGTGCCGTCATCGCCGGTACGGGTATAAATGCGCGTCAGATTGACCATGGAGCAAGTGTATGGGCGGGTTAAATGCCGGGTGGTGTGAGGTAGGACGCCCTCACGAACGGTTACGAGCCGGTGGCGCGGGACGGTAATCTGTCAGCCATGGCGGATAAACCTTGGGTAATGCGCACGTATGCCGGTCACAGCTCGGCCGGAGAGTCCAACAAACTTTACCGGCTCAACCTGGCGAAAGGCCAGACCGGTCTCTCGGTTGCGTTCGACCTCCCGACGCAAACCGGCTACGACCCGGACCACGAGTTGAGCCGCGGCGAAGTCGGCAAGGTCGGCGTTCCGATTCCGCATCTGGGTGCGATGCGCCAGTTGTTCAAGGACATTCCGCTCGACACGATGAACACGTCAATGACGATCAACGCGACTGCCATGTGGCTCCTCGCGATGTACGAAGTGGCCGCCGAGGAGCAGGGTGCGCCGCCATCCAGCCTTTCGGGCACGACCCAGAACGACATCATCAAGGAATACCTGTCCCGCGGGACCTATGTCTTCCCGCCCGAGGCTTCCATGCGGCTCACGACCGACATGATTTCTTACGCCGTCAACAACATCCCTAAATGGAATCCGCTCAACATTTGCAGTTACCATTTGCAGGAAGCTGGCGCCACGCCGACGCAGGAACTCGCCTACGCGTTGTGTACGGCGATCGCCGTGCTCGATGCGGTCAAGGACTCCGGCCAGGTGCCCGAGGACAAGTTTGACCACGTGGTCGGACGCATCTCGTTCTTCGTCAATGCCGGCGTCCGTTTCATCGAGGAGACGTGCAAGATGCGCGCCTTCGGCAAACTGTGGGACGAAATCGCCGCCGAGCGCTATGGCGTCAAAGATGCCAAGATGCGCCGGTTTCGCTATGGCGTCCAGGTGAACTCCCTCGGCCTGACCGAGGCCCAGCCCGAAAACAACGTGCAGCGCATCGTCCTCGAAATGCTGGGGGTGACATTGAGCAAGAACGCCCGTGCCCGGGCCGTGCAGTTGCCGGCCTGGAACGAAGCCCTTGGTCTTCCGCGTCCGTGGGATCAACAGTGGTCGTTGCGGTTGCAACAGGTTCTCGCTTTCGAGTCCGACTTGTTGGAATATGAGGACATTTTCGACGGCTCCCATGTCATCGAGGCCAAGGTCGCCGAACTCATGGAGGGCGCCAAGTCCGAGATCGACCGGGTCCAGGCCATGGGCGGTGCCGTTGCGGCCGTCGAGTCGGGCTACATGAAACAGTCGATGGTTGGCTCTCACGCCGAACGCCGGGCCAGGATCGAATCAGGCGAAATCAAGGTCATCGGTGTCAACTCCTACACCGAGACCGAAGCCTCCCCGCTGACCGCGGACCTCGACGGCGCCATCATGAAGGGCGATCCCCAGGCCGAGGCCAACGCGATTGCCGATGTTCAGAAATGGCGTGCCGAACGCGATCAGCCTGCCGTCGACAAGGCTCTGGAGCGTCTCCGCGACGAAGCAAAGACCGACACCAACCTGATGGAAGCGACGTTGGCGGCTGTACGCGCCGGTGCCACAGTGGGCGAATGGGCCGGCACTCTGCGCGAAGTGTTCGGCGAGTTCCGGGCGCCCACCGGCGTCACTGGTGTCGTCGGTGTCACCGAAGCCGGCGCCGACCTCAAGGCCGTACGCGCGCGTGTCAAGCAGACCGGCGAAGAACTCGGTGGCCGCTTGCGACTGCTCGTGGGCAAGCCCGGACTCGACGGACACTCCAACGGTGCCGAACAAGTTGCCGTTCGCGCCCGCGACGCCGGCTTTGAAGTCATCTATCAGGGCATCCGCCTGACCGCGGCCGAAATCGTGGCCGCTGCAGTGGCCGAAGACGTACATTGTGTGGGCCTGTCGATCCTGTCAGGTTCGCACATGGAACTCGTGCCGCAGGTGAAGAAGGGCCTGGCCGACGCCGGTCTTGGCGATATTCCCGTCATTGTGGGCGGAATCATCCCCGACGCCGATGCCAAGAAACTCCAGGCACTGGGCATTGCCAGGGTGTTCACACCCAAGGATTTCGGCCTGACCCAGATCATGGACGAAATCGTTACCGAGATCCGCAAGGCCAACGGCCTCAACTAACCGTCCGCGGTTTACCACGAGGGCGGTGCAATCTGTCACATCACGTGGGAAGTTTCCCCCGTGACATGGCTGTTTGCCTAGGCCTCGTGGTAAACCGCGACTCAAGGGAGCCAAACCTGTGTGGCATTGATTCGCGAACTCCCCTAGGCTCACAAGCGCACCGAAACGAAAACGCATTGTTTGGCAGAGAAGTATTCAGCCGGAGATGTTGGTCTTCTTGACCTTGACCAATTTGCGCTTCTTAACCGTAAAGCCGGCGGGCAGCGTGCCGTTGGCCATCATGCGCAGCGGGCAGCGCTTGCATTTCGGCTTCGACGAACAGCATTTCTTTTTCGGCTTAGGTGCCACAGGCAATAGATTATCAGCGTGAAGTTAGGCGTTCTTAAGCCAACGTTCCAAAAATCAGTGAGACGGAGTGGACATAATGGCAGCACCGAAGTTTGTCGAACAATTGCGGGAGCAAATCGGCCACGAGTTTGCCGCGCATCAGCAGTATGTCGCCATCGCCGCCTACTACGACGCGCTGACGATGCCCCGGATGGCAAGCCTCTTCTACCAACAGGCGTTGGAAGAACGCGATCACGCCATGATGATGGTGCAATACCTCCTCGATGCCGATGAAACGGTCGAGATTCCCGGAGTTGATGCTCCGAACAACACGTTCGCCGATGTGGTGCAGCCGGTCCAGATCGCGGTCGATCAGGAAAAGCGCGTCACCGATCAGATCAATGCGCTCACCAGGACGGCACGCGATGAATCCGATTTTGCCTCCGATCAGTTCATGCAGTGGTTCATCAAGGAGCAAGTCGAGGAAGTGGCCAAGATGAGCGATCTCCTCGCCGTCGTCACTCGTTCCAAGAGCGATTACGAACGCATAGAGGACTGGGTCGCCCGGGAAGACAAGGGCATAGCAGTCGACCCCGGAGCGCCGGCGATCGCCGGTGGCTAAGTCCCGCCTTCTGTCGGTTGTCGCCGTACTCATGGTTGCCCTGGCCGCTTGCGGCGGCAGCAGTGCCAATGGCGTCGATGGCCCGGCGACAAAGGTCGACCTGACCTACTCCGCCGGGGGAGCGACGAAGACGCAATCCCTCGACTGCATCGGCTCGGCGACCGAGCAGGGCCCGTCGTGCGCGCTGTTGAAGAAGCTCCCGGCGAGCGCCTTCGAGCCGGCACCCAAGGACGCGGTGTGCACGATGATCTACGGCGGCCCCGAGACGGCAACCATCAAGGGCCAGATCGACGGAAGGACTGTCGACGCGACATTCTCCCGGACCAACGGCTGCGAGATCGATCGCTTCAAGAAGGTCGAACCGCTCTTCGCCGAGATGGCCGGCAACTAGAACAAGCGAAGGCTCGGGTCGTCGATGCCGCGCAACGCGTCATAGTCGACGACGACGCACTCAATGCCACGGTCCGCTGCAAGCGTGCGCGCCTGGGGTTTGATCTCCTGCGCCGCGAAGATGCCGCGCACGGGTGAGAGATGGGAATCGCGGTTCATGAGTTCGAGATAACGCGTCAACTGCTCCACACCGTCGATGTCGCCGCGTCTCTTGATTTCGACCGCCACTGACCCGCCGCCGGCGTCTTTGCACAACAAGTCGACCGGGCCGATTGCGGTCATGAATTCGCGTCGCACCAGCTTCATGCCCTCACCCAGCGACGCCGTGTGTTCGGCGAGCAATTCCTGCAAGTGCTTTTCGACGCCGTCCTTCTGTAGGCCGGGATCGACGCCGAGGTCGTGCGCGGAATCGTGAAAGATCTCCTCGATCAAGATCCGGAGCGTGTCGTCGGTCTTTCGCGCTGCGACTTTCCATTCGATCGCACCGTCTTCGGTCGTGCCTTCGATGAGTTTGCACGGTGGGCTCATCCAGTTGAGTGGCTTGTAGGAACCGCCGTCGGAATGGATCAGCACCGAGCCGTCGGATTTGACCATGAGTAGTCGGGTCGCGAAAGGCAAGTGAGCGGTGAGTCGCCCGGCGTAGTCCACCTGGCAGCGTGCAACAACAAGACGCATCGGGTAAGTGCTTCTTTCGGAGAGGTTACTTTCGAGTCAAGGTGCCGAGATTGAAGGCCAGCGACTGGCCTTCGACTGCGCCTTTGTCGGCATTTCCGTCGTCGCCCGTCAGGGTGATGACGCCTTCGTTGATGGCATACTTGCCCACGCGAAAGTCGGTATGGCCCTCGAAGTCCTCGACGAAGGTGCCGTCGTTCTTGAAATGCACAGTCCATTGGGCTTTGACGTTTTGCCAGTCCCCGACGAGGTCCTCCGCGGTGGCGGGGACCGAAGGAGTGGTGATCGTTGGAGTGGTGACCGTTGGCTCGGCCGTGGTTGTCACAGCGGCCGTTGGCTTGGCCACAGTGCCGCTCTTGTCAGCACACGCGCTGAGTGTAAAAGCACCGACTACCAGCGCAAATGTGGCGATTGCCATACGCATTTTCATCAGTTCTCCGTTTCGGCAGCAATCTTGTGACGATAGTCTGTCACGACCGTTTACAAAAAGGAGACACGGCATGCAAGAGATCGTGAACCGCTTGGCCGAGGATGACAAGAGCGCACAAATCGCCAAGACTTTGCTCTTTCCCTACCTCAATCACGCCGCGACCATGTTCGAAAGCGGATACGCGACTCGCGCCGACATTGATGCCTCAATGCGCTTCGGTTGTGGCTACCCGATCGGGCCGTTGGCATTGATCGATGCGCTCGGACCCGAAGAAGTCGCCGAAGGTCTCAAGACTCTTTACGCCGAGACCGGTGACGAACTCCACGATCCGGTCTCATTCCTGCGCGACCCGGCCTCTGCCGAAGGCAGCGACCCCGGCGACTCCGCTCCCGTCCTCCGCCATGTCATCGCCAAAGTCGGTGTTGTGGGCACCGGGACCATGGCCTCGGGCATTGTCCAGGTCTTCGCCAAAGCAGGTTTCGACGTCACGTATGTCGGCCGCACCGAGGACAAGGTCGCTGGTGTCCTCGCCGGCATCAGCACGAGCCTCGACAAGGCCATCAAACGCGGCAAGCCCGATGAAGACGCCAAATTCGACCTTCTCGGCCGTCTTACCGGCTCGACGAGCCAGGAGGCCCTCGCTGACGCCGACATCGTGGTCGAGGCGATCGCCGAGGACCTCGACATCAAACTCGAACTGTTCAGGAACCTCGACCGTATCTGCAAACCTGGTGCGATCCTGGCCACGACAACCTCGTCGTTGTCGATCGACACGTGTGCACGGGCAACGTCACGTCCCGAAGACGTCGTCGGCATGCACTTCTTCAATCCGGCTCCGATCATGAAACTGGTTGAGGTCGTGTCGGGAAGTGCCACGTCGGTCGAGGTGGCCGAATCGGTTCGCGCTTTGTGCATGCAGACCGGCAAGCACCCCGTCTCGTGCGGCGACCGTGCAGGCTTCATCGTCAACGCCTTGCTGTTTCCCTATCTCAACGACGCCATCAAGCTGCACGAGGCAGGCGTTGGCACTCTCGAAGAAATCGACAATGCCATGAAAGAGACGAAACTCCCGATGGGTCCATTCGAACTCCTCGATGTCGTCGGCAACGATGTCTCGCTGGCGATCGAGCAGACACTCGTCAAGGCGTTCGGCCACGAGGGATGGGAACCGGCTCGGTCACTTGAGAAGCTTGTCGCCGCCGGCAAGCTCGGCCGCAAGACCGGCGCCGGGTTCCACCCGTATTCCAAATAGCGCAGCAAAGTAGTCATCCAGAACTGAATTACAACGATTCCGGTAACCAATGGTTGCCGGAATCGTTGCTTGGGTAGGAGAACACGCTCCCGATGACATGAAACCGGGAGTCTTGGTGGACCGCCGCTTCGGCACTGGAATGGCGTCCTTCAGCCGCGTCGTACGCATCACGACCGTGACCTTTTTCGGCACTTTGTTGGTCGGGTTGATGGTGCTTGCCTTGGTGTCGTCCAGCCTCTTCGGCCTGTCGCGCGATGACAGGCAACTCGAACTCGGTCTTGGCTGGGTCCAGCGGTATTGCCAGTAGCCACGTTGATTAAGATGGAGCCATGTCCCGTCGCCGTGTTTCAGCCCGCGCTCCGCGCGGCGCACCGCCGCGACGAAGCGAAAGCATTGAGTCGAGAGCCGACGGCGAATGGAACGTCCGGTCGATCACCGGCTCGGGCTCGACAAAGACCTATCGTTGCCCCGGTTGCGACCACCTGATAGCGCCGGCGACACCGCATACCGTGGTTTGGCCGGTGCTGAAAGCGCTGCTGAGCGATGCGGCTATCGACGAACGCAGGCATTGGCACACGGCGTGCTGGGCGCGGCGGCACTGAATGAACACAGCATCGATTGGAGTGGCCCGTTGACCGAAACCATTCGCGGAAATTCGGTCCTTCCGGCGCGTCGGGTTCCCCTTTCACTCGACACCGCCGACGGGCTTTCCCTCGTCGGCGAGCTCGCGGTGCCCCAGGACTCGACTCCGCTGGCGACGATGATTTGCTTGCACCCGCTGCCGACGCATGGCGGCATGATGGACAGTCATCTCCTTCGCAAGGCCTCGTACCGACTGCCCGCGCTCGCGGACATCGCGGTCCTGCGGTTCAACACCCGGGGCACCTCGAGCGTCCAGGGCACCAGTGAGGGCAACTTTGACAAAGCGGCAGACGAAAAGTATGACGTCGCTGCGGCCATTGAATACGCAGACTTCGCCAACTTGCCGAACATCTGGCTCGTTGGCTGGTCCTTCGGTACCGACCTTGCCTTGATGCATGGGCTCGACCCGGCGGTCGCCGGCCTCATCCTGATTTCGCCAGCACTTCGCTATTCCAGTTCGGAGGACCTTCTAGCCTGGGCTGAATCGGGAAAGCCGGTCACCGCGCTCATCCCCGAACTCGACGATTATTTGCGGCCGGCCGAGGCCCGCGAACGCTTCGCATCGCTTCCGCAGGCCGAACTTATAGCCGTCGACGGCGCAAAGCACCTGTGGGTGGGCGACTCCGAACGCGTGCTCGACGAAATCACCCGCAAACTGGCCCCCGGTGTGGCGGTCCCGCTTCCGAGGACCTGGGACGGGCCCATGGGCACCGCCGACTCGTCCGCGTACGCCGACCGCACCGTCGCCGCATTCAAGGACGTACCTCGCTAAGCCACTTGCCTCTGACGTTCTTGATCAGTTGTGGGCCGGACCATTCGACGGTGCAGCCGGCTGGGCCGGAATGACCTTGGTATCGTCGGGTTTGCTCTGTGTTTCCAGATTGTTCCGCGCTTCAGGCTTTTCCTCGGCCTTGGGCTCGGCCTTTTCCACCGGCTTCGCCGCAGCCTTCTCGTCCGACTTGCTCGCTGCCCTGTCTTCTTCATGAGGCTTGTCTGCGGGCGTCGAATCGCCGCCGGCGAACGATGTGACAATGTCGCGGAGCTGGCCCATTTGGGCCATGATGCCCTCTCGCTTGCGTTGCAGGTCTTCGACCTCCGCGCGAAGCAATCGCGTCTGCCGCTCGACATCCGTCGCCGCACTGGCACGGATGTGATCGGCGTCGGCCTTGGCGCTGGCGATCAGCGTGGTCACTTCCTTCTTGGCCTTGTCCAGCAGGCCGGCCGATTCTGCGCCTGCGGACTCACGGTTCTTGTTTGCCTGCGACAGGATCTGACGGGCCCGGTCCTCGGCGGCCGAGGCGCGGGTTTCCGAATCTGCGACCAGCTTCGCGGTCTGCTGGGTGGCCGCGGCGTGGCTTTCGGCCGCTTCGCGGGCAAGGCGTTCCTTCTCGACAGCCAGGACACGGCGAGCCTCGGTAACCTCGCGGTCAGCGCCAGCCCGGGCCTGCTCGACGTCGCGGGTCGCACCGACGCGCATGTTGTTGGCTTCCTGCTCGGCGGCGAGTTTGAGGTGTGCGGCCTCACGGACAGCCTGTGAGCGGAGCTCCTCGGCGTGGGATTCGGCTTCTGCGCGCGTCGACTCGGCGTCTTCGAGGAGCTGCTTGCGCTTGTCTTCGAGCTCGGAGACGGCCGAAGTGCGAAGCGATTCGGCTTCTTTGGCTGCCGTCGTACGGATGATCGCGGCTTCCTCTTCGGCGCTCTTGGTCTTTTCTTCGGCTTCGCGGACGGCGCGATCGCGTACGTCGTCCGCCTCCTGCTCGGCGAGGCCAAGCAACTGGGCTGCGTGGCCGCCCAACGTGCTGTAGGAGGGACGCTCGACCGAACCGGCACTTTCCTTGAGTTCTTCGAGTTCCTTGCGCAAGCGGGTTATCTCCTGCTGTGTGGACTTGGACTGCCGATCAGCATGTTGGACATCGGCTGCCCGGGAGCGCAAAAAAGTGTCAACCGCGTCGGTGTCATAACCCCCGCGGCGGGCCATCGGAAAGGCAGCCTCGCCGGGTCGGTTTGCAGAATCAAAAATGGACAATCCGGGCTGTTCGGACATCGGAAACCTATCCCTCAACGGTTGAACGAGTGTGTGTGGCGACAACAGTACCTCTACAAAATGAAGCGGCCACAGGCATAGCCTGCGACCGCTGCAATTCATCGGGATCCTGACTCAGATCACGAAAACCCCTATCAGACGCCGCGGAAACGGTTGATCGCGTCGAGGTGTTTGGCGCGTTTTTCCTCATCGCGCACACCCAGGCCCTCTTCGGGAGCCAACGTCAGAACACCGATCTTGCCCTGATGTAAATTGTGGTGGACGTCGAGGGCAGCCTGACCGGTTTCTTCGAGTTTGTAGACCCGCGACAATGTCGGGTGGATGAGTCCCTTTTCGATGAGCTTGTTGGCTTCCCAGGACTCGCGGTAGTTAGCGAAGTGGGAGCTGACAATCCGCTTGAGGTTCATCCACAGATAACGATTGTCGTATTGGTGCATGTAACCCGAGGTCGAAGCGCAGGTGACGATCGTTCCGCCCTTGCGGGCCACGAACACGCTGGCGCCGAAGGTTTCGCGACCCGGGTGCTCGAACACGATGTCGGGATCGTCGCCGCCGGTGAGTTCGCGGATCTTGGCGCCGAATCGACGCCATTCCTTCGGGTCCTGGTGGTGTTCGTCCTTCCAGAACTTATAGTCCTCGGCGGAGCGGTCGATAATGTGTTCAGCGCCCATCGTGCGGACGATTTCAGCCTTTTCGGGCGAAGACACGACGCACACCGGGGTGGCGCCGCCGTTGAGGGCGAACTGCGTGGCATACGAGCCGAGACCGCCCGAAGCGCCCCAGATCAGGACGGTGTCGCCCTGCTTCATGTCCGCGCCGTTTTTGGAGACGAGTTGGCGGTAGGCGGTGGAGTTGACCAGTCCGGGGCTGGCCGCTTCTTCCCAGTTGAGGTGCTTGGACTTGGGCATCAACTGGTTGGCCTTGACGATGGCGAGCTCGGCGAGACCGCCGAAGTTCGTCTCGAATCCCCAGATGCGCTGTTCGGGATCCATCATCGTGTCGTTGTGGCCGTCGGGACTTTCAAGTTCGACCGAGAGGCAGTGCGCGACGACTTCCTGACCGGGCTTCCAGCGGTTGACACCGGCGCCGGTGCGCAGGACAACTCCAGCCAGATCGGAGCCGACGACATGGTACGGAAGGTCGTGGCGTTTGGTGATGGGCGAGAGCTTGCCGTAGCGCTCAAGAAAATCGAAGGTTGACACCGGCTCGAAGATCGAGGTCCAGACGGTGTTGTAGTTGATGGAGCTCGCCATGACTGCCACGAGGGCCTCGCCAGCGGCGAGCTCGGGCACCGGCACGTTGTCGAGGTGCAGGCTCTTGCGGGGATCTTTGTCGCGACTCGCCAACCCCTCGAACATGTCGGCATCCTCTTTGTGCACCGTGATGGCGCGGTAAGAGTCGGGGATCTCGATGTTGGCGAAGTCCTCGTTGCTGGTATCTCCGGCCAAAATGGCGGCAAGAATGTTTTGCACGTCGTCCTCCAAGGTGAACAGGGGGCTTTGGGGTTCTGCTTCGGTGATGCTACCGGCGGAAAACCCGCGCCGCCAGACAAATGCTATGTGACGCGTACCTCAGGAGGAGTTGCAATCATTGCGCTGCGGCTGGCTCCACGAGTTCGACGAGGACCCCGCCGGCGTCCTTGGGATGGACGAAGTTGACCCGGCTGTCTGACGTTCCACGCTTGGCAGCGTCATACAGCAAGCGGACGCCGCGTTCGCGCAGCGTTGCCGAAACGGCGTCGATGTCGGTGACGCGGTAGGCAAGTTGCTGGATGCCCTGGCCGTTGCGGACGAGGAACTTCGCGATCGTCGAATCCGCGTTGAGAGGAGCGAGCAACTGGATGCACTGACCCGAATCGCCGACGGCGAGCATGGCCTCGCGGACGCCCTGCTCTTCGTTGACTTCTTCATGGATCGAGTGCAATCCGAACGTGTCGGCATAGAACTCGAGGGCGTCATCGAGGTCGGGAACCGCGATTCCGACGTGGTCAATGGCAATGAGGAGGTGCTTGGGAACCATGCCACGAAGCGTAGGGCACACCCGGAGGGCGGCAATGGCCCGTGGGTAGACTGAACCTATCGTCACCCGAAGGAGAACCCCTATGACTCAGTCCGTGATCGTCGCCGGCGCACGTACCCCGATCGGCCGTCTGCTCGGCGGTTTGAAGACGCTGTCAGGCTCGGACCTTGGTGGCATTGCCATCAAGGGTGCCCTCGAAAAATCCGGGGTGGCCCCCGATCAGGTCGACTACGTCATCATGGGTCAGGTGCTCACAACCGGCGCTGGACAGATTCCCGCCCGCCAGGCCGCCAACAAGGCCGGCATTCCCCTCAGCGTTCCTGCACTGACTGTCAATAAGGTCTGTTTGTCGGGCATCAATGCCATTTCGCTTGCCGATCAACTCATCCGTGCCGGCGAGTTCGACATCATCGTGGCCGGCGGCCAGGAGTCGATGACTCAGGCGCCCCACTACCTCCCGGGTTCGCGCGAAGGCACCAAGTACGGCGACACCAACTTGGTCGACTCGATGGCTTACGACGGGCTTTATGACGTACTCACCGATCAGGCTATGGGTGCACTCACCGAGCGCTGCAACGCCGACGGCCTCGGCTCCACCCGCGAAGAACAGGACACATTCGCGGCGCGTTCGCACCAACTCGCCGCCGTCGGCCAGAAAAACGGCATTTTCGACGAAGAGATCGTCCCGGTCACCATCCCCAGCCGTCGTGGCGAGCCCACCGTCGTGAGCGCCGATGAAGGCGTCCGTGCCGACACGACAGTCGATTCGCTCAGCAAGTTGCGCCCTGCCTTCGACAAAAACGGCACGATCACGGCGGGCACGGCCAGCCAGATCTCCGACGGCGCCGCTGCCGTCATCGTTATGAGCAAGGAAAAGGCCGAAGAGCTCGGTCTTTCCTGGATAGCGGAAATCGGTGCGACTGGAATCGTCGCCGGCCCCGACTCATCTCTTCAAATGCAGCCGGCCAACGCCATTGTGAAGGCTTGCGAGAAGGAAGGCATCGAGCCGGCCGACCTTGACCTCGTCGAAATCAATGAAGCCTTCGCAGTCGTCGGCCTCGCCTCGACCCGCGAACTCGGCATCGATGCCGACAAGGTCAACGTCAACGGCGGTGCCATCGCGATGGGTCACCCGCTCGGCATGAGCGGTGCGCGCATCGTGTTGCACCTCGCGCTTGAACTCAAGCGTCGCGGCGGCGGCATTGGTGCCGCGGCACTGTGTGGCGGCGGCGGTCAGGGTGACGCCCTTATCGTGCGCGTTCCCAAGAGCTAAGGCTTTCGGTCTGTTCCGTGGCGGCCAACAGGGGCAGTCGCGCGATTCCGGTCCCCGAACTTGTGAAGCGGGCACAAGCCGGTGAGGCGCGTGCAGTCGCGCGACTGATCTCCATGGTCGAGGACGCTTCGCCGTTGCTGCGCGAAGTCAGTGCCGCTCTTGCCCCGCATACGGGCAAAGCCCATGTCATCGGCATCACCGGCTCACCAGGCGTCGGCAAATCGACGTCGACCGCCGCGCTTGTTACGACGTTACGCAAAAAAGGCACCCGGGTCGGCGTGCTTGCGGTCGATCCGTCCTCCCCTTTCTCCGGCGGTGCCTTGCTCGGAGACCGGGTCCGTATGCAAGACCATGCGACCGACCCGGGCGTCTACATCCGGTCGATGGCCAGCCGGGGCCACCTCGGCGGGCTCGCATGGGCAGCTCCGCAGGCGATCCGCGTGCTCGATGCGGCCGGTTGCGAAGTGATCCTCGTCGAGACAGTCGGTGTCGGCCAGTCCGAGATCGAAATTGCCGGACTTGCCGATACCACGCTGGTGTTGCTGGCTCCGGGCATGGGCGACGGTATTCAGGCAGCCAAGGCCGGCATCCTTGAGATCGGCGACATCTTCGTCGTCAACAAGGCCGACCGCGACGGCGCGGCAACGACGCGCCGGGAACTTCGTTCGATGATCGGTCTCACCGAACATTCGGGCAATTCATGGACGCCGCCCATCGTGTTGACAGTGGCGTCCAAAAGCGAAGGCATCGACGAAGTCGCCGCGGCGATTGCCGATCACTTCGCTTATCTGAACGAATCGGGCGATCTCGCGAAACGTCGGCTGGCCAGAGTCCGTCGTGAGATCGAGGCCATTGCTCTTGTCGAGGTGCGGCGCAAATTCGGCGATCTCTCCGGTGACAGCCGGCTCGACGCGTTGGCAGAGTCGGTCGTCGCCGGAAACGACGACCCGTTCAGCGCCGCCGATGTGCTCATCGACAGCCTTTGACCGTCCGGCGGCAAGTGATCACCAATACTGGGACTATGCACACTGTTGGTATGCACACTGTTGGTATGCACTTCGTCGGGATCGACCTTGCGTGGGGTGAGAAGAAACCGACCGGCGTCGCCGTTCTGGACGCCGACGGTCGCCTTCTGCACGTGTCGGCGCAAACCACCGACCAGACCATTGCGACTGCACTCAAGCCATACGTGGAGGGCGGGTGCCTGGTGGCGATCGATGCGCCGCTCGTGGTGAAGAACGCGACCGGAAATCGCCCGGCCGAGGCCGCTCTCAATCGTGACTTTGCCCGCTTCGACGCCGGCGCGCATCCCTCGAACACCGGCAAGCCCGAGTTCGCAGAAACTCCACGCGGAGCGCGGTTGGCGAGGGTGCTGGAACTTGACATTGATCCGGAGTCCCGCTCCTCGCGGCGAGCGATCGAGGTGTACCCGCACCCAGCGACCATCGCGCTGTTTACGCTGGGCCGGACATTGAAGTACAAAAACAAGCCGGGCCGTTCGCTGTCGCAACTGCGGTCCGAACTCCTTCGATTGATGACGTTAATCGAGGGTTTGGCCGATGCTGCCGTCTCCATGAACGTGACCGACCACGACGATTGGCGGTCGCTGACGGCCGCGGCCGGGTCGGCAGAACGCAAAAGCGATCTCCGACGGGTCGAAGACCAGGTCGACGCGGTGATGTGCGCCTATGTCGCCATGTACGCCGAACGCCGTCCGGGCGGCACCACGACCTACGGAGACTTCGCGTCCGGCTACATCGTGACTCCCACCCTTCCCGGCGGCCACGTGCCGTCGCCGCGTGGCAAACCCGTCGTGGATGCACCGGGCGGGGATGCACCGGGCGGGGATGGTCCGGGCGGTGATCCTGTCCGCCAGGCAGTGCAGGCCTTTGCAGCGACGCAGCCCGAACTCCGGGAGGCGACCAAGAGATATGTTGCCTTGGTCACCGCTCTGCTCGATGAAGCCGGCATCAACTACCTCAGCGTCACCGGGAGAACCAAGAGCGTGGCATCTTTCGCGGCCAAGGCGGCCAGATCGGTGGACGGCCGCGCAGCCTTCGCCGATCCGCTCACCGACATCACCGACCAGATCGGCGTGCGTGTCATCACCTACCTGCACAGCGACGTCGCGGCAGTCGCGGATTTGCTCGCCGAGGAACTGGCGATTCTCGGCGACCGTGACCTTGGCCAGGAGACGGCGAACGAGGGCCAGTGGGGATATGCGAGCAGGCACCTTCTGGTGGGACCCAACCCACTGACGGGTGCGCCGGCAACCGACGAGCGTCTTCACGGCCGCATCGCCCAAGTGCAGATCCGGACGGTTCTTCAGCATGCGTGGGCCGAGTTTGAACACGCCATCCGGTACAAGGGCACGATTCCCAAGGCAAAGGCACCCGAACTCGACCGACGATTCACGCTGGCGGCGGGACTTCTCGAGCTCGCCGACCGCGAATTTTCAATGATCCGTGACGAACTGCAGGCGAGCGTCGCCCACGAGCGGCCCGAAACCGACGCCGGCGACCCGCGCATACGATCTCAGGATCTTGCGACGTTCCTAGCCGGCCGGTATGCCGACGCCGGCTGGTCCCGGGCCGATCACTACTCCTGGGTTTCAGGCCTGCTCCTCGAACTTGGAATCACCTCGCTCGACGAACTTGCAGGGATGCTGACCTCGGTCGACGGCGAGGCAATCAACGCGCGGATGGATTACCGCTATCCAGCCGGTGCAGTGCGCAGACTCGACGATGCCCTTCTTGCCGTGTTCGGCGTGCGCTACGTCGGCCTCCATGGGAATGCCCACCGCGAGCCGCTCCTGCGCACTCGGCTGGAGAAGTTGCGTGCTCCCGTCGAGCAGCCGGACCACTAGCGGCTAACGTGCGGCGCGCCTGAACCGCAATCAAGGCGCCTTCCGCTTGAATGGACCTGTGCTGAAGAAGGTTGTTGTGCTGCTCGTCGCCGGTTTCGCGATCTATTACCTCTTGACCGCGCCCGAAGGTGCGGCCGATGCCATTCGCAATGCCTTCAACGCCGTGATCGACGCCTTCGGCCAGATCATGCTGTTCGCCAACAAACTTCTTTCGTCTTAGCGGACGGTCGTGGCATCGTGATCCAGCGACTGCTCGACCGGCTTCCCGATCAGGAAATCGGGAGCCACCTTCTCACCGAAGAAGGCGAACAAGTCATAGACCTCGTCCGCCACCACCCGATCGTTTATTGGCGTGCGATCCTCGAAATGGTGGGCGCAGGTCTCCTTTGGCTACTCGCCATCTTCGGCCCCATCAACCTCGGCTGGCTCTTCATCCTGGTCGGCATCGCGCTGTTGGTCCACGCGCTTTACCTGCTGATGAAGGAGCATCGTGACGTCTTCGTCGTGACCAATATGCGGGTGTTCCGGGCCTCGGGAGTGTTCTCGGTGCGGATTGCCACCATGCCGATTTCGCGCATCCTCGACATCACTGTCGAGAAGCCGTTGCTCGGCCGGCTTCTCGGCTATGGCCATTTCGTCTTCGAGTCCGCCGCGCAGGAGCAGGGTTTGAGAAACATTCGGTTTATCGGCGACCCCGACGGGCGTGACCTCACCATCCAGCGCGTCGTGCAACGCTCCGGTCTTCGCAGTCCGCGCAGTTATCCCCAGGACGGCCGCTGATGGCAGGGCTGGATTTCGACCCCATCGCCGAGGCGGCCCGTCAGTGGGGCGCGCGCTGGTCGGCGGTCGAAGAGATGCATACGGTCACGTCGATCATGCGTGCACAGCAATTGCTGATCGCCCGACTCGACGCATTGCTCAAACCGCACGACCTGACGTTCTCGCGCTATGAGGCGCTCGTGCTGTTGACGTTTTCGCGTGGAGGACAGTTGCCGATGGGCAAGATGGGCGAACGTCTCCAGGTCCACGCGACGTCGGTGAGTTCGCTCATCCAGCGTCTACAGGCGAGCGGGTTCGTCACGCGGGTCCAGCATCCCGACGACGGTCGTACGTTCCTGGCCGGCATCACGGCCAAGGGTCGGGAAGTCGTCGAACGCGCGACAGCCGACCTCACCGCCGATAAGTTCGGCATCGGCGCGCTTGGTCCGGCCCAATTGGCAGAAATTTCGGCAGACTTGCGCGTCTTGCGTCAATCAGCCGGAGATTTCTGAAAAACGTGGCTCCCCATACTTGATACGTGCCGTCGCTTGATAGTGATATTAGGCAGTCCTACTATTTGGGTATGGCTACTGAATTGAACGGTCGCGAGCGTTGGCAACAGCGTTATGACAAGGCTATTGCCACCGGACACATTCGCAAGGCCGACTTCACTACGTTGTCGGGCACCGAAGTCGACCCGGTTTATGGTCCGCAGGACGAGGCCGCCGAGGACGCCTATCCCGGTTTTGATCGCATCGGCTGGCCCGGCGAATTCCCGTTCACCCGGGGACTGCACGCCACCGGCAACCGCGGCCGGACCTGGACGATTCGCCAGTTCGCCGGCTTCGGCAATGCCGAACAGACCAATGAACGCTATCGAAAGATTCTTGCTGCCGGCGGCGGCGGACTGTCGGTGGCTTTCGACATGCCAACGCTTATGGGCCGTGACTCCGACGACGCGATGTCTCTTGGCGAAGTCGGCCATTGTGGCGTGGCCATCGACTCGGCCGTTGACATGGAACGGTTATTCAAAGACATCAAGCTCGGTGACGTCACGACCTCGATGACAATTTCTGGTCCAGCCGTTCCGGTGTTCTGCATGTATCTCATCGCCGCCGAACGCCAGGGCGTCGATATGTCGATACTCAACGGCACCCTGCAGACCGACATCTTCAAGGAATACATCGCTCAAAAGGAATGGCTGTTCGCGCCCGAACCACATTTGCGTCTCATCGGCGACCTGATGGAATATTGTGAAGCAAACATCCCCGCCTACAAGCCATTGTCGGTTTCGGGTTATCACATCCGCGAAGCCGGCTCGACCGCTGCGCAGGAACTTGCATACACGTTGGCCGACGGTTTTGCCTATGCCGAGCTTGGTTTGTCGCGTGGGCTCGACATCGACAAGTTCGCCCCGGGGCTGTCTTTCTTTTTCGACGCCCATATCGACTTCTTCGAAGAAATCGCGAAATTCCGAGCGGCCCGGCGGATCTGGGCACGTTGGATGCGCGACGTCTACGGCGCCAAGACCGACAAAGCCCAGTGGCTTCGCTTCCACACCCAGACGGCAGGCGTTTCACTCACCGCTCAGCAGCCCTACAACAACGTCGTTCGTACCGCGGTCGAGGCGTTGTCTGCAGTCCTTGGCGGCACGAATTCTCTCCACACCAACGCGCTCGACGAGACGCTGGCACTTCCTTCGGAACGGGCCGCCGAAATCGCCTTGCGCACCCAGCAGGTCCTGATGGAGGAAACCGGCATCACCAATGTTGCCGATCCGCTCGGCGGCTCCTGGTATGTCGAGCAGTTGACCGATCAGCTCGAGGCCGAAGCCGAAAAGATCTTCAATCAGATCAAGGAATGGTCGTCCGTCAATCACCCGATCGGTCCGATGACGTCGGGAATCCTGCACGGTATCGACGAAGGTTGGTTCATGGCGGAGATCGCCGAATCGGCGTTCCAATATCAAACCGCACTCGAAAAGGGCGACAAGCAGGTCGTGGGCGTCAATGTTTATACGAACACGCTGACCGAGGACCTCGAGATCATGCGGGTGTCGCACGAAGTGGAGACCGTGCAGGTCGAAACACTCTCCGCCCGCAAGGCCGCGCGAGACCAGCCCGCGGTCGACGCGGCGATCGCCCACATGGTCGACGTCTCCCGCACCGACGGCAACATGGTCGGCCCGATGATGGACGCCGTCCGGGTCGAGGCGACACTCGGCGAGATCTGTGATGCCTTACGCGCCGAGTGGGGCGAGTACCGAGAACCCGCGCGATTCTGAGTCGTCGCCTGCCGCGAGCACAGCTGCGTAGGAGGCATTTGGCAAGATGGCTCCATGAGTTTTTCCCGACCCGGTGCCATTGACCTTTCCGCGCTGAAGAAACCAGCAACGCCGGCCGGCATGCCGGCGACCGTCGGAGCGTTCGTTGTGAACGTGACGGAGCAGGACTTCCAGCAGATCGCCCTCGAGGCGTCCCTCCAGCATGTCGTCGTCCTGAGCCTGTGGTCGGCCCGTGCGCCGCAGAGCGCCGAATTCAATCAGGTGCTCGCGGCGGTGACCGATTCCTATGGTGGACGGATCCTGCTGGCCCAAGTCGACGTCGACACAAATCCCGCGATCGCCCAAGCCGTCGGCGCCAAAGGCGTGCCGTTCGTGCTCGGCCTCGTCAAAGGTCAACCGGTGCCCTTGTTCGAAGGGATAAAGGATGAGGCCGAAGTCCGGGCACTGTTTGAGGAACTCATAAGGGTTGCCGCCGAGAACGGCGTGACCGGCCGGGTCGGCGGGGAGCCGGTGTCCGCCGAGGAGCCCGAACCGATCGACGATCCACGTTTTGCGCCGGCCGACGAGGCCTTCAGTACGGGCGACTTCGCCACGGCAATTGCCGAATACGAAAAGCTCGTTGCCCAATACCCTGCCGATGTCGAGATCGCCGAGCGGCTGGCCGGCGTCAAACTCCTCGACCGCACCAAGGACGTTGACCTTTCGGCTGCACGTAAAGCTGCCGGCGACAAGCCCGAGGATGTCGACGCGCAGTTGCTCGTCGCCGACCTCGACGTGAACGGCGGACATGTGCAAGACGCATTCGACCGGCTCATCGAGGTCATCAGGCGGCTCGGCGGCGACGAACGCGATGCGGTTCGTGAGCGACTGCTCGAGTTGTTCCTCGTGGTCGGCCGATCCGACCCACGCGTTGCCACGGCCCGTCGTGCGCTTGCCTCGGCCCTTTATTAGCAGTCATCGCCCTGACTGCGTGTGGATTGGCTGACAGCGTGTTAAACGCCCTGGTTATCTCCTGAGGCCATAAGGTTGCCGGACAGAGGAGTGGGGTCGGCATGCGGGCCAGAGCTGGGTTGGGCGTTGCGCTGTTTGGCGCCCTCGTGGCATTGTTCGGCATTGCGCTGATGGTCGTTCTGGGCCCCGACGGATCGGTGACCAGCGGTCCGCACGACGTCGATACCGATGGCATTGCGATCGTGACAGCACCCACAGTCCTGACCTGGTCCGGGCTGCAGATGGCGGTGCTTGCCGAGTTGCCGGTCAACAAGCCCGTTTTCGTCGGCCTTGGCAACGCCGTCGACGTCGACAACTACGTCAAGGACACCAAACATCTTGAGGTGGACAGTTTCCATTTTCCCTGGCAGGTTCATACCCGCGCCATCAAGGGCAGGGACAATTTGCCTGGCGCGCCGACCGCGCTTGACTGGTGGCTCGCCGACAGCGCCGGACTCGGTGGCGCGAGTATCAACACGACGCTGCCCGACCAGATCGTTTCGCTGGCCATCTTGTCGGTCGGCTTCTCCAACCTCAATGGGCTCAAGGTCACCGTCGCTTACGGCATCAAAGGCGGCTTCGCGGTGGGTGCAGGATTCGCGCTGCTCGGCGTGGGCGGCATCTGGTTCGGCGGCTTGTTGCGCAGCGGCAACGAGTTGTGGCCCAAGGTCGCCGTCGATGAGGATGACGATGAAGAATTCGACGATGTCATGTATGTGTACGTCGACGACGATGGCGTCGAGCACGAAATTTCGGCTGAGGAGGCCGCGGCCTATGACATCGCGGACGTCACGGTCGAGGAGTATGTCGTTGACGACGAGGGCGAAGAGGTCGGAGAGTTGCCCGAACCCAAACCCCCAACGAACTCACCATCGGTGGTCTACCTCTTCATCGACGAAGACGGGGTCGAACACGAAGTCAGCGAAGCCGAACTGGTCGACTACGAAATCGTCGACGACGAAATTCTTGACGACGCTGCTTCTGACAATGGGGATGAGAATCGCCCATGAATCGCCTCCGTTCCCTATTGATTGTCGTGCTGCTTACGACGGCTCTCACCGCCTGCGCCATACCCCACAAAAAGGGTGACCAGAGGATCGAAAAGGTGGCTGCGGGGAACAGCGAGACGACGAAAATCTTCACCCGCTATCGCCTGACCCGCAACCTCGCAATCAAGTTGCTCGACCCCAAACCCTTGTCCACTGTCGAAAGCGGGCCGGTGCTGGACATCGGCACGGGTTCGTTCGAGGTGTCCCAGCGACTGGCCGAAAGGCAAAAGACCGACAACTCCAAGGTCGATGTCCTCAACGTGAGGTCGCCCGTCGTCACGAAATACCCGTTGTGGTTCATAGCCCAAATTCGTGATGCGGGCCGCGGAGTGATCAAGGTTCAGGTTTTCGAAAGGGCCACCTCTGTCGACACGTGGCGGTTGGTTGCGAGCCCGGAAATTCTGCAAGGCACGAATCTTCCGGACTTGAGAAGCGGTCCCGGCGGCACGTTCGTCGCGGTGACTGCCACCGACAAATCGGGCCTGCCGATGTCGCCTCAGGAAGCTGCGGGCACATATGCCGAAGCGTTGAACAACCCGTTGAGCACCGCCGTAGGCAAGGTGGAAAACGACGGTTTCATCAAACAGATGCGTGGCATCGCCGACACGAACAAGCTGCTCAAGAACGTCACGTTCAGCCAGACCTGGGGCGCCAAGAACGCCGACTTCGCGGCGCGTACCCAAGACGGTGGGGCCTTGGTCTTCGCGACGCTGCTAAGGGTCGATACCTATGTGGTCCAGAACGGTGCGACCGTGAGTTGGCCCGACGGCTCGCCGCAAAAAGCATTCCTGGGCAGAGACATCACCACGTCAAGCAACCTCCGTTACTACCACCAGGTGTTGCTCTATGTGCCGGGCGAAGGCGGCGGTAAGCCACGTGCTCTCGGCCAGTATGGCGGCGTCGTCAGCGGCGCAGGCTTCTGAATCTCATCCCGGGGGGTCAGGGGGCGAGTGGCGCTTCGCGGTAGGGGGTGACGCCGCCCGAACCGACAGCGGTGAGAAGTTCGATCGCCGCCGAGGTGGCGTTTTTGTTGATCGCCTCTTCGTCACACCATTCGACGGCCTTGATCTCGGTCGGCTGCAACGTCATACCCTCGACGATCGATGAATCGACGGTGCCAAGGTCGAACAGGAAGATGCAGGCGTCGTCCCATTCGCGCCAGGCCGGCAACCAGTTGACGGTGATGAGCCCTTTGACCTCTACGGTGATGCCGAGTTCCTCTTGGAGTTCACGGATGAGCCCGCTTGCCGGGGCTTCGCCGACCTCGATGACTCCGCCTGGAAGGTCCCATTCCTGTTTGTAGGTGAGTTGGCAGAGCAGGACGCGGCCGAGTTCGTCCCGGAGAAGTCCCTGGGAGATGACGCGTTTGGTCGGCAGGCCGGCATTGAGGATTGCAATGAATCCCTCCCGGCTGAACGGATGCGGATCACTGGCGAGACGGGCGAGCAACACCCTGTCCGGGTCGTCGCCGAATCCGCGGATGATGCCTTCGCGCCGCAATCCGGCGATCGAGGCGTTACGGATGTCCACTGTGTCGGTGACGTCGATACGAACCTCGATGCGGGTGAGCCCGAGTTCGGCGAAGGCATGGTCGACGGCGAGCCGCAAGGCCCGCACCGCGACGCCGTGGCTGCTTCCTTCGGTGCCGACATTCCACTGCAATGAGGCGAGTCCGGGTCCGTTGTGGCGAAGGTCGACCGTGCCGATGTGTGCCCCGGACAACTCGATGCCGAAGCCGGTGAATCCGTCCGAACCGGTGATGGGAATGAGGCTGAGATTGTCGTCGGTGAGAAAACTTTTCATTGTTGGGATACTTCCCTCGTTGTCGGCGATTCTGAGGTCAGCCAGATGGTTCCTAAAGCCGGCAAATGCACGGCGGCCGATGCTGGGCACCCCTGGTGGGCGATGTCATCGGCGATCACTGTTTTGCCCGGTCCTGCATTGTTTCCTCCGTAGGCGCTCGCGCTGGTGTTGATGACAGGCGTCCATGTCCCGGGCCAGGGCAGGCCGACGTCATACGCGCTATGGTCCACGCCGGCAAAGTTGGAAATGCACACGAGTGGCCGGCCGGCCAAGTCATAGCGGACGAAGGAAAATACGTTGTGCAAATTGTCGTTGGGCTCGATCCACCGGAACGCGGACCGTTCGTAGTCGGTCTCCCACAGGGCCCGATGATGACGATAGGCGGTATTGAGGTCGCGGATGAGTTGCTGGACACCGGCGTGCGCGGGTTCGTCGAGCAAGTCCCAGTCCAGGGACCGCTTCTCCGACCACTCCCGGTCCTGACCGAACTCCGATCCCATGAATAACAGTTGCTTGCCCGGATGAGCCCACATGAAGGCCAGATAACACCGAAGATTCGCCAACTGCCCCGGGCGTTCGCCGGGCATCTTGCGGACCAGTGAACCCTTGCCGTGCACGACTTCGTCATGAGACAACGGCAACAAGTAGTGGTCGCTGTGCGCGTAGACCATGGCGAACGTCATCTGGCGGTGGTGGTGTTGTCGCGCGATCGGATCTTCGTGCAGGTAGTTCAGCGTGTCGTGCATCCAGCCGAGATTCCATTTGAAGCTGAAGCCGAGACCGCCCTCGTGGACAGGAGTCGTCACGCCGGTCCAAGCGGTCGAGTCCTCGGCGATCATGGCGATGCCCGGATGCAGCCGATGACACAGGACATTGAGTTCCTCGAGAAACGAAATAGCGTCGAGGTTTTCGCGGCCGCCGAGGATGTTGGGTTTCCATTGGCCTTTGCCGCGGGAGTAGTCCAGATACAGCATCGGGGCGACCGCGTCGACGCGCAGGCCATCGACGTGGAACTCCTCGAGCCA
Organism: Aeromicrobium sp.; assembly: GCA_014377785.1. Taxonomy (GTDB): domain Bacteria; phylum Actinomycetota; class Actinomycetes; order Propionibacteriales; family Nocardioidaceae; genus JACMOZ01. The sequence goes on from JACMOZ010000369.1 coordinate 24,750, forward strand.
AAACAGCGCATTGGCGTGCAGGAAATTGCGGACTTCGGTTTTGGCGAAGTCGAAGGTGTAGGTGCCCCAATCGGGATGTTCGTCGAATTCGGCCGGTTCATACAGGCTCTGACCGTCGAAGCGACCGAGGGCCCATTCGTCTTTGGGGAAATGGGCCGGCACCCAGTCGATGATGACGCCGATACCGGCCCGGTGCATCGCGTCGACGAGCGCCCGGAAGTCGTCGGGGTCGCCATGCCGCGAGGTCGGGGCGAAAAAGCCGGTGACTTGATAGCCCCACGACCCGACGAACGGATGCTCCATGACGGGCATGAACTCGACATGACTGAAACCCATGTCCTGCACGTAGGCGACGAGTTCGACGGCGAGTTCGCGGTAAGTGAGATTGCGCTTCCACGAGCCCAGATGGACTTCGTAGATGCTCATCGGTTCGGCATGGGGTTGGTGGCTCGGGCGTGCTGCCATCCAGTCGGCGTCGGCCCACACATACGAACTCGTATGGACGACCGACGACCGTTGTGGCTGCAGTTGTGCGAAGCGGGCGAAGGGATCGGACTTGATCAGGTGGTCCCCGTTGGCCGCAGTGATCTCGAATTGGTAGAGTTCGCCGGCGCCGATGCCGTCGACGGTGCCGTGCCAGATGCCCTGATCGTCGCGGCTGAGCGGGTCGGCGTCACCGATCCAGTCGTTGAAGTCTCCAATGACTCCTACGGCAGTCGCGTGGGGTGCCCAAACGGCGAAGCGCACTCCCTCGCCCTCGACATGTGCGCCGAAGATGCGCCAGGCGCCGTCGGCGACGGGGATGACTACTGGCTGCATTAACTCAGCCTAGGCGTCGACGCGAAGCAGGCGATGTAAGGCAGCCAGCGGAATGTCGATCCAGGCCGGGCGATGGGCCGATTCGTAGGCGACTTCGTACAGTGCCTTGTCGATCTCGTAGGCGCGCAGCAACTCCGGCACGTCAGCGTCGCCATAACCGGCAAGGAAGGCAAGCCGGTTGCGTTCGGCCCAGCGGACGGCACGGTCGTCGCCCTCGACGCCGGTTTGTAGCAAGACAGAGTGCGCAGCGTAGTCGAAGGACCGCAACATTCCGGCCAGGTCCCTGAGCGGTGAATCCGGTCGGATGCGATCGGCGAGCGGCACAGAAGGCTCGCCCTCGAAGTCGATCACGATCCAGCCCGGGGTCGCGCGCAACGTCTGACCGAGATGAAGGTCGCCGTGAATGCGTTGCACCGTTACCGGAACGGTCAATCCGCGCAGGGTGGCGAACGCCGCCTTCGCCGCATCGACGTACGGCATGGCCGCGGGCGCCGCTCTCGCCGCGATCGCGCAGCGTTCGTCGAGACGGTCAGCGAGGCTCGACAATTCGACCGACTGCCACGTCTCGGTGCCGAAAATCGATGCCAACCGGCGATGGACCTCGGCAAGGGTCTCGCCGAGTCGCTCGGATTCGGCGGCAAAGTCTCCACCGGCCTCGGAGGCCTCGGCGTCGGGGTCGGCCAGCAAATCGCGGAAACTGGCCCGGGCAGAGTCCCAGCCCGTTGTCGCCGAGCGGACGAAATCGCTGACCATCGCCAAATCGATATCGCGCGAATGGATCCATCCGTGGACCGTCGCCACTTCAGTGCAACCGTCGGCCGTGAGCGCCCTGCTGAGCGCGATGTCTGGGTTGCGTCCGGGGCCGACTTTACGAAACACCTTGAGGACCAGATCGTTGCCGACGATGATCGACGAATTGCTTTGCTCCCCGATGAGTTCGATGGTCGGTGCGCCGGCATCGACCGGCAGCGACCCCTCATAGGTCAGCCCGTCGATGTCGGCGCCGAAAAAGCCGGACAACAAAGCC
>JACMOZ010000370.1 GCA_014377785.1 Aeromicrobium sp.
GATATTGCGGCCACAATACGGCCGCGATTGGAGAGAAGATGAATCATGTCTCGCACCACCGGACGAACGCTCGCCCTTCTCGGCCTTCTGCAGGCGCACCGCGAGTGGAGCGGCACCGAACTGCAGGCACGCCTCGACGTGAGCCCGCGCACTCTGCGCCGCGACATCGACGACCTGCGCGCACTCGGCTACGGCATCGACTCGGTGCCCGGAGTCGGCGGCGGCTACCGGCTCGGACTCGGCGCGGCCATCCCGCCGCTTGTGCTGTCGCCCGACGAAGCCGTCGCGATCGCCGTGGGGCTGCGGGCCGCGGCGAGCGCGACCGTGACGGGAATCGAGGATGCCGCAGCCCGCGCACTGGTCAAACTCGAGCAGTCGCTCTCCTCGGAGACCAGGGAGCGCATCTCTGCGGTGGAGCGCGCCATCGTCCCGCTCGGCCGCGGTGGCGGTGGCGATGTCGACCTCGATACCGTCGTCACTATCGCCCGCGCCATCCGAGAGTCTCGCGCGCTGCGAATCGACTACCGGCGCCATGACGGGGCGGAAGTGCGCCGCACGATCGAACCGCATCGGATCGTGCACACCGGTGCTCGCTGGTACGTGATCGCCCGGGATCCAGACCGCGATGCGTGGCGGACGTTTCGGCTCGATCGCCTCACCCCGCGTCTGCCCCTCGCCGAGCCATTCGTCGCGAAAGAGATTCCCGACGATGCGGTGCGCGATTTCACGACTCGAAGCATCACCTCTGCGCCATACCGGCATCAGTACCGGGTGCGAATGCACGCGCCTGCCACCGAGGTCGAGGCCCATTTCGGACCGACCATCGCCGACGTGACACCCGTCGACGACCGAACCTGCGAGCTCACAGCGGGCAGCGCTTCGCCCGAGGAGTTCGCTCTCTACATCGGAATGACGGGGCTCGAATTCGAAGTTCTCGAGGGCGACGATCTGCGCGTGAAGCTTTTGGAGATCGGAGCCCGCTTCCGTTGCGCCGGCGCCGAATGAGCGCGGACGCGCGCAGTCTGGTTTGCTGACCCCGTGACAGACGACAGCTACACAGTGTTCAGCTACACGGCCGTGCTTCACCGCCTCGTACTGTGGAGCGCTTTCAGCTAGCGGAACACCGCAGCCGTGCAGTCTCAGAACGACTGAGGAACAGGGACTCAACTCACTCGAAACTTCGGTCTATGCACGAAAGCGCCGAGGAAGGCATCACCGTTTCCGGACTAGAGCGGCGTCGAGCGTCGTGCCCGCAAGGGGTTCCCAAGTGACACAGCATCGCTGCGCTCCACCGATCGGAGGTTGGGCACCAGATCTGTCGCGCTGGCGGTCCCTCTTGTGGGCTCCTACTTTGTCTTATTTTCGCGCAAGTGAAGCCGCGGGATTAGTCGAAATCGTTATGGGAACCTGACAGTCTGGGGGCGTGATCACGATTGTGTCTGCTCCCTCCAACCTGGGGCTTCGACCACCCCAGCCGGGAAGCGTGCCGGGCACGTCCAAGGCTCCAGAAGCGTTGCGAGAAGCGGGACTGTTTCGGCGACTGATGGCAGACGGCGCTGTCGACGGAGGTGTGGTCCTTTCCGGCCGATACATCGATGACGACACCACCCGCGCCACCGGCCACGTACGAAACGAAGCTCAGATGGTGGACCACGCGCGGCGCCTGGCCCGCCGGATCGCTGGAGTCATCGACGACGGCAGGGCACCGTTGGTGATCGGAGGCGATTGCAGCCTTCTGCTGGCGGCCGGGCTCGCCCTCCGGCATAACGCGGGCCTCGTGCATATCGATGGACACACTGACTTCCGTCATCCCGGCAACTCGGATCACTGCGCCAGCGTTGCCGGGGAGGATCTCGCGGCGGCCGTCGGTCGACACTGGCCGGCCATCGCGGACATTGACGGCCGCGGACCATACTTCTCGCCCGCCAACACCGTTCACATCGGATGCCGCGTGAACGATCAAGAAGTCGACGAGGTCCGATCCCACCTCGGCCTCGTCCTGACGGCCCACCAATCAGTCGAGATCGGCATGACCGAGACGGCGCGAGCGGCTCGGGCCGCCACGGGAAAAGCCGGCTACTGGCTGCACATCGATGTCGACGTGCTCGATCCAAACTTGATGCCGGCGGTTGACAGTCCTGATCCTGGCGGGCTCGACCCGGAACAGCTGATCGAACTTCTCCAGGGTCTCGCCCCCGGAGCAATTGGAGCGCAGGTCACGGTATTCGACCCCGATCTCGACCCCGACGGACGCTACGCAGAGCTCCTGACCGAAATCATCGTTACGGGCATGGCGCACCTTGGGCGTCAGCTAGAGAGATGAAGGTTCCGCAATAGACCCAGTCAAGTGTCGCGTTAGGCGTTCCGCTTGCGGACAAAAATGCGCGCCAGCCCGGGCAACCCAAGCGGATCGATGCTCACGTCATGGGCTGGCAGCGGGGTTCTGTAACCGGCCATGCCGCCCAGTTAATATTGATTCATGATCACCACCGGAACCGTAGAAACCGAACACCTCCATCTACGGCCCGTCATCGAAGAGGATGCCGACTCCGTGTGGCTCTTGCACTCGGATGCGCGTACGAACAGATACAACCCAGCCGGCCCGATGACCGACCGTTCACAGGCTGAGGAGCAAGCACGAGAGTGGGCGGCGAACTGGGTGGCTGACGGACACGGGTACTGGGCCCTCGAAGAATCGCACGTGCCTGGCGTGGTCATCGGTTTTGGAGGAATCCGAGCGACAAATTGGCGCGGTCGCCAGGTCTACAACCTGTACTACCGACTGGCGCCGGCAGCATGGGGCAAAGGATTGGCCAGCGAGTTAGTTGCTGCCGCTGTCGAGCGATGGCATGAGCTCGGCGAACATCTCCCGCTCGTCGCATACACGACGGCCGAGAATCTCCCCTCGCAAAGGACTGCACTCAAAGGTGGCCTGACGAGACGGCCCGACCTAGACGACGTGACAGCCACCTACACGGATGTCGTATTTGCTCTAGGTCTGGACTGGTCGTCCCTACGAAATCTTATTTAGGAAAGAGGAGAACGCGCGCCGCAGGAAGTCCAGTCCCGTATGACGTTGGTCTGCAGGCGGGGCCGTGCGGAAATTCAGCGTCAGGCACTGCGTCATGCTATATTTGTATAGCATCCTGAGGAGGATCCCATGCCGCAAATCAACCTCCGCGTTGACGAGGAAACTGAGCATCGTCTGCAGTACTTATCTGCTCGTACTGGGCGGTCAAAAACGTTCTATGCGACCGAAGCATTGACACAGTATTTAGACGAGAACGAGGACTACCTCCTGGCGAAAGATGCGCTGGAGGAATTTTCTCAGTCGAACGATGATGCGATTGATCTTGCTGACGTGGTCTGGCCTGTGTGAGCTACGCGATCAGGTTCACGCCGAACGCAGCAAAGCAGGTCAGGAAACTCGATCCGACGGCAGCGAAGCGGATCCGTATTTTTCTTGAACAAAAAATCGCTCAGCTTGATAATCCGCGCTTGCTCGGCAAGAAGCTCGTGAACGAGGAATTCTGGCGATATCGTGTAGGCGATTACCGGATCCTCACAAATATTGACGATGACCAGATTCTGATTCTTATTGTTGAGGTTGCGCACCGCCGCGAGGTCTACAACAAGCTCTAACTGCTGAGGCACGATACGGGGCCGCTGGAGTCGAGACTCTCAGTCCTGTCGCGTTCGGGGTCCGGCTGATGGGACGCGCGAAGTTGGTTCCATGACGGGTCGACGGTTAGAAGGGGTAGGCCGAGATGTCGATCCGTTGCGATGGCGGCAGGATTTTATCCACGGGACGGATTGTCCTGTGTGACGTTGTAGCGCCAGGGTCGGCCGCTATCGGTCTCGCGAGAGTTATAGGCAGGTGGCCCGTCACCTCTGGTGCCGGTGCTGGTTCGCTGAGCGCGGTCTTTAGGTCAGTGCGTGCTCGTTGGTAGCGGGTTCTGGCAGTTGACGGGCTGATGTTGAGGATCTGGGCGGCTTCCGTGATGGCGAATCCGTCCCAGTGGATGAGGCGGACGAGTTCGGCCTGCGCCGGGGACAGTCGGCCGATGGCATCCCGCACGTCCGCCCCGTCGTCTGCGGGTCGCCCCTCGGTGGGGGAGGTTCGCAGGACTTCCCGGAATCGTTCGGTGAGGTTCCGCCGTCGGTGCTCGCTCCGTGCGGCGTTCGTTATGACGTGGCGGGCGATCCCGAACAGCCACATCCGGGATTGCTCCGCCCCGGGGGGTGTTGAGTCGACCCGTCGCCAGGCTGCGAGCATCAGCTCCGCGAGTCCGTCGGCGGCATCGTCGATTGGCAGTCGACGTTGGAAGTAGCGCAGCAGGTCCGGTGATGTAGCAGTCAGCGCCTCAGTGAGACGCTCCGCGGAGTTGCGGTTACGTGCCCTCACCAGCTGGCTCCGGGGCAGAAGGACTGGCTCGCGGAACTGAGATTGGAGTCGGCGCCGTCGATGCCCTGGTTGGTGAGCTCGGTGCTGACTGCAGCGGTCACGATCATCGTCACGGCACGCTGGTATTCCTCGTCCGCGTTGTAGTGCACGGTCCCGTAGCCGGCTGGTTCGGTTGACCCATCGGCGTTGACAGCGATGTTGGAGTCCTGCCGGATCCATTCGATTGTGCTTGCGATCTTCTCCGCAGTCAGGAGGGATTCGATATCGGTCGTTCGGTAGAAGTCCTCGACGACCTCGATGGCGGCGGGGTCTTGCCCGAGGACGTTTCCGATGCGCTCCTCGCACTCCGCCCCGCTGGGCAGGGTGTAGGTCATCGAGGCGACCGGGGTCTGTGCCCAGGGAACCCAGCTGTTGGTGACCGCGGCGGGCGCCGTCGCGGCGCCACCCAGGAGCAGCACGGACGCGAGCCCCGCGAACACGGGCCGCCTCCATGGCCGCCGTACTGTCTCGCTCGCGGTCTCGACACTGGTCGCGACTCGAAGCCGGGTCAGCTCATCGGCGACGCTTTCCGTCACCACCGTCGTGGGCGGGGCGGATCGGTTCAGCAGGCCGTCCAGATCGTCGGATTTGGGGCTCATGATATTCTCCTCGAAAGTTGGTTACATCAGAGACATGTCCGGAATGATGCCGAACGTCTGCGGACGTCTCGGAAACTTTTCCCGTCCGTTCGGCCCGCCCGTCTGGTCCTTTGATGATGCCGGAAAGATTGCGCGCCAGATAACGGACCTGAACAACGTTCCCGATACGGGATGCGTGTCGCAGTTGGGCGGGATCCGCTATCGGAGTTTGTGGCAGTCAAGCCTGCATAAGAACGTCGTCGCCGTGCTGGGACGCGTGCGTCAACGTGATTATCGGCCTGGTCATTCTCAGGGCGCTGGGTTTGGTGAGCTACATAGGTCGGGACCTTTGGCCGTTCATCCGTCTTCTCTAGAGTGAGGGTGACCAATGGGGCTGAAGGGGAAATAATGCGATACACCGGGACAGGTCGTCGCAGGGTCTTGCTGGCTGGCATTGGGCTGTGCGCGGCGGTTTTGTTGAGTGCCTGCGCCGCATCTGGTGCGCTCCCGGGCGGGTCGCAATCCGAGGCGGAGATGCTGCCGCTGGATGATTCCCTACTGGTCGAGGACCAGTTGGCAGAAGAGTTGGCCTTACCACCAGTCGATTTAGCGACAATGGAATGGCTCGATCGGCTCCAGGGTGAACTCATGGGGGACGCAAATTTTGGTTCTCCTGCGATCTCGGATGATAGAAGCACTGTCACTCTCACCTGGTTTGGCGCACCTAGTGCTCGGCTCGGGGAGCTGGTCGCCGAGGCCCCGAAGGATCTGACCGTGGTGATCCAGTCGGCCCTGTTTCAGCCGGCCGAGTTGAACGAGCTCACCCAGAGAGCAGTCACCACAAAGGGGCTGGTGCCAGGCGTGCAAGTCGCAATGGGCAGCCCCGCAGCGGACGCTTCCGGGATAACGATCGGAATTGTTGAACTTCCCGCTGGGCGCAGCCTTGAGCAACTCGGCACTGCGTTCGCACAAGCGTTGGAGCGACCGGATGTCCCCATTGAAGTGGAAGTCAGCGGCACGATTGTGCCGATCAATGGCTGAATGACAAGGGTTCGACTTCTGGGGATGCGCTTCTTGTGGCGCAGTGTTTCGTCCGGCACGGCAGGTCGCATTCTTTGCCGTCCGACGGCTTGAGGGGATGACCATCGTTCAACCCGAGATGTGGGTGAGCCTGGCCGCAAGAAAGCGGACTGCTCTTTTCTGTGCAGGAGGATCAGCAGTGTGGTGTTGCTGCGATCACGCACATCGTCCCGGTAGGGGTTCCACTTGCGAATGGTCGTGAGCGAGAGTGGAAGCATGCCGATTGCGAAAAGTGACTTCGGGTTGAGTATGGATGAGCTGCGAGTCGTAGCCCGATACGCAGTGGAGAGCGCACAAGAAGTGCTTCCCCTGTTTGAGGAGGCCAACTCAGAAGATTTGCGGCCGCGCTTGGCTATCGGGGCGGCGTGGGACTTTGTGCACGGTGGCGCACGAACGAGGTTGCAGCGTGTGACTGCCCTGGATGCGCATCGCGCGGCGAAAGATGTGGCTGGCACGGCCGGAGAGCATGCTGCCCGGGCTGCTGGCGATGCTGCCGCGGCCGCTTATCTGCACCCCCTGGCCACAGCCACGCAAGTCGGACACATCCTGCGCTCTGCGGCGAGTGTAGCGCGGGCAGCAGAAGTGAGCGCAGGCGATGACCCAGCCGAAAGAGAGGCGCTGATCGAGCGGGCCCGCCGACGCGCAACACCGACTCTGATAGATGTGCTCAGTCGATATCCCCTCGCGCCAGCTGGCAAGGGTCGAGTCGCGTACCTCATGAAGGCACTGGACACCCCAGTACGCACCGCCCGCTGAAGGTTTCACTTACGGCCAGCAACTGTTCCGGGTGGGATCTGACGCAGATTCGTCGGATGGCCTACGCCTCATCTTCGATGTCACCGGTCGTGGTCTCACGGATCGCAGCCCATCTGCGTTGAGTTCCGATTTGTGTGTTTGGGTCTGCTGCACGGTTATGTGACAGTTTCTAGTCACACCACGCACACAACCTCGATCGGAAGAACATCTAGCTCCACCATGTCATTTCTCTCCTAGACAGTTCATCCCTTCCAGCACATCGTTGAGGAACGGTGGCTCCGTGGGTGTTACGGACGACGTGGGGGACCTCCGCCTTGAGGCAACTTTCGACTACGTTGATAGAGAGTCCATACTTGCAATCCGCGGCGAGGTACCTTCCTCAGTTCGCGGAACATGGACGGCAACGACTAGCGGGTACAACGAGGTCATCACCGGAATCGTTGACGTGAAGGTGGGCGAGCCGTCGGCCCTTAACGCTCTGCTTCGCCAGTGTCTCGGCTTGAAGCCGCGACTTCTCGGAGCTGACTTGAGAAGATGCCTTGCTTGCGCGCTGAGGACACGCAGCGTATAGCCGCGTTCCTGCATCTCGATAGAGTCGCTTTTCCTCGACACCCACGAAGGTCTCGATTCGTGACGGCGGTCGCGACGAACCGGCGACACGCCTCGCGGCCGCTGAGAAAGTCGGCGATAAGTCCGCGATAAGTCCGCGATATGTCTGAGGGCTTGCGAGGGGTTCTGACTTCCTGTGTCCGTGTCGAACAGCCAGGAACCGCTCAATCACTGGGCTCTCGAGGGTTCTTGAGGGGTGCAGCGGGAAGAACGATCGGACCGACCCTGATTCTTTTGTTCTTGGTTCGAGTCCAGGTACCCCAGCCAGATTTCATGATTTTCAAAGCCTGTCTTGTCGTGATGTGGCTTCGCCTTGTGCCGAGTCGGCGTTATGTCCGCGATATGTGCACCTAGCCTTGGGCAGCAAAGGTGGAACGCGCCGCTCGAGCAGCCGTGTGGCCGTCCTGCGGGGCGTTCTATCTTGCGGAACTATTTGACGGGTCGGCCGACCAGCTTCTCTAGGGTGTTCGTGTGGTCGTCAGCGCGCCGGTCCTTTTCTACGAAGCTGGCCTCGGTGAGATTTTTGTTGCAGTGACGAAGGTGCTTGCTGGCCGCTGCTAAGTCCTTCTCTCTGTGCACTGCTGTCCCGGAGGTCTTCCGGAAGACATGAGTCGTGAGCCACGCAAGTTCAGTGTGTCA
>JACMOZ010000371.1 GCA_014377785.1 Aeromicrobium sp.
GTGCGCATAGCCCCAAATAGGCCATTGGTGAAGTGGCCACAGTACTGCGCTCGCCAAATTTTTGAGGCAGTTTGATGGGTTTCCCTTCTTTTGTTGCTGCAGGTTCGCAGCGGGTCCGAGGCCGTCCTGTCTTCTGAGCTGATCGGGAGGCTGCGGCCAGGAATACTGTGCCTGGCCGAGCGGGGTTTCTACAGCTTCAAAGGGTGGGAAAACGCTTGTGCAACTGGCCCCAACCCGTCTGACCACTCGAAGCGGCCGTGGTGATCTTTTTGAACGTTTAGACCAGGTCGACCATGGCGGACTGTCGAGACAGTTGGGTCGGTTCGTAGGCCTGGGCGACTTCGCCGATGCCGATGATCCGCAACGATCCATCCTCGGGGCCGGCATACACCGCATCCCCGCGCTGCATGTTGCGCCTCTCGCCTAGTTCGTTGGCCAAAGTGACTTCGCCGCCGGTGCAGACCAAGATGCGACGACCGTTGCTGGGCAACAAAGTCCCGTCCGGCTCCGCATACGAACACTGCGTCACCGACAACGCGAACTCATCGACATCCGGGCTGAACACCTCGGTCGAAAAGCCCCACGGCTCCGGAGTGACCCGGGCGACCCGTGACATTCCTTTATCGAGGCAGCGGACGAGGTCTTCGGGGTTAATGTGTTTTGTCGTCAGGCCCGCACGCAGGACGTTGTCCGACGAAGCCATCACTTCAAGGCACATGCCGCTCAAATGAGCGTGGATCACGCCCGCTCCGAGGAAGGCGGCCTCCCCCGGTTGCAACGTCAGGTGGTTGAGGAAAAGCGAGATGACTACGCCCACATCGCCAGGGAAATGGGCGGCGATGTCGACAGCTGTCACATAAGCGCGTTTGATGTCGATGCCGCTTTCGGCGAGCACGTGGCAGGCGTCGACGACATCGCCGACATCGCCGGGATTCACCGACTCAGTGAGCATCCTTTCGACCAGCCGCACAATGCCTTTGAAACCGGGCCGCGCCCGCAGATCCTCACCGAGGCTCTTGGCCAAAGGCGTGTCGATCGCCGCGAGGATCCGCAGAATCTCGGCCGTCGGGCGGAAGCCGACAAGAGTGTCGAAGGTCGTGAGCGCGTAGGCCATTTCCGGTTTGTGGTTGGGGTCTTTGTAGGAACGCGTCGGCGCGTCAATAGGGACTCCGGCGGCTTCCTCCTCGAGGAATCCCGCTTGAGCCAACGCCAGTCCCGGGTGTACCTGCAACGACAGCGGTTTTGCAGCGGCGAGCACCTTGAGCAAAAACGGCAAGTCACCCGCAGTGTCAACCAGCAATGTTCCCGTGACCGGCCCATCGCCGAGCGCCGAAGGGGCAAGGGGGTGTGTGCCCATCCACACTTCCGCCACTGGATTGCCGTCTGCGTTGCGTCGCAGGAAGGACGGGATCGCGGCCGTCGATCCCCATTCGTAGGCCTGGGACACATTGTCGAGAAGATGCATCAATCAGTCCTCAACGGTGACGGGGTTTGCGCGCCTTGTCGCCGTAGTTCGGCTTCGAGTCAGACTTGCGGCTGCTGCGCTCGCGGCGTTCGGCCGGCGGTCCGTCATCCAGTGTGAGGTGGATGAGCTGGCCCGAAATGCGTGTGGCCTTGAGTTTGTCGAAAACACCCTGCGGCAAATCTTCGGGGAGCTCCACGAGGCTGTGATCGCCGCGGATGCTGATGTTGCCGAAGTCGGCGCGGCGTAGTCCGCCCTCATTGGCGATGGCACCGACGATTGACCCGGGGCCGACCTTGTGACGCTTGCCGACCAAGATGCGATAGGTCGCAAAGCCTTCGCTCGAACGACGCTCGCGCGGACCGTTGTCACGGGTTTCGCGGTTGCTGTTGCGCTCGGCGGCACGTGCCTTCTCGCGCTTGGGGTCTTCGGGACTCAGGAAGAACTCTTTGTCCTCCTGGCTCATGACCGCGAGGGCGGCCGCGATGTCGTTCATCTCGACCTCGTTCTCACGGTGGTATTCCTCGATCAGTCCGCGGAACTGATGGAACTGCGAAGAACCGAGGCTCGCCGTGATGGTTTCGGCGAAGCGCGCCGCGCGCTGGGCGTTGACGTCTTCGACCGACGGCAAAGGCATTTCGAGCAGTGGCTGACGGGTCGTCTTTTCGATCGACGACAACAGCCGGCGTTCACGTGGCGTGACGAACAGGATCGCCTCGCCAGTACGGCCGGCACGACCGGTACGGCCGATGCGGTGGACGTAATCTTCCGGGAACTTCGGCAGATCGTAGTTCACGACATGGGTAATTGCCGGCACGTCGATACCGCGCGCTGCGACGTCGGTGGCGACCAAGA
>JACMOZ010000372.1 GCA_014377785.1 Aeromicrobium sp.
AAAGCCATCGACGACCTTCCCTACGAACCTTCCCTATCAAACGCAAGACCCATTAGGAGCAAATTCAGATGACCAACAACCGCCCAGACCGCATCCGCAGGAGCGAACTGTCCACCCCGGGCAGCAGCGAAAAGATGATCAAAAAGGCCGCCGCTAGCGACGCCGACTTCGTCTTCCTCGATCTTGAGGACGCCGTCGCGCCCACCGAAAAGGAGGCCTCGCGCGCCAAGATCGTCGCTGGCCTCAACAACGAATATTGGGGCTCCAAGACGCGCTCGGTCCGTATCAACGGCGTCCACACCCAGTGGTGCTATGGCGACGTCATCGAAATCGTGACCGGCGCCGGCGCCAACCTCGACGTGATCATCATCCCGAAGGTCAAGGCGCCTCGCGACGTGTGGTTCGTCGATGATCTACTCACTCAGCTGGAAACCAAACTCGGTCTCGAAGTTGGCCGGATCGGCCTTGAACTGCTCATCGAAGAAACTGAGGCTTTGGCCTGCGTTGAGGAGATCGCTGCATCCAGCCCGCGGCTCGAAGCGCTTATCCTCGGCGTCGGCGACCTCTCGGCAAGCCAGGGAATCCGAGCAGGGCACGTCGGTGCGGCAGACGGTGCGGGTGAGGGTGTCCCCTACCCCGGCGATATGTGGCATTACGCCCGCAACAGGATGATCGTCGCTGCCCGCGCGCACGGCCTCGACCCGATCGACGGCCCGTTCGGTGGCATTAAGGACCCGGAAGGTTACCGGCGGGAGGCGAGCTGGTCGGCTACTCTCGGCGCCGTTGGCAAGTGGTGTATCCACCCGAGTCAGATCGAGATAGCCAACGACGTGTACGCCCCGACGAAGTCCGAGATCGACCAGGCCATCGAGGTCGTGTCCGCGGTCAATGAGGCGGAGACCAACGGACTCGGCGCGGCCAATCTCAACGGTGTGATGATCGACGCGGCGACGGCCCGCATCTTCGAGGCAGTGCTTGAAAGAGCCGAACTTTGCGGCGTACTCAGGTAGCAACGCTGCAATGAGTTAGACATGTCGCATCTCCCAAAGGACGAAAAAATGAACGACACGAAGAGGGATACTGTCGGCCCATTGGCCGGAATCAAAGTGCTCGATCTCACCGCGATGATGGCCGGCCCCTACGCCACCATGCTCCTCGTCGACCTCGGCGCGGACGTCGTCAAGGTCGAACCGCCTGGAGGCGACAACACCCGCGCTGTTGGTCCGTTCCGCGAGAACGACACCGAGGAGGGGCTGGCTGGCTACTTCCAGTCGCTCAATCGCGGCAAGAAGAGCATCGTGCTCAATCTCAAAGAATCCGAGGGCAAGGCGACATTTCTGACCCTTGTTGAGGCGGCAGACGTGGTCGTCGAAAACTATTCGTCGGGCGTGATGGATCGCCTCGGGCTGAGCTTTGAGGTACTCGCCGGGCTAAACCCGCGCCTGGTCTACGCGACGTTGCGAGGCTTCGGCGACCGACGGTCCGGGGAAAGTCCCTACATGACTTGGCCCGCATTCGACGTCGTCGCCCAAGCGATGGGTGGATTCCTGGGAGTCACCGGGACGTCGGACGGTACACCGATCAAGTCCGGTCCCGGGATCGGCGACATCTTCCCTGGCACGCTTCTCGCCCTTGGCATCGTTTCGGCAGTGCGCCATGCCGAACATACTGGAGTCGGACAGTTCGTGGATATCGCGATGTACGACTCGGTGCTGGCCCTGTGTGAGCGCGCGGTTTATCAGCACTCCTACACCGGAGAAGTGCCGAAACAACAAGGGAATTCACACCCGTTGTTGTATCCGTTCGACATCATGCAGACCGCCGACGGATGGATCGCGCTCGCGGCACCCAAGGATCCTCAATGGGCGATCCTCGTCCAAGAACTCGGCCGCCCCGAACTCGCCACCGACCCCCGGTACGCGACTAACCGCGAACGCTCAAAGCGAAACGAAGAACTGCGCCCCATCATTGAACCCTGGATCCGGAAACGGAAAACCCACGAATTGGTCGAGCTTTTTGGTGGTCGGATCCCGATCGGCCCGGTCAACACGATCGCCGACATCTTCGACGATCCACACGCCAAGGTCCGCGAAATGCTAGTCGAGGTGCAACAGCCCGGGAGCGACGTGCCGGTGACCATTGCCGGTGCCCCAATCAAGTTGGGCGTGACACCGGCAATGGTCCGCGGCCGGGCGCCAAAACTCGGCGAGCACCGTGCCGCCGAAATCCTAGGCGAATGGATCGGCGAGGCGTCGGCGGTCTGAAGCAACGACTATCCGCCTCATCAGAGGTCACTCAAAATTTGGAGCACTTCATGGAATCAGTAACGACATTCCTCGCCGAATCGGCAGCGGCGTACACCTTCAAAGAATTGCCAGAACACGTCGGCCGTGTCGCCCAGTCGTGCATCCTTGACTGGCTCGGTGTGGCGATCGCGGCCGCGGAGGACCCTGTGGTCGTCGCAATCAGGGAAAGCCTGTCCTCATCGGATTACGGCGGCAGCATCATCGGTACTGACCTGGTTGCCGCGCCTCTCGACGCCGCCCGGATCAATGGTGTTGCCGGGCATGTCCTGGATTACGACGACGTCCTTTCAGCATTTACCGGACATCCGACCGCGCCCGTTTTGCCTGCCGCACTCGCCATTGCGGAATCGAAAGCTCTGAGCGGAAAGCAACTCCTCGCCGCGCTCGTCGCCGGAATCGAGACCGAAGCGAGGGTGAGTCAGATCGTGGCACCATCGCATTATGCAATGGGATTCCACGCCACCGCATCGGTCGGTGTTTTCGGTTCAGCTGCCGCAGTTTCCAACCTCCTGTCGCTGACAGTCGAGCAGACCACAAACGCAATGGGGCTCGCATCGACTAGTGCCTCAGGGCTCAAGTCCGGATTCGGTAACTGGGGCAAGTCTTTGCAGGTTGGTCATGCCGCATCCGAGGGTGCGCTCGCGGCAATTCTGGCGAGCAAGCATGGCAAGGGCCCGGTGGACGGGATCGGCTGCGAGCAGGGATTTGCACAGACGCATTCGCGGCGCCAGGACTTTGACTCGGCGCGGCAGCCGCTCGGTGAGCCGTGGCATACCAAGGATGTGCTTTTCAAATACCACGCCTCATGCTACGGAACGCACTCCAGCATCGAGACTCTTCTTCGGTTGCGCGAGGGTGCCGACCTCGCCGCCGTAGCTGAAATCAAACTCGGAATCTGCCCGCAACACGTCGGCATGTGTACTCAAGTCAACGTAACTACCCCGCTGCAGGCGAAGTTCAGCCTTGCCTTTACCGCTGCCCTCGCGTGGCTCAAGGGAAGCGCCGCCGTGCAGGACTTTGCTCCTGAAGTCATCAGTGATCGCGCGATTCAAGAACTCGCAGACAAGGTCGTGACCGTGCCTGATGGGAATCATGGATTCGAACAGACCGACGTATTGGTGCGACTAAACGACGGTACGACGCTGTCGGGCATGGCCGACATGTCGATCGCCGCGACCGAATACCAAGCTGACGCCCAGTGGCAGAAACTTGCAGTCAAGTTTCACTCGCTTGTTGATCCTGTGCTCGGTGCTGAACGCGCATCCAACATTGTCGATGCTGTAGACAACCTGTCCCAACTCGACGACGTGTCCCAACTCATGGCACTCACCCGCACTACAGCCACCGTGGCTGTATAACCCTGAAGGAAATATTCATGACTCTTGATCTTACGTTTTCATCCGCAGGGCTGACCCCTGTTCAACGCGAACTCCAGGCGCTGGCCCGCGATTTCGCGATGAAGGAAGTGCTTCCTGTCGCCAACGAACTCGACCCGGTCGAGGGTCAGATTCCCGACTCACTTAAGCAGAAGATGGCCGACATCGGCTTTTTCGGGATCATGATCCCGGAGGAGCACGGCGGTCTGGGCCTTGGCGCGACGGAATACTGCATCATCGCCGAAGAACTTTCCCGCGCCTGGATGAGCGTCGCAAGCCTCATTGCCCGCGGCAACTCGATCAACTCGGGATTCACTGAGGAGCAGAAGAGCAAGTACCTCCCTATGGTGTGCCGCGGTGAATTTCTTGCGGCAGTAGCAATCTCCGAGTCCGAGGCAGGTTCGGACGTCGCAAACCTCTCGTGTCGTGCCACCAAGACTGCGGACGGCTGGGTCATCAACGGAACGAAGATGTGGTGCACGTATGCCGATGGCGCCGACTATCTGCTCGTGTTC
>JACMOZ010000373.1 GCA_014377785.1 Aeromicrobium sp.
CGTGTTCGCTGACGCGGTTGGCCTCAATGCTCGAACGTGGTCGCGTGCCCGAGGTTGGGCGCTCTGGAAAGCATTGGTCCGCATCCGGGAGAACGGCCCGACGCACTCCGAGCAGATTCGAGTGATGACGGAGGTTCTCGCGGATCCTGTGCGGGCCTGAGCTCTGCGCGCTCGCCAGGACCACACTGAGCACTTTCACACGGTGCCCCCACGCAGATTCGAACTGCGGCCCCTGCCTCCGGAGGGCGATCGGGAGCCGCGGCAGGGGTGGCTGGGTGCTTAACTTCCGCGTATTTACGCTGATTCTGAATGACTGCTGATCAGGGTCGCAGACCATGATTTGGTTCAAGTGTTGCCATTCTGTTGCCACGGCAGCGCCGGTAGCGTCTCAGGAAGTGGCTGACACTTGCATGGCCGGACGTTACGGTTTCCTCATGCTGATAGTGGTTCGAGGCAATTCAGGCTCTGGGAAGAGTACGGTTGCGGCCCAACTTCAAGAGCGCTTGCCGGGTAAGACGGTTTTCCTCAGCCAGGACTATTTCCGTCGAGTGATTTACAACGAACACGAGCAGGAAAGCCTCGCGCACGCTGATCTCATCGAAGTTGCAGCCACACATGCGCTTAGGGCTGGTCACAATGTTGTCCTGGATGGAATTTTTAACGCGACTCGGTACTCACCCATGCTTGAACGAGTTCGGTCGGCCACGGAGGAATCACGTTTCTACGCCTTTGATCTGAGCCTCGAAGAGACACTTCGTAGGCACCGATCGCGGTCGAAAGCGGGCGATTTCACGGCCGAAGAGATATCCGGTTGGTATCACGGCTGGCAGCCTTTGCAGTTCGTTTCAGAACACCGCATTGATGCTTCTGAGAGCGTCACCGCTACGGTCCAACGGATTCTCGAGGATCGCTAACAACGTCTTCCGGCGCTTGGTTGCTCTCTTATTTCTCACGCCGTCGGCGTGGGTCCGTTCGACCAGAAGTACTAGCGTTGGCGAGTGGTGAGCTTCGCTGCTTCCGTCAATAGGGCAAGATTTCGCTGTCCCCGTAACGAGTCCCGTTGCGCGAGCGAAAGCCAGGCTGGGCTCAGATTTGCGTCGAGTTCAAACGCGAGCGCGCGAAGACGTTTCCGATCACTGGCGTTGAGAGTGAGGTTGAGGTCACCGACAGACTCGATACTCGCAAGAAGTAACGCCGCGTCCTCCACGTGCCGCCCTCGATCTCGTTGGTCAACTATGTAGGCAGCGCCCTTGCCGATGAGCGCACCAAGTACATCGGGAGCGCCAATCGTGATCGTTCCGCTGGTCGAGGTGATGACAAAGGTGTCGCGACGATTGAGCGCCTGCGCGCCGCCGTCCACCGCGAAGGCAGGTCGCGCACGCAGCCTCGGCTTCATGCCCGAGGGCAGATGGTCGGCGACCATCACATCTACCTGCTCCTCGCCTCTCGTGAATCTGTAAATTGGCGATGTGTGAGCATCCGGTACAGCCACCTCGAACCCGATTGAAGTGAGCGCGGTTCCGATCGATCCGAAGCTTGAGCTGTTGGTTTGAACGTCCGCGATGAGGTCGAGGTCCTTGGTAGCGCGAGGTGGGGGGATGGATGCTCGGCGCGCGTGGAGCTGAACCATGAGCCCACCCACCAGAACCCAGTCAGAGATGTCGATCGCTCTTGCGACTTCGAAGACCGTTGTCCACGGCGGTAGGAGGTCGTCGTCGCCAATGTCTACCGCGTGTGTCTGACCAGCCATGCCTGCCTCATGTCCTCCAGCGCGGTGAGCCCGGCCGAGCGTTCGCGTGTACTAACGCTGCGAGCGAGGTCCGCGGCGATGACTGCGCGCGACGCGTGCTGGCCTTCCAAAAGTTGTGAGTCGGGTGCCTCATAAATTGTCACGTCCCCCTCGCCGTCAAGCGTTAGCAGGTGGCGTCGCGCAAACTCTTCGAGGTGCCCCTCGCGGACGTAGCCCTCGATTCTGCGAGTCTCAGATGTCAGCGTCCGATCGACGACCTCAGCAGCACTGGCCCCGGTCAAAATCAGATCCTTCGCGGTTCTCCCGAGGGAGTCTGCGGTGTAGCGTCGGGCTTTCGCGCGGGTGGCCACCTTGCGGGCGATCTCGTCTGCTGACGCCATTTGGATGCGGCGCTTCAGCCGGGCATACGTGCTCTGCGTCAGCCCCTCGGCGGCGCGACCCGACAGCTCATCAAGAAGTGCCCAGGAAGACGTCGCTGACCACGCACGGCCGGCTCCGGTGTGGAGTGTTCTGTGCTCGCCGATTGATCGCAGCGACACTAACCAGGTTCCGTCTTGAAGTTGCTCCCCGCCGAGCTTGCCTTGGCGCAACAGCTCGGTGACCTGACGTTGCGAGATGCCAAGCGCCAGTGCGGCATCCTTCGTCATCAAATCTTGCATGTCATATCAGCTCCCGACTCAGAACAATTATGACATACGCCATGAATTCTGGGCGAAATAAGCACTAGGTCACTGGCAGCCCGGGTGGTCGTTTGGGTAGACACCTCACGCGACCACCTAAACGAACGATTGTGGGTCGTTTTGCCCTGTCCTACCGCCCCTCCCTGGCGGAGCCAGCTTCCCAACCTCCCACACCCAACAAGTTGTGCGTGGGAGGTTGGGAAGTAAAGCAGAGGCGGTAGGACATGGCAAGAGAGTGAAGTGTTGGATAAAGAAAAAGTGAGGAATAAGGAATGGGAGGAG
>JACMOZ010000374.1 GCA_014377785.1 Aeromicrobium sp.
GCACATGGGCCACTGCCTGGTCGACCCCGCTCGTGGGGGCGGGCACGAGGCCGAGATCAAGCTCAAGGAAGCCTCAGAAGCGATCGCCCGCCTCGTCCGCTCCTGACCCACCACAACCAGCCACACCCGGATCACCGCCCACTCCCTGCGGGACAGCCAGGCCGCCGGCCGCAGCATTGGCAGGCGTGCCCCTTTGATCGGATCGTGGCCCAGACCCGTCACAAGGACCTGACGTTCAAAATCGGCCAAATCTTGGGGATGGGTCAACGGGCCCTGGCGACCCTGGCCCGATCGAGTTGGGCGAACGCTTCGCGGCGCGCGTCACCTTGATCGAGGTGACGCCCCTCGGCATTGACCGGCCCCTTCGGGCTGTGGACCTGAACGGTCGCCACCTGACGCCAGCGCTGGAGCGGACCTTGGCGCAAGACCACCGATTGTGTCTTGTGATGAGGCACGATGCTCGTCCTGCGTTCGAGCCAACCCGTCGTGGACACGAAGACGCGTTCGTCAGCGCCCGCCGCCCGGAACTTCCAGCCGATCGGCGCGAAGATCCACGACCGTTTTGGAGCGTGGGTGAGCGGTATGCGGTGAGGATCGACGCCCGGCATGAGTTGGGCGATGACATGGGATGCCAACGGCGGGTCGGCGATGGGCAAGAGCGTCGAACTCGCGTTGACACCGTTGTTCTCGTCGTGGTTGGCATAACCGGCGACGTCGACTTCGAGTCGTTGCCAACCAAGGCGCTGCCAGACGAATGGTTCCTCGATCGCGATTCCCTGGACCCGATCGACCGGAATGGTCTGTGAGGTCCTCGACAACAAACCGCGTTCGATGCGCAGTCCGCGGTTGTCCCGGGTCAGTGAGAAGCCCCATTGGGCGAAGATGCGGAACGCGACGATCTGCAGTAGCCAGGTGCCGAGCGGGATGATGCCGCCGAGGGCCGCGATGATCTGGCCGAAATACAGCCCGGCGACGACCAGCGCGACGGCTCCGATCGCCGAGAACATGAAGTCCAGTGACAGGAATGTGCCGATCATTATGCGTTCGGGCGGAACCTTGGCGATAACTTCGCGCTGTTCGTCGAGAGGTTGCGCGTCCGCTTCCGCACCGTGGGCGCGGTTGAGGAGCAGTGTTCGCAAATTGCGTGCAACGCCGAGTTTGAGGAAGCGCAACGTGGTGCGGGAATCCTTGCCGCCGGCCATTTCGATCCGCAATTCGGCCAGACCGAACACCCGGGCGATCAGCGGTTCGGCGATGTCGACCGATTGGAGCCGCTCATAGGGGATACGACGCGACTTCTTGGTCAGGACGCCGGAGTTGATCCGCAATTCGGTGCCGTCGATGACATAAAAAGTGAACCGCCAACTGAGAACTCCGAACCCCATGCCAAGGATGAGACCTGCGGCAATTCCGATCAGGATTCCGCGTACGCCCTCGCCCGAAGCGAGCGAACCTACCAGGCCCGCCGAGGCCGCGACGGCCCACAGCGCTCCCTGGACAATCCCGGTCAGCGGATGAGTCCGAAGACCGCCAGGTTCAGAGACCGGCGCCATGGGATTCGCCGAGTTCGGTCAAACGGTTGCGGAGGCGGGTGGCTTCGGCGGCGGGAAGACCGGGGATGTCGGCCGCAGTCTCGGTGCTCGCCGTATGCAGGCTCACGGTCGCAATACCGAAGGCGCGATGAACCGGTCCGGCATTGACATCGACGAACTGCATCCGGCCATACGGGACGGCGACGAGTCTTTTGAACATGACGCCGCCGGTGACAAGGAGATCATCGTCGTTTTCGGCATAGCCCCAACTGCGCTGATTGCGTGCCGCCCAAATCCATCCCCACACGGCGAAGGCGACCGCGAAGACGGCGATGAGGGCAATCAACCACCACAAATCGGTGGCCAAGGCGAGCGGAACGATCGCGACGATTGCGATAATGCCGATCGGCACCAGAATCAGGATTCTTCGGGCCGCTCTGAGTTTCGGCGAAACGCGTTGCCATTCGCCGACCGGAGGCGCAAAGAGATCATCCACGACTCCACCCTATGACGGATTGACCGTCGGCCCGCGATGCCGCCGGTCTGCTCATCCGCTCGGTTGACCTCAGGGTGCCTGCGGTGGGATATTGAGAGACGCAGGAACTTTGATCTGCCAATCTCCCCTTTCTTTCCTTCTCCGGAGGCATGTCATGGCAAAAGCCCTCATTGGTTTTATGGGTGGCCCAACGAACGACCAATTGCGCCAATCGGCCAGGCTGCGACGCAGGATCGGCGAACTCGAAACCGAGGTCTTGCGGCTGAAAAATGAAAACGACGGCCTGAACAAGGCACTTGGTGAGCGAGTCGAACTACTTACGCCCGCCGACTTGCTTGAGCCTCTCTCACATTGAGAGTTCGACCTAATAGGGTTGCTCCAGCGTTAGCGCGCCATTCACACCTATCAGGAGACGACCTTGTACCTCAAGAGCCTTACGCTCCGTGGGTTCAAGTCCTTTGCTTCGTCGACGACGCTGCAACTGGAGCCGGGCATCACCTGTGTCGTCGGTCCCAATGGTTCGGGCAAGTCCAACGTCGTTGACGCCCTCGCCTGGGTTATGGGCGAACAAGGCGCGAAGACCCTTCGCGGCGGCAAGATGGAGGACGTCATCTTCGCCGGCACTTCCAAGCGACCGCCTCTTGGCCGGGCCGAAGTT
Source organism: Aeromicrobium sp. (assembly GCA_014377785.1). Classification (GTDB taxonomy): domain Bacteria; phylum Actinomycetota; class Actinomycetes; order Propionibacteriales; family Nocardioidaceae; genus JACMOZ01. Next base: position 2,687 of record JACMOZ010000374.1, read on the forward strand.
GTCCTCACCATCGACAACTCCGACGGCGCGTTGCCGATCGAATATTCCGAAGTCACGATCTCCCGCACGATGTTCCGTAACGGCGGCTCTGAGTATGCGATCAACGGCAATTCCTGCCGACTCCTCGATGTCCAGGAACTCCTGAGCGATTCCGGTATCGGCCGTGAAATGCATGTCATCGTCGGGCAGGGTCAACTCGACAATGTGCTGCGGGCGACACCCGAAGAACGCCGCGGGTTCATCGAAGAGGCTGCCGGTGTGCTCAAGCACCGCAAGCGCAAGGAAAAGGCACTCCGCAAGCTCGATGCCACTCAAGGCAATCTGACCCGCCTCAATGACCTGCTCACCGAACTGCGGCGTCAACTCAAGCCGCTTGGGCGCCAAGCTGAAGTCGCCCGTCGTGCCGCAGCAATCCAGGCCGACGTCCGTGATTCGCGTGCCCGACTGTTGGCCGACGACGTGTCAACCGCGAGCCAGGCCCTCGCCGGGGAACTGGCAGATGAGTCCGCGTTGAAAGCCCGCCGCGCTGCCGTCGAAACGGCGATCGCCGATGCCCGTACGCGCGAGGCGGCGGTCGAAGACGAATTGCGTGCCGACTCGCCGCGGCTCTCGGCTGCTCAGGAGACCTGGTACGACCTCTCCGGTTTGCGTGAACGACTCCGGGGCACGGCCGGGCTCGCCAATGAGCGCGTGCGCGTGGCCGCCGTCGAAGCCGATGATGGCCAGCACGGTCGCGATCCCGAAGAACTTGAGGCCGACGCCCGCCGGGTCCAGGGGCAGCACCGCGAGATGACTGCCTCCGTTGGCCACGCGGCAAGCGGACTCAACGCTGTCATTGCCTCGCGTGGCGAGGCCGAAACGGCCTACGCCGTCGAAGAACGGCGTGTCGCGGGCCTGCTGCGGGCGGCCGCCGATCGTCGGGAGGGCCTGGCCCGTTTGCACGGCCAGGTCAATACGCTCAGGAGTCGCGCCACCGCCTCCGACGAAGAGATCGGTCGTCTCGCCTCGGCTCGCGCAGAAGCCGAGGGTCGTGCGTCGACGGCCCGGCGCGAGTTCACCGCCCTCGAAAACCAGATCGCCGGCCTCGACGCCGGTGAAAGCGGGCTGGACGAGGAGCATGAGGTCGCCGAAGCGACATTGGCTGACCTGACCGCGCAACTCGCCGCGATCAGCCTGCATGGACAGGAAGCCGAGCGTTCCCATGCCGGCCTGGTGGCGCGCAAAGATGCCCTCGAACTCGGTATGGCCCGCAAGGATGGCGCCGGCGCACTCCTCGCCGCAACCGGCAAGGTCAGCGGACTCCTCGGTTCGGTGGCCGCCCTTTTGACAGTGCGTCAAGGCTACGAAGCCGCCGTGGCATCGGCATTGGGTTCGGCTGCCGACGCCGTCGCCGTCGACCACCTCGATTCGGCTGTGACGGCCATGCAGAAACTCAAGTCCGAAGACCTCGGCCGGGCCGGATTGCTTTTGGGCGGCGGGGAGATTGACGACTCCGAGTGGCCGGGACTGCCTGACTACGCGACGTATGCGATCGACGTCGTCGACGGACCCGCATCGCTGCAGGGGGCCTTGCGGCGTTTGCTGTTCAAGGTTGCACTCGTCGAAGACCTTGGCGAGGCCAAAGCGCTGCTCAGGCTCGCCCCCGATGTCGTCGCTGTGACCCGTGACGGCGATCTGCTGGGCGCATATTTCGCGTCAGGTGGTTCGAGTTCGGGGCAAAGCCTCATCGAGGTCCAGGCTGCCATCGAGCAAGCCGGCATCGACCTCGCCAAGGCGACGGCCACTCTGGAGCGATTGCGCTTCGAACGCTCGGGTCTCGAGGAGACGCAACGAGACGCCGGGAGCCGTGTCGATGCCGCCCTTGCCAAACTGCACGAATCCGATGCGACCATGGCCGCTGTCGCCGAAAACCTCGGCAACCTGCATTCCATCTCGCGCTCCGCGGCGGCCGAGGCCGAGCGCCTCGCCAAGGCCATCGCCTCGGCCGAGGAGGCGCGCGACCGCGACGATTCCGGTCTTGCCGAACTCGAGGACCGGCTGCAGCAGGCCGAGTCCGGCCCCGACGAAGAGCCCGACACCACTGATCTTGAGGAACTCGCCGAGAAGGCGGCAATCCATCGCCGCGCCGAAACCGATGCCCGGCTTTCGCTTCGTACCAACGAGGAACGTGCGAAGGCATTTGCCGGTCAGGCCGACGCCTTGTTCAATGCGGCCGAAGCCGAGCGGGAAGCCCGCATCCGAGCCAGGGAGCGGCGCGAACGCCAGGTGCGCGAAGCCAACACTGCGCGTGCCGTCATCGTGGCCAGTGAGATCGTCCTGGCCAAACTCGAATCGTCCATCGCCACGGCTGCAGAGCTGCGTTTCGAAATCGAAGCAGGCAGGACCGGTCGCGAAGAGCAACTGCGCGCCGTGCGCCAACAACTCCGCGAGTTCAGCGTGGATCTGGACAAACTCACCGATTCGGTCCATAAGGACGAACTTGCTCGTGCCGAACAGCGCATGCGCATCGAATCCCTCGAGCAGCGTGCGCTCGATGAACTCGGTCTCGAAACCGAAGCCCTGATCAGCGAATACGGTCCCGCCGTGCCGGTGCCCGATTCCGCACCAGAAGAGGGCGAGGAGCCAGCGGAGCCACGGCCCTATGTGCGTGAAGAACAACTCAAGCGGCTCAAGGCCGCCGAGCGATCGATGGCGATGCTCGGCAAGGTCAACCCGCTCGCCCTCGAGGAATTTTCTGCTCTTGAGGAGCGCCACAAATTCCTCGCCGAACAACTCGAAGACCTCCGCAAGACCCGTCAGGACCTGCTGGAGATCGTCGAGGAGGTCGACGCCAAGGTCGAACAAGTCTTCACCGAGGCCTGGTACGACGTCGAGCGCGAGTTCGAGGACGTGTTTACCCGACTCTTCCCCGGTGGCGACGGCCGGCTCATCCTCACCGATCCGCAGAACATGCTCACGACGGGTATCGACGTCGAGGCACGCCCGCCGGGCAAGAAGGTCAAACGGTTGTCGTTGCTCTCCGGCGGCGAACGCTCGTTGGTTGCGGTGGCTTTCCTGGTCGCCCTGTTCAAAGCGCGCCCGAGCCCGTTCTACATCCTCGACGAGGTCGAGGCCGCGCTCGACGACACCAACCTCGGCCGACTTCTCGAACTCTACGAAGAGCTTCGCGCCAATTCTCAACTCGTGGTCATCACGCACCAGAAGCGCACGATGGAAGTCGCAGACGCGCTTTATGGCGTCTCGATGCGCGGCGACGGCGTCTCAGCAGTGATCAGCCAGCGCCTGCGCGAAGCGGACTCCGCCTAGTGGAGCCACGGTTGCGAGGGGAGTTCCCGGTCCTTCGCGTCATTTCCACCCGTTGGGAAGACGAAGACATTTACGGCCACGTCAACAACGTCGTCTATTACTCCTTTTTCGACACCGCGGTCAACGGCTTTTTGATTGAGGCGAGCCGCGTCGACATCCGCGGACTCCCGGCCATCGGTCTCGTCGCCGAATCCCGGTGTGAGTTCCTCGCCGGTCTGCGGTTCCCCGGCGACGTTCAGGCCGGCGTCGCGGTCGAACGGCTCGGCACGTCGAGCATCATCTATCGCATTGGCCTGTTCCAGGGCGCCAGCGACGAGCCGGCCGCGATCGGCCGACTCGTCCATGTCTATGTCGACAACGTCCATGACTATGGCGACAACGAGACCCGCAAGGTGGCGCCAATCCCCGAAATCATAGTGAATGCCGTCCGCCCGCTCGTGTTTTGACCGATCTTGAGGGATTTGGGCTGTCAGGACGACCCCAAACACTTCCCCCAAGCACTTCGTGCAGGGAGGTACCCCCAACTCAGTCGGACCTCGCCCTAGGATCGAGGTGTGTCCACTTCTCTTATCCTGTTCATTGCCATTGCTGTCGCCGTTGTTGTCATCGGCATCGGCCTTGGCCTCGTCATTTCGCGCAACAAGGCCGACTCGCCGCCGCCCGATGTTCTCGAACAAATTACCGAAGAGACGATTCGCCATCCCGAACATGCCGAGCCTCATCTCGAAGGCGACACGGCCGCGCTCGACACGATCGAGCGTCCCGAGACTCCGCAAGGCAGGCTCGTACGGCTGCGCGCCCGCCTCGCACGCTCTCAAGGGTCACTGGGACGGGGGCTTCTCTCCGTCCTCGGCCGCGACAAACTCGATGACGCGGCCTGGGAAGAAATCGAAGACACGCTGCTGGGCGCCGACGTCGGTGTCGCCCCCACCCAGGAACTGGTTGGGAACCTCCGCACCCGCCTCCGGGTCGAGGGCGTCGATGACTCTGAGCGCGCAAAAGCCGTCCTCCGCGAAGAACTGATTTCCCTCGTCGGCGCCAATCTCGACCGCACTCTCAAAAGCACCGGCGATGACGGCAAACCCGGCGTGATCCTCGTCGTCGGCGTCAACGGCACCGGCAAAACGACAACGGTTGGGCGGATCGCGCGCGTACTGGTTGCCGAAGACAAAACTGTGTTGCTCGGTGCCGCTGACACGTTCCGCGCGGCCGCCGCCGAGCAATTGCAGACGTGGGGCGAACGCGTTGGCGTCCAGACGGTCCGCGGCCCCGAGGGCGGTGATCCGGCAAGTGTGGGCTTTGAAACTGTTGAGCGCGGGATCGCCGAAGGGGTGGACACCGTCCTCGTCGACACCGCGGGAAGGCTTCATACGAAGTCGGGACTCATGGACGAACTCGGCAAGGTCAAAAGAGTCATCGAAAAACAAGCCCCCGTCACCGAGGTGCTGCTGGTGATCGATGCGACGACCGGCCAGAACGGTCTCACGCAGGCCCGCGTTTTCAGCGAAGTCGTCGATGTCACGGGCATTGTGCTGACCAAACTCGATGGCACCGCCAAGGGCGGAATCGTCATCGCGGTGCAGCGCGAACTCGGTGTTCCGGTCAAGTTCGTCGGCCTCGGCGAGGGGGCCGATGACCTTGCGCCCTTCGACCCGGCCGAGTTCGTGGATGCCCTCCTGGACTAGAAAGCCTCGTAACACGTTGTTTACAAAGCGGGGAAACTTGTGACTTCAGCGCAACGTTGAGGGACTTGACCCGAAATCGGCAACCTCCAGAGTATTCATCAATGGCGCGCACAAAGCCGCCGAAACTACTCGTACCCGGAGGTTCCATGAATACCGGCGATACTGCTTGGATTCTGGCCAGTTCGGCCCTCGTCCTGCTCATGACGCCAGGCCTGGCGTTCTTTTACGGTGGCATGGTGCGCGGCAAGAGCGTCCTCAACATGATGATGATGAGCTTCCTTGCGATGGCCATCATTCCCATTTTGTGGGTGCTTTACGGCTACAGCATTGCTTTTGACGACGATCTCGGCGGTGGCCTCCTCGGCGGCTTCAACCTGATCGGCCTCAAGGACATGAACATGGATACCGCGTTCGGGACGGTCCCGGCATACGTCTTCGTTGCCTTCCAGCTCATGTTCGCGATCCTCACAGTCGCCCTCATCAGTGGCGCGATTGCCGACCGGGCCAAGTTCGGTGGCTGGGCAGTCTTCGTGGCCATATGGGTCTCGGTCGTCTATTTCCCCGTCGCGCACTGGGTCTTCTCCTTCGACGGCGACAAAGGCTTCAAGGGCGGCTGGATAGCCAACCAGCTCGGCGCGATCGACTTCGCCGGCGGGACGGCGGTTCACATCAACGCCGGCGCGGCCGGCTTGGCCTTGGCACTGGTCCTCGGCAAGCGTGTCGGCTGGAAGCGCGATCCGATGCGCCCGCACAATCTTCCGTTCGTCCTTCTCGGCGCGGGTCTCCTGTGGTTCGGCTGGTACGGCTTCAACGCCGGCTCCGCGCTCGGCGCGAATGGACTTGCCGGTCTCGCGTTCGTCAACACGACCGTCGCGACAGCCGCCGCAATTCTCGGTTGGCTGCTCGTCGAAGCAATCCGTGACAAGAAGGCCACGAGCCTCGGCGGCGCGTCCGGTGCGGTGGCAGGTCTCGTCGCGATCACCCCTGCTTGTGGTGTACTCACCCCGGTCGGCTCGATTGGACTGGGCATCACCGCAGGCATCTTATGCGCACTCGCTGTGGGACTGAAATACAAGTTTGGTTATGACGACTCGCTCGACGTCGTCGGCGTGCACCTCGTCGGGGGCTTGGTGGGCACTCTTCTCATTGGCTTCCTGGCTTCGGGCGACGTGGGCATCTTGTATGGCGGAAACCTCGATCAGCTGGGCAAGCAGGCCGTTGCAGCCGGTGCCGTTCTCGCCTACTCGTTCATCCTCACCTACATCATCGGTACGGTGATCGACAAGACGATCGGGTTCCGCATCACCGAAGAGGACGAGGTCACCGGTATCGACCAGGTCGAACACCTTGAAACCGCTTACGAATTCGCCGGCTCCGGCGGCGGTTCACACCTCACGAAGGGAGTTTGAACATGAAGCTTGTCACCGCAGTCATCAAGCCACACAAGTGGGAAGAAGTTCGCGAAGCCCTCGCGGCCGCCGGTGTTGCCGGTATGACGGTGACCGAGGCGAGCGGCTATGGCCAGCAGAAGGGTCATACCGAGGTTTACCGAGGCGCCGAGTATGACGTCTCGCTCGTACCCAAGATCCGGCTCGAAGTCGTGGTCGACGATGCCGATGTGGAGAGCGTGGTCTCGACGATCACTGCCGCCGCCCAAACCGGCAAGATCGGCGACGGCAAGGTCTGGGTCATCCCCGTCGACTCGGTGGTACGCGTGCGCACCGGCGAAACCGACGAGGCAGCGCTCTAGAAACCATAGAAGTCAAAGGGCTGGCGCCCCTTCCTTGGGGGAGGGTGCCAGCACTTCTTTGAATGAGCACCGTGCGATAGTCTCCGCCACCAGTAGGTAGTCAGTCGCCCACGGCGGCCAGTGGAGGATGGATGGATTCGGGCGACACCGCGTGGATGCTGGCTTCGTCAGCGCTTGTCCTGCTCATGGCGCCGGCATCGACCAGATCGAACACCTTGAAATCGCCTACGACCACCTCGGTTCGGCCGGCGCTTCACACCTTTTGACGGGAGCCTGAAGATGAAACTCGTTACAGCAGTCATCAAACCGCATAAGTGGGAAGACGTCCGCGAGGCCCTTGCTGCCGCGGGGATCGCCGGAATGACGGTGACCGAGGCCAGCGGCTATGGCGCGCAGAAGGGTCACACCGAGATCTACCGCGGGGCTGAGTACGAAGTCTCGCTGGTGCCGAAAATCCGCCTCGAGGTCGTGATCGACGATGCCGATGTGGAGAGCGTTGTGGCCACCATCGCAACGGCTGCGAAGACCGGCAAGATTGGTGACGGCAAGGTCTGGGTCATCCCGGTCGAGTCGGTCGTGCGCGTACGTACCGGCGAAACCGACGAGTCGGCTCTCTGAATGCAATGAACGCAGAAGAGCTGGCGCAACGGCGCGGCGAACGTGCCCTTGAGGCTGACCGGCTGTTGCGAAGTCTTTTTGCGGCGGCGCTGGGGCCATTTCCCGAGCATGTCGCGGGCTCGGATCCTCGCTCGGGAAACGGGATGGCACTTGTTGCAGTCGGGGGCTACGGCCGTTCGGAATTGTCGCCGCACAGCGATCTCGACGTCGTGCTCCTCCATGACCCGTCGATCGGCGACGATCTCGTCAACGAAGTCGCCAACAGTATTTGGTACCCGCTGTGGGATCGAGGCGTCGCCCTGGACCATTCGGTCCGCGACACCAAGCAGATGCGCGAGGCGGCAGTGCAGGATTATCGGGCCGCGACCGGGATGCTCGATGCCAGACCAGTTGCGGGCGACTCGGGACTCGTGCTGACTTTGCGCTCTCAGGTGCTCGCCGATTGGCGCCGTGACGCTCGCAACCGTCTCGGGGAGGTCCGCGAGGCCCGCATCAGCCGGATTGAGCGTGCCGGCTGGATCGCCCACTCGGCGATACCCGATCTCAAGGAGTCCGGCGGGGGACTGCGTGACGGCGCCCTTTTGCGTGCACTCGTCGCTACCTGGCTCGTCGACGTCCCGCATGTCGAGGCCGAAGTCCTGCGCCACCAGCTCCTCGACGTCCGCGACCGGCTGCACGAGGTCACCGGTAAACGCGGCGACAAAATGACTCCCGAAGTCCTTCCCGATGTTGCTGCTTTGATGGGGATGGGCGCCGAAGAACTCGATTTCTACGTACGCAATCTGGGTCGCCGGACTTCGCACCTGTGCTCCCTCGTCTGGAGGCGGATCGACGACGTCATGGCGCCGACAACGGTGCAGTCCAGACTCAAGCGCCGCGCCGGAGGCGGCCCGCAACTCGACTCCATAGCCCCCGGTGTCGCCCTCCTCGACCGCGAAGTCGTCCTGACCATTGCGGCCGATCCTTCCAAAGACGCCGAGCTGAGTCTGCGCGTCGCCTACGAGGCCGCCAATCGCAAACTCGCCGTGTCCGAAGCCTCGGCCGGACGTATGGCCACCGAAATGGTGGCGCCCACGGAGCCTTGGCCTCGCAGCGCGAACCGGCTCATGGTCAACCTGCTGGCCTCAGGGCAGGGACTGGTTTCGGTCTGGGACGAACTCGACTATGACGGCGTCATCGACACCTGGCTGCCTGAGTGGTCGGCGATTCGCTTGCGCGGTTCGTCGTCACCGGTTCACCGGTTCACCGTCGACCGTCACAGCATTGAGACCTGTGTGCAGGTCAAGAGCCATTTGCGGGTCGTGTCCCGTCCGGACTTGCTCGTCGTCGCGGCCTTGCTTCACGACATCGGCAAAGGGGCCGAGGGCGATCACAGCGATGTGGGCGCGCCGATGGCCGAAGCCATCGCTCTGAGGTGGGGCTTTTCGGCCAACGACGCCGCACGTATCGGTCACTTGGTGCGGTGGCATCTGCTTCTTCCGACCGTTGCCACCAGACGTGACATTGAGGATCCGTCGACGGCGGCGAACGTTGCCGAGATCGTCGGCGACGCCGACAGTCTCGAACTCCTTGCTGCCCTGACCGAGTCCGATGCCCGTTCCACCAGCAACACTGCGTGGTCTCCCTGGCGGGCCGGGCTCATCAAAGGCCTTGTCGAGAAGACCAGGGCTGTGTTGCAGGAGGGCGTCAAGACTCCCGATCCGGAGAATTACGAAGGCTGGCCCGAGGACTTCGACCCGCCCTCGGCCCTGAACGAAAACGATTCCTTGCGTGGCAGGGAGTTCAGTCTCGAAGTGCGGAACCACCACACCGGATCGCGCATCATAATTTCCACGCCGGACCGTTCGGGCAGTATGGCCGACATGGCCGCCGGCATCGCCCTTGCCGGTCTGGAAGTCCTGTCGGCGCGTGCCGTCACGACCGACATGACGGCAACCACCTTGTGGGAAGTCACTCGCGACGACGTGGACGCCAAAAAGCTCACCGAACGAATCAAGTCGGTCGTCGACGGCACCCTTGACCTCGACGCACGCCTCAAACTCACCCCGACCGAGGATGCGGTCGACACCACGGTGCGCGTCCTCGAAGGCCTTTCCGAGACGGCCACCCTGATCGAGGTGCGGGCACAGGACCGACGCGGACTGGTGTGGGCCGTGAGCCGGGCGATCGCCACTGAAGGCGTCAGCATCCGGTCGGCGCACTTGTCGACCTACGGGCCCGAAGCGCGTGACGTGTTTTATGTTGTCGATGCCGGCGGCCAATCGCTGTCACCCGAATCCGCGAAGAGGCTTACCGAACGGGTTGCCGCTGCACTCAGTTAGGCGCATCCTGCCGGTCAGGTTGTGCGGCCGTGCCACTGCAGCAGCAACAATGATGCATCGTCGACAAGAGGCCCTTGCTGATGTGCGAACAGTTCTCGCACGACACGCCGCATGGTCTCGGGCGCGGCCAGACCACCGGCAAGGTGGCGAATGACGAGTTCGGCGAGCCGGTCGATGCCGAAGGACTCCCCATTGGGTGAACGTGCATCGACCACTCCATCGGTGTAGAGCAGGATCTGGTCACCCGGTTCAAGTTGTTCGTTGCCGACTGGCACCGGCTGGGAGTCCCGCAAATAGCCCAAACCCAAGGGCGGCCTTGGATCGAGGTGAAGGGTCTTGACGAATTTGCCGTCGCGCAACAACAGCGGTTCGTGATGACCGCCGTTCACCCATCGCAGCAGTCCGGAGTCGGTGTCAAGCTGGGCCAGCACCGCGGTGCTGAACACCTCGTCCCCCAGCCCCGTGAGCAGCGCCTCGTCGATGCCGTGCATGGTTTCAACCAATGAGAGCCCTGCGCGGCGAGAGTTGCGGTAGGAAGCGACCGCCAGCACGGCGCATTGCGCACTCTGTAGTCCGTGGCCCATACCGTCGAAGACCGCGACGTGAGTGATCCCGGCATCGACGGCGTAGTCGATCGTGTCACCGGCCACTTGATAGGCGGGTTCGAGAACAGCGGCGACAGCGACGGCGCTGGTGGCGACGGTCAGCGGCGGCAGCAGCGACCACTGGATCTCCGCGGCCAGACTCATCTCCCGGCGCCTGCGCAGCCGAACCAAAGTATCGCCATACAAGGTCTTGGCCGACAGCAGTTCGGCCGTCAGCGAGGCCAACCGTGCGAGCAGTGCCGACAGCAGTCCATCCTCCAGCGCGGCGCTGTCAATGATTGTTACGCCCAGCACGCCGAAGCGCTCGGTGCCAACCAGCAGCGGCAACCATACGCAGGTGCCGTCAATGTCGGCCTCCTGGATGTGCGTTTCGAACGTCTGGAACGCCCGCCCGGCCAGAGTCGACTCAACGTCGAGGGAAGCAGGCTTCGCGCCGTCGCCGAGCTCACTTGGCCCGACAAACGGCACCAGAACCTGTTGGCGCAGGTCGGCGAGGTAGGCGATCGCGCCCCGCGCCCCCATGGTCCGCGCGCAGCGATCGATCAGTCCGGCCAACTCGTATGGGGCGGCCAGGCGCGCGTCCGCATGGAGCGCCTCCAGCGCCTGAGCGGGGGCGACGTCAAGGTTGCCAAGTGCGGTTTCCCCTCGCGGTTCGCTCATGTTTGTACACTACGCGGACTGGATATTTCTACGGACGGATCAACAATGGCAAAGACTCTTTACACGGCGCAGGCTCATGTCGACGGTGGCCGAGCCGATGGGCATGGACGGACTTCCGATGGCAGCGTCGAGGTTGACTTTCGCTCGCCTACGGAAATGGGAGGAGATGGTGGTGGGACAAACCCCGAACAGCTCTTTGCCCTTGGCTACGCCGGTTGCTTCTCCAGCTCCCTCGCCCGGGCGGCTCAGCGAAAAAAGGTGGATCCCGGGTCGATTTCGATCGATTCCAAGGTCATGTTGATGCCGGCCGAGGGGGGCGGTTTTAAGCTTGGGGTGACTCTCGATGTCACCCTGACCGGGGTGGCGGACGCGGACGCCGCAGTCGAGTTTGTCCGAGCCGCACACCAAGTGTGCCCATACTCCAACGCTACCAGGGGCAATATCGATGTCGCCCTGACCGCGAATGGGCAGGCCGTGTAGCGGGGGCACCCAGCCGTTATTCTGACAAGACCACGTTCCACAGATCAAGGACCCCGAAAACCTCATGTTCGACAACTTGCAAGACCGCCTGCAATCCGCGTTCAAGAACCTGCGTGGCAAGGGCAGGCTCTCCGAAGCCGACATTGATGCGACGGCGGCTGAAATCCGCGTGGCCTTGCTCGAGGCGGACGTCGCGTTGCCCGTCGTCAAAGAATTTGTCGCCAACGTCAAGGAACGTGCGCGCGGCGCCGAGGTCAGCAGCGCGCTCAACCCTGCCCAACAAGTTATCAAGATCGTCAACGATGAACTCGTGTCGATCCTCGGTGGTGAGACACGTCGGCTGAACTATTCCAAAAACCCGCCGACCGTCATCATGCTCGCCGGCCTCCAGGGCGCGGGCAAGACAACTCTCGCCGGCAAGCTCGGATTGTGGCTCAAGAGCCAGAACAAATCGCCGATGCTGGTGGCAGCGGACCTTCAGCGGCCCAATGCCGTCCAGCAACTCCAGGTCGTCGGCAAGCAGGCCGGCGTCACGGTGTTCGCCCCCGAACCCGGCAACGGTGTCGGCAACCCGGTTGAGGTCGCCCGGGCTGCGATCAAGGAAGCCAACCGCACACTCCACGACGTGGTCATCGTCGACACCGCCGGACGCCTCGGCATTGACGAAGAACTCATGAAGCAGGCTTCCGACATCCGTGACGCGGTCGATCCCGATGAGGTGCTCTACGTCGTCGACGCGATGATCGGCCAGGACGCCGTCCAGACGGCGATGGCTTTCCTCGAAGGTGTCAACTTCACCGGCGTCGTGTTGTCCAAGCTCGACGGGGATGCCCGTGGCGGTGCGGCTCTGTCGGTGTCCTCGGTCACCGGTCGCCAGATCATGTTCGCCTCCAACGGCGAAAAGCTTACCGATTTCGACGTCTTCCATCCCGACCGTATGGCCGGGCGAATCCTCGACATGGGCGACATGATGACGCTCATCGAACAGGCCGAGAAGGTCTTGGATGCCGAGGAAGCGCAAAAGGCCGCCGACAAGCTGACGGGGGGGTCGTTCACACTTCAGGACTTCCTCAAGCAAATGGAAGCCATGGCCAAAATGGGCTCGATGACCAAAATCATGGGCATGATCCCGGGCATGGGCCAGTTCAAGGAACAGCTTGAGAACTTCGATGACCGTGAGGTCGACCGGATCAAAGCGATCATCTTGTCCATGACGCCGGCCGAGCGCGACAACCCCAAGATGATCGACGGCTCACGTCGTACCCGCATCTCCAACGGCTCGGGGACCCAGGTCAAGGACGTCAACCAACTCGTCGACCGTTTCTTCGACGCCCGCAAAATGATGCAGCAGATGGCCAAAGGCGGCGGTGTGCCCGGTATGCCGGGGATGCCTGGCCTTCCCGGTGCCGGCCGCCGCCCCGTTGCCAAGCAGCAGCCCAAGAACAAGAAGGGCAAACGCGTCTCGGGCAACCCGGCCAAGCGTGCGCTCGAAGCCAAGGGCGAAACCGGCAAGACTCCCACTGGGGGAGCGGGGGCTTTTGGTTTCCCTGGCTCTGGGCAAGGGGGAGGCGCCGGCGATTTCGAACTCCCCAAGGAACTCAGAGACCTGATGTAACTCGGTCGCCTCATGCGTCACATCCGTAACGCGTGTCGTGACGGCCGAAAAGGTTTTTGCAAATTACTCTTGACACATGGCCAATCGTTCACCTTCCCGCCGCCGTCAACGCCACGTACGAGTGACTGTGGCGGTGGGCATCCTTGTCGTGGCCACAGTTGTCGCCGTTTCCGCGCTCCTCGTTCAGTCGGTCATCTGGCTGAGCGTCGCAGTTGTAGTCACGCTCGTTGGCGGTATTTCCGCGACGCGGATCGTCTACACCGAAATGCTGCAGGACCGTCGTGAAAGTGCGGCGCAACGAGCCCGCCTCGCCGATGGCAACCGAACGTCGTCGGTTGCGCTGTCCCGCGAAAACATCGCCTTTGCCGAAGCCATGAGCCGCAAGGTCAAGGGTCGCGATAAGTCGATCAACGAACTCGAAGGCACCATTCGCCTTGCTGAGAAGCGCGCTTCCATCGCTGAGCACCGCGCTCGCCATGAAGCAGCCGGCGCCAAGGAAGCCAACTTTGCGCTCGCCGAACTCCAGCAGCGGGTCCAGGACGCCAAGGCCGAACTGGTCGACGAACTCGCCGTCTGGGAAGGCGCCGAATTCGACACCGTCATAGACCTGATGACTTGGGAAGAGCGGGTCATGACCAAGGGCGAGCTTGCCACTTTGAGAGAAGAGAAGAAGCGCGCCTGACCCCTCCCGCTTCGCTGGTCGCTGGTTGGTGAGGCCGCCGCTTTCGCTGGTTGAGGAGCCGAGGTACGAGGCGTCTCAACCAAGAATATTTCCTGAATTTCCGGTGATTCTTGCGGACAGCGGTCTTGCCCTGGGCCATTTTTAGGCGTAGACCCGAACATGTGTTCGAGGATGTTGGTGGGTTGAGGTTGACGGCATCGCCGAGTGCGATCGCGTGATTCGTGTCGCTCAGGCTCGTCAGGCTCGTCAGGCTCGTCAGGCTCAATTGACTTCTCATCTGTATGACAAGCGCCTCGAGTTGGGTCGCACGAGGCCGGCGTTTCGGATTGAGGCCGGCAGGGTCGCCCAATCGGTCATTGGCGAAGTAGCGATGGCCCGCCAAATTTCTGCTTCGGCGGCGGCCAACCAGTTCGGTTTCGCTCTGGGGCTTCGTGCAATGCCCGAAACCACCAAAGCATTCGCGACGGGATCTATTTCCGATCGTGTTGCCAAAGCTGTTGTCGATGAGGTCGGCGGACTCTCACCCGATGATGCCAATTCAGTTGATTTCGACCTTGCGCCCAACCTGCCGATGATGAGTGCGAAGCGTGCCGGTGCCGCTGCCCGCAAACTGGTCCTTCAGGTCGATCCTCACGCTTCCCGGCATGCCGCCAACACAGCTCGCCGTGACCGGCACATCTCGATCCATGTGCTGCCCCATTCGATGGCCTCAATCTCCATGCGGATCCCCGCCGCCCAAGCCGTCGCGGTCTACACGGCGCTCGACTTACAGGGCGGTCGACACCATTGCCCAGGGACTCAAATATGAGGGCGACTCCCGCACGGCCTCTCAGATTATGTGTGACACCGCCGTTGAGAGGATCACAGGCCAGAAGTATGCCGACGACATCGCAGTCGAGATCGGCATCCTCATGACGCCGAAGTCTTTGCTCGGGGACGAAGATGTTCCTGCGATGCTTACCGGTTATGGCCCTGTCCCGGCAGCTATCGCGCGCCAGTTGGCCACCGGCTCGAAGGCGTGGCTACGCCGACTCTTCACCGACCCGATGACCGGCAACCTCGTTGATCGTGACAAAACCCGGCGTCGTTTCGATGGACCGTTGGCAGGGTTTGTCCGTGACCGCGACCAACAATGCAGCCGGCCCTACTGTGATTGCCGGATCCGTGACATCGACCACCAACAGGCTTTCAACGGTTCCAATACGACCGCCGACAACGCCCAAGGTTTGTGCAAGCGTTCTCACACCACGAAACATTTACCTGGTTGGCGAGTCGACAACAGCATGCATGGCACCGTCTGGACTACCCCGACCGGCCACACCTACACCTCCACACGTCCCGACCTCAACGGTTACGGCCCCAAACGGCACGTCCCCAACATCCTGGACACCGAATCCGCCCTCGGACACCGCCTCAGCAAACTCCTCGCCAAACCCAGCCTCCGCCGCCGCCAATAAGCGGTCGTGTCGTGCCGATCGACGCGGACCTTTCGCTATGTCCGTGCCCTGTGTGGAGAAGGAAACGCGCCTGTCGGGCCGCCACGGACTTACCCGGGCCACTATATCGGCGCAGTGGTCGAAGTGGGCGCATTGCACCGTTCGGCGATTGACGCGCGGGACCCTCCGCATAGAGAGTGGCTTTATGGGGTCTCAACTACTTGTCGTCGTGATGGGAATTACCGGAGTCGGCAAGTCGGCTGTCGGCCACGAACTGGCAGACCGTTTTGGCCTGGACTATGCAGACGGCGACGACTTCCACTCCGAAGCCAACATCCACAAAATGGCGGCGGGCCATCCGTTGACCGACGAGGACCGCTGGCCTTGGCTTCACACCATCGGCGGCTGGCTCGCCGAGCACGATCAGTCGGGCGGCGTGATGAGCTGTTCGGCCCTCAAGCGGGTCTACCGGGACATACTCGTCGAAGCCGCACCGCGTACGGCGTTTCTGCACCTGTACGGCGACCACGACCTGATTCGATCGCGCATCGAAAACCGCAAGGACCACTTCATGCCGGCCTCCCTCCTGGCTTCGCAAGAAGAAATTCTCGAAGGACTCGCAATCGACGAAAATGGTTTCGCCATAGACATCACGCCATCGGTGGCCGAAATAGTCGACGCCTTCCTGATGAAGGCCGGCATCGACAAGACTGGCCTCGCCGGTAAGGACGAATCATGATCGCCACCTCAATCATGTTCGCCGACCCGCCCGTTGTGCAGCCCACGGCTGGAACAGGCCAACTCGTCACCGCTGCCCTTGTCGGCATTGCCGTCATCATCGCGCTCATCACCTTCGTCAAGTTGCATCCGTTCCTGAGCCTCAGCATCGGTTCCCTTGTCGTCGGCGCGATTGCCAACAGGCAACTCGCTGACGTTGTCCTGAGCTTCAGCAATGGAGTGGGCGCGACCGTCGCGAGCGTCGGTACCCTGATCGCCCTTGGCGCGATGTTCGGCAAACTGCTCGCCGACTCCGGGGGCGCCGACGAAATCGTCGACACCATCGTTGGCAAGTCCAGCGAACGAGCGCTGCCCTGGGCCATGGCCGGCATCGGCGCCCTCATAGGCCTGCCGATGTTCTTCGAGATCGGTGTCGTCTTGTTGATGCCGGTGATTTTCCTGGTTGCCAAGCGTTCGGGACTTTCGCTGATCAGCATTGGTATCCCCGCACTGGCGGGACTGTCGGCGATGCACGGCTTCGTCCCTCCGCACCCCGGCCCCCTTGTCGCGGTCGACGCGTTGAATGCCGATCTCGGTCTCACTCTCGGTATGGGCATCCTCGTGGCAATCCCGACGATCATCGTCTCCGGTCCGCTGTTCGCCCGTGTTGCCAGCCGCTGGGTCGACGTGACAACACCGGGCCTGTTTGACACTGTCGAAAAGCGTGAGCAACGCCCAACCTTCGGCATCACCGTTGCGACGGTGCTGCTCCCCGTGGTGCTGATGATGGCCAAAGCCCTTGCGGATGTAGTCATCGACGACGACGGCAGCACCATTCAACAAGTGCTCGACTTCATCGGCACACCGTTCATCGCACTATTGCTCGCGGTGTTGGTGGCGATGTTCACGCTCGGACGCGGAGCCGGCATGACACGAGCCGAGATCACCACAACAGTTGAAAAGTCCTTGCCGCCCATCGCTGGCATCCTGCTCATCGTGGCCGCCGGCGGCGGTTTCAAGCAGACCCTTGTCGACACCGGCATCGCTCAGGTCATCACCGACTTCGTCCAGAACAGCGGAGTGTCCGTACTCCTGCTGGCCTGGGTGGTGGCGGTACTTATTCGCCTCGCGACAGGTTCGGCGACGGTCGCGACAATCACTGCGGCGGGAATCATGGCCCCCGTGGCCGGCAATCTCGCGACCGGCGAGGTTTCACTGCTGGTGCTCGCGATCGGAGCCGGCTCGCTGTTCTTCTCCCATGTCAACGATGCCGGCTTCTGGCTGGTCAAGGAATATTTCGGCCTCAGCGTCGGCCAAACGCTCAAGTCGTGGTCGTTGATGGAGACGGTTCTGTCAATCAGCGGACTGCTGATGGTGTTGCTGCTCAACCTGGCGATTTAGACATACGACGGAGTCAATATCGAGGGCACCCACGACAGTGTTCTGGCCGCGGGGGAGCCTACGAACGCCTCTACGCCTCGCAGTTTTCCGGTTCCATCGCCTGACGTCATACAGAATGGGGTCCATGGACCACGTTCTTTATGACCTCGCAGACAGCGTCTGCACGATCACGCTCAACAAGCCCGCGAGTCGCAATGCCGTGGACGGGCCGATGGCAGCCGAATTGAAAGCGGCCTTCGAGCGTTTCGAAGCCGATGACGATCTTGAAGTCGCCGTGTTGACCGGTGCGGGCGGCAATTTTTGCTCGGGGGCCGATCTCACCGCGGTCAACGACCCGTCCCGGCGCCACATACTCGATCCTCAAGGCGGCGGGAGCGGACCGATGGGCCCAAGCCGGATGGCGTTGTCGAAGCCGCTCATAGCCGCGGTCCCGGGTTATGCGGTTGCCGGTGGCCTCGAACTTGCACTCCTCGCGGACCTGCGGATTGTCGAGGAAGACGCCGCCCTCGGCGTGTCCTGCCGCCGATGGGGAGTGCCGCTTATCGACGGTGGGACCGTTCGCCTGCCTCGCATCGTCGGGATGGGCCGTGCGCTCGACCTCATACTCACCGGGCGACCTGTCGGCGCACACGAAGCGTTGCAAATGGGGCTGGCCAACCGGGTGGTGCCGATCGGTGAGTCCCTCTCCGCGGCACAAAAGCTCGCCGCATCCATCGCCGCATTCCCGCAAGGCTGCATGCTGGCTGACAGGGCGTCGGCTTATGGCCAATGGGATCTGCCTCTCGACGAGGCGTTGCGCGCCGAAGGGGCCGCTGGGGTGCCGATCGTCTTTGCCGAAGGCGCCCGTGGAGCTGGGCAATTTGCAGACGGAGCGGGACGCCACGGTACGTTTTGATCCGGCCCGATTGGAGCCTGCGGCTGCATTCTGGCAGAATGACCCATTGCGTCTGAATCATCATCGGCCCTCTCATCCGGAGGTGTGTCAGATCCATCGATTTCGCCGCGTCCGCGTCCCCACACGGGCAGGCAAATCACCAACCACAAGTTCTTAAGGGAGACACCACACAAGTGGCAGTCAAAATTCGTTTGAAGCGTATGGGCAAGATCCGTACGCCGTTCTACCGCATCGTTGTCGCCGACTCGCGCACCAAGCGCGACGGCCGTGTCATCGAAGAGATCGGCACCTACAACCCCAAGGCTGATCCGTCGGTCATCACCGTTGTGTCCGATCGGGCGCAGTACTGGCTCGGCGTCGGCGCACAGCCGACCGAAGCCGTCACTGCTCTGCTCAAGCTCACCGGCGACTGGGAAACCTTCTCCGGCGAAAAGCAGACACGCACCCTCGAGGTTGCCGCTCCCAAGCGCGACAAGGCCGAAATCTTCGACGAAGCGCTGAAGGCACTCCACGCCGGAGAGTCCAGCAAGTCGGACGCGACGACCAAGAAGGCCGCCGCCAAGAAGACCGCCAAGAAGGCCGAAGAGCCCAACGCCGAAGACAAGCCAGCGGTAACCCCGAAGGCTGAAAAGAAGGTCGAAGAGCCCAAGGTCGAAGACAAGCCAGCGGTAACCCCGAAGGCTGAAAAGAAGGTCGAAGAGCCCAAGGTCGAAGAAGCCAAGGCCGAAGAGGCTGCTGCTGACGCTTCCACAGATGCAAAGGCCTGATCTTGGCAACGCACATTGACGACGTCATCGAACATCTCGTTGCCGGCATCGTGGAGCATCCCGAGGATGTGGATGTATCGGCCAAGCAAGGACGTCATGGCGAACTCTTCGAAGTGCGTGTGCACCCCGAAGACCTCGGCAAGGTCATCGGCCGTCAGGGCCGCACAGCGACGGCGATCCGTAAGGTCGTCAACGCGGTTGCCGGCCAAGGCGGGGCACGCATCGACTTTGTCGATGTGGACCGCCGCTCTTAAGAAATCATGAAGGTCGTCATCGGCCGCATCGGCCGTGCCCATGGCATCCGAGGCGAACTGAACGTCGACATACGCACAGACGAGCCCGAGCGCAGATTCGCTCCGGGCTCGTCTGTCGTTTATGACGGTGGCCGGCTGATCATCACGACCGCTCGTCATCACAGTGGGCGACTGGTCGTTCGCTTCAAGGGCTTCGATGACCGCAACGCGGCAGAAACCCTCCACGGCAAGGTGCTCGAACTCGAGGTTGACGCCGACGAGCTGCCCGAAGACCCCGAGGAGTTCTACGACCACCAGTTGGTCGGACTCGAAGTGCGGGCCGGCGACCGGGTTATCGGCAAGGTCGCAGAGTTGATCCACATGCCCGCGCAAGACACCCTCGCCATCGAGACGGAGTCGGGCGAAATCCTCGTGCCGTTCGTCCTCGACCTCGTGCCGGAAGTCGATTTGCGCGCGGGATTCCTGCGGATCGCCGACGTGCCCGGTCTCATCAACCCCGACGACGCCGAGAACACCGCGTCCGACATTGCCGCGTCCGACATTGCTGGGCTGGACGAGCAGAGCTGACCGTGCGCATCGACGTCATCACCATTTTCCCCGACTATCTGGCGCCGCTGGAACTTTCGCTCGCCGGCAAGGCCCAAGCAGCCGGTTTGCTCGACGTCAGGGCCCACGACCTGCGCGAATACACCCGCGACAAGCACCGCAGCGTCGACGACACACCGTATGGCGGTGGCGCCGGCATGGTGATGAAGCCCGAACCCTGGGGAGAGGCGCTTGACGCCCTGGCCTCCCCGGGAGCCGTCATCGTCGTGCCAACCCCCGCGGGCAAACCGTTCGTTCAGGCCGATGCCGCTCGCCTGGCGCAGGCCTCCCACCTCGTGTTCGCCTGCGGTCGCTATGAGGGCATCGATCAGCGTGTCATCGACCACGCTGGGGCGACGCACACTGTCGAGGAGATCTCGCTCGGCGACTTCGTTCTCAACGGGGGAGAGGTGGCGGCCTTGGCCATCATCGAGGCCGTCGTTCGCCTCATCCCCGGTTTTATGGGCAATCCCGCCTCGCTCGTCGAAGAATCACACGGAGATGAGGGGCTGCTCGAATACCCGGTCTACACCAAGCCCTCCAGTTGGCGCGGTCGCGATGTCCCCGAAGTCCTGCTGTCGGGCAACCACGCTCTCATCGAGAAATGGCGCCGTGACCAGTCCCTCGAACGCACTCGCCGACGCCGCCCCGACCTCCTCGACGACTGACAAGCAAATCGCAATTGTGTTGGTTATACGCCGATAACTTCGATTCTCTTCGAGGGGTTCCAGCCCCGCGACCGGAGCATTCGTATGACTTGATCGCCCACACGCTCTTGTCGGTGACGGATCGTGTAGGAGCTGAAGATCAGCAGACGCTTGTCGAGAATCGTGATCTCATTGCCGCGCTCCAGATCGCCATCCCAGTCGCGGATTCGTAAGTGCGGAATGCCGTGGATCTCGACGGCGATGGCGTATTCCTTCCACTCCACGTCGAGGTAGTAGCGGCCGTCACGGCCTTTGCATGGAACCTGCCGCGAAGGTTTGGGTAATCGGAGTCGCCGGCAAATCTCATTGAAATCCCGCTCAGGGAGTGATTGGATTCCGCCATGCGCATCGAGGATCGATTGGACGATGATCGCCCTGTGGCGACAGGCTCCTCGCCTTACAAGAGATTCGCGAAGCATCTTGGTCGTAACGATCCCCTGTTGGACACCGGCGATGATGATGACTCGTGCATAGCGATCAGAAGTCGCCCAACTCGCTGCATCAACAAGGCTTCGTTGGGGACGCGTCCGGCGGGGTTCCCGGTCGGGATGGACGTCTCGGTCGTCGAGCCAGATCGACCAATGGGGGTCGACGTCTTCGTATGGGGGAGCAGACGACCCGGCCGGTTGGACAACAGTCGGCACGGCAGCGTCGAAGCCCTTGAAACCGTCATGCTTGAGGGCAGAGAGTCCGGCAAGGGCGGCGCCGCGGCCGCAGACCTTGAGGGCGATCAAGTCGCGTTCGTCGGGGGTGATCACACCGTTGTGAGTGACATAGATGCCGCGACACGGTTGCTGCCAGCGGCCCGACCGGATCATGGTCTGAACTTTGTTGCGGCCGATCAGTTCGACGGCTTCCCGGAATGTCATCACAGTCCGAAGTTTCTCGTTGACGTTCATACGTCATCGATAGGACAGTCTCGGGATCGTGGAAAGACCCGAATCTGCCGGCTGTGGACAGCGAGCTCCTGTGGACGACGGAAGAATCGAAGTTATCGGCACCCGCCCAACACCATTGCGATTGTCTCGTCGGGCGTGGCCGATTTCACTGCCGGCAGACTCCTGTGGCAAGATTGACTGTCGGCGTCGACCAACTGCCTCAGGGGTTCAGGTCACGAAAACGCCGCTTTATCAACTCGAAACAACGACATCACCGTGGGTGACCTGTGGCACTGGCGAGGAAGAGATCATCATGGCCAATATCATCGACGACATCGCAAGTGCATCACTTCGCGACGACATCCCCGCGTTCCGCGCTGGAGACACGCTCAAAGTTCACGTCAAGGTCGTCGAAGGCAGCCGCTCGCGTGTCCAGTTGTTCCAGGGCATCTGCATCAAGGTGCAGGGCTCGGGCATCGGCCGCACGTTCACCGTACGCAAGGTGAGCTTCGGCGTCGGCGTTGAGCGCACATTCCCCTTGCACACACCGATCATCGAGAAGATCGAGGTTGCTACCCGTGGTGATGTTCGTCGCGCCAAGCTCTACTACCTCCGCAATCTGCGTGGCAAGGCTGCAAAAATCAAGGAAAAGCGCGACGTCTGACCGGGGTTCTTGCCCGGCTCAGGCTAGGCTCTCTGCGTGAGTGACAAGCGGCAACTTCCCTTGTGGCAGGAGTCGATTCTGCTGGTTGCCACCGCCATGGTGTTGGCGATCATCGTCAAGGCTTTTCTGGTCCAGGCGTTTTACATTCCCTCGGGATCCATGGAACCTACGATGCTGGTCAATGACCGGATTTTGGTCCAGAAAGTCTCCTATTGGGGTGGCAATGACATCTCCCGTGGAGACATCGTCGTCTTCGACGATCCGGGCAATTGGCTCACAGCCGATGAATCCCGCCATCCCACCAACTTCGTCCAGCGCACCCTTGAGGTTTTCGGTCTTTTCCCGACCGGCGGTCATCTCATCAAACGTGTCATCGGCGTGGGCGGCGACGAGATCAAATGCTGTGACACGACCGGTCATCTGACGGTCAACGGAGTTTCGCTGCAGGAGCCCTATGTCCTCGACGAGTCGCTGACCAAAGACAAGACCTTCGACGTCAAAGTCCCCACGAACCACTTGTGGGTGATGGGTGACAACCGTGGAAACTCCGCGGATTCGAGGGCCCACATCGGTGATCCCGGCGGCGGCTTTGTGCCGACCGACAACGTCGTGGGCAAGGCCTGGCTGCGTGTATGGCCCTGGAACCGCGCCGGATTCATCCAGTACCCCGACACTTTCAATGAGCTCAACAGCAAGAAATGACTGAACTGGCCAAGGGTCCGACGATCCGCCGCGATGCCGGTCTCTATGGCTATGAGCGTGCGCTGATCCGACGTGGACTCACCCCGATCGCCGGTGTCGATGAAGCCGGTCGGGGCGCGTGCGCCGGGCCTCTCGTCGCTGCGGCGGTCATCCTGGACCGACCCATTCCCGGCCTCGCCGACTCGAAACTCCTTAGCGAAAAACGCCGCGAAGCCTGCTTCGACCTCATCATGGCCAACGCCGTCGACGTGTCAGTCGTCTCCATCCCACCGGGCGAATGTGATCGCTGGGGCATTCAACGCGCCAACATCGAAGCCCTGCGCCGTGCCCTCGCACGATTGGCGGTGCGACCCGCATACGCCCTGACCGACGGTTTCCCCGTCGACGGCCTAGGCATTCCCGGTCTTGCGATGTGGAAAGGCGACCGCGTCTCGGGATCGATCGCCGCGGCATCGGTCATCGCCAAGGTGACACGCGATCGCGCCATGGTGCAGTTGCACGAGGAGTTTCCGGCGTACGATTTCGCCACGCACAAGGGTTATGTCACGGCCGTCCACGAAGCGGCGATCAGAAAACATGGGCCCTGTGCTGAGCACCGCCTCACTTACGCCAACGTCCGAGCAGCCCAGGAGAAACTATGAGTTCAGAAGACCTCGAACGCTACGAATCCGAGATGGAACTCTCGCTCTACCGCGAATATCGCGACGTCGTCGAAATCTTCAAATACGTCGTCGAGACTGATCGGCGGTTTTACCTGTGCAACGCCGTTGACGTGAAAGTCCGCTCCGAAACCGGCGACGCCTACTTCGAGGTCTCGATGACCGACGCGTGGGTATGGGACATCTACCGCCCGGCCCGGTTCGCCAAAAACGTCAAGGTGTTGACATTCAAGGACGTCAACGTCGAGGAACTCTCCAAGTCGGACCTGAAAATGCCGACGATGGAGAAATAGTCAGACCTCGCGTGAAATCTGCAAGGGCAGCGTGGAAAACCCGCTGGCGGGATAAGCGGCCATGACGGCATCTTTTCCCGGTACCAACTCGATGCGGTCGGTGCGATTCAGGAGTTCTTCCATCACCGCGAGGAGTTCGAGCCGCGCAAGGGGTGCGCCCGGGCAGTCGTGGATGCCGGCGCCATAAAGCAGATTGTCCGATGGTTCGCGATCCAGCCGGAACTCATCGGGGTCATTGAACACAAGTTCGTCACGGTTCGCCGAGGCCCAGATGAGGCTGATTCGTTCGCCCGCTGGCAAAGAACGGCCGCCGATCTCGACCGCCTTGGTGGTGATCCGCCGACTCGCGATCAGCGGTCCGTGAATGCGCAAGATCTCTTCGATGGCGATCGGCAGCGACGACGGTTGTTCGCGTAATCGCCCTTGGACGTCGGGGTGTGCGGCCAGGTAGTGGGCAAGGATTCCAACGCTCGCGGCGATGGTGCTCAGCTCGCCGACCGTCCAGTTGCGGAGAATGCTGACGATTTCGTCGTCATCGAGGGTGCGGGCGTCGAGCGTGCGGTCGCCGATCTGGTCCCGGAGAAGACTGGTGGTGATGTCATCGGGGGCCGCCGTCCCCGCTTCACGGCGGACAACCAGCAACTCCTTGATGAAGTGATCGAATTCGAGGGCGACAGCGGCCATTGCAACGGTGTCTCTGGCCAGTGTTGCCCGATGATTTTTGTCGACCCACCGGCGCAGCGGCTCATGCATGTCCTCCGGCCAACCCAGGAACGCGCTTTGCATCCGGAGCGAGAAGACCCGGGCGAAACTCTCCATCAGTTCGACCTCGCCACTTGCCGGCAGTTGCTCCACCAGTTCGGCGGCGATCTGACGACATACGGGCTCGAAGGTGGTCATCCGCGCAGGGTTGAAGTAACGATCGATGATTTGTCTGTATGCGGTGTGCTCAGGTGGGTCCAGCCCGTTCGGTATGGCGAGGTGTGCCGAAACGGCGTTGCCGAAAGTCTCGTGGTCGTCGAGGGCACGCCTCACATCTGCATGGCTGAAAAGCGACCAGCTCAGGTAGTCGCTGTGCGCCACCGGACAGCGTTTTCGCATGTCGTCGTAGGCGGCAATCTGATTGTCGAGCACTGGCTGGGAGGTGGGATCCCAATCGGATTGAGTGTTTTTATTCACTATAATTTCCACATCCACACGTCGTCACCTGATCCATTCGATATCAACGATAGGTTGCCGATGACGGCCGTGAATAATCGACCTCAGGTACGACCGGAATCCACCAGTTGGGAGACGTTCTTGAGCGCATACCTTCCACCTCAACACGGCGCCTGGGCGTTCCTGGGTCTGCCGCTTGCCCTCGGTGCTGTCGTCACGCCATGGACACCTTTTCTCCTCGTGTTGGCGCTCGCGTGGGTGGCCGCCTACCCCTGGTCCTACGCCGCGTTGGGGTTGATCCGAGCCAAACGTCCACAGCGGTTCCGCCGTCCGTTCCTGGTATGGCTGGTGATCGTAGTTCCGGCCGTCGTCGTGCTCGTCTTAGCGCGACCCTGGTTGGTGTGGGTCGGCCTCGCGTACATGGCCCTGTTCGCGATCAACCTTCGCTACGCCAAGCGCAACGACGAGCGCGCCATGGTCAACGAACTCGTGTTTGCCGCCGAGTGTTCGGCCATGGTCGTTGTCACCTGGTCGGTCGGCGCGGGAGGTCGGTCCTTGACCCCGCCGCAGTTCAGCACCGTGCCGGACCAGGCATGGGTGCTGATGATCGTCTGCTTCCTGGTACTGGTCGGTTCGACTTTGCACGTGAAGTCTCTGGTCAGGGAGCGCCGGGACGCCCGATTCGCGCGGGCCTCCCGTGTGGCCGCTGTCGCTTCGATTGCCGTCGCGGTCGCGTTGGCCGCCTGGTGGGGATGGCCGGGCGGGGCTTGGCTCGTTGTTCCCTTCGTCGCCGCAGCGGTGCGGGCGTTCATTGTCAGGCGCCGGCCGTTGCGACCGGGATCGATTGGCTTGCTCGAGTTGGCTGGCTTCATATTGGTCGCTTTGGCTTCTGTGCTCGCCGCAGCATCGGCCTGATGGGGCAGATGTCGGCGTCCAAAAACTAGGGACCTTTGGCCCCTGCGCCAATCCTGGCGACGGCCCATACTTGGCGACGTTGCCTTCACCGCCGAAGCCGTGGGGGAGAATCCCGGACGATTAATTGTCACGGTTTTTGCCTTACTTAATTCGCGATAGCCTGCGAAGGCACATGGCTCGCAGCCCTTACCCGGAAGAGGATTACCGTGGAACAGATCGCATCCAAGAATGGGCGCCAACGTTCAGAGTTGGAGGTCTCCAAGTTCTGGATCCAAGGCGCGGCCCTTGTGATGGCCATTGGCTTTGCCATCATGGGATTTCTGGCCTTGCGCACGTATACCGATGCGATGCCACAGCCTGAAAAGGTCGAGAATTCCCAGGGCGAGGTCGTCTTCACCAGCGCGGACATCACCTCGGGCCAGCAGATTTTCCTGCGCCGGGGCCTACAGCAGTACGGGTCCATCATGGGGCACGGCGGATATCTCGGCCCGGACTTCACTGCCGACTACTTGCGTCGCTCCTCCGACTTCGTACTTGACGACCTGAAGAAGTCGGGCATCCAGGATCCGCAGGGTGCACTTGTCGACATGATGCGGACGAACCGCTATGACAAATCAACCGGCGTGCTGGAGTTCACACCCCAACAAACTGAAGCCTTCGGCTCCCTCGAAGGGCACTATGCGGCCTACTTCGGTGCACCGACCACAAAATATGGCCTGATCCCGAATGCAATTACCGACTCTGCCGATATTCACGATTTGACCTCGTTCTTCGCGTGGACCGCCTGGGCGGCCTCGGCCGAGAGGCCGGGACACGACTACTCCTACACGAACAACTGGCCGGCCGAACCATTGGTGGACAACGTCCCCACGGCGGACATCATCGTATGGAGTGCCCTCTCGCTAGTCATGCTGCTGGCCGCTACCGGCGTGCTGTTCGGACTTTATGGGCGTTGGAGCCAGAAAATGGGCTGGCAACACAGCGAGGAGGCGCCGGCACTGTCTTTCCGCCAGCCGGGAGAAGTCGAGGTGACACCCGCTCAAAGCGCCACCGCCTGGTTCTTCTTTGTCGTGGCAATCCTGTTCTTGGGTCAGGCCGTCCTGGGGGCGGCGATCGAGCACTATCGCGCCGAACTGTCGAGCTTCTTCGGCTTGGACCTTGCGCGGATACTGCCCTTCAACCTTGCCCGGACTTGGCACGTCCAACTGTCCTTGTTGTGGACGGCAGCCTCATTCCTGGCCGCCGGCATCTTCTTGGCCCCTTACATCTCCGGGCGTGAACCCAAACGGCAACACTGGCTCGCCTACGGGCTGCTCGGTGCCCTCGCCATTGTCATCGCCGGCTCCATGGTCGGTGAGGCATTGAGCATCTTCGGTGTTGAAGCCGCCGAGGGATCGCCGTTTTGGGATCAGCAATGGGAGTATCTCGACTTGCCCAGGGTCTGGCAGACCCTTCTCGTCATCGGCCTATTCTTGTGGATCACCATCATTTACCGCGGTATCCATGCTCGTCTGAAGACCGAGCACCGCTTCAACCTTCCGTGGCTTTTCTTTTACGCGGGTCTGGCAATCCCCGCGTTTTATGCCGTCGGCGAGCTCGCAGGCACTCAAACGCATCTAACTGTCGCCGAGTTCTGGCGATTCTGGGTAGTACACCTGTGGGTTGAGGACTTCCTCGAGCTGTTCACCACGGTGATGGTGGCCTACATCTTCGTCATGCTCGGTGTTGTTCACCGAAAGATCGCGATGCAGATCATCCTCCTGGATGTCATCTTGTACTCCCTTGGCGGCGTGGTCGGGACCATGCACCACCTGTACTTCTCCGGTACCCCGGTCGAGCACATGGCGCTGGGTGCGTTCTTCTCCGTACTGGAGGTCATCCCGCTGACATTCCTGACCATCGAGGCGTGGAGTTTCCTCCAGCTCGGTTCACGGCAGGAGTCACGCAGTTCCGCCCCCTTCCCGCACCGTTGGGCGGTGATGTTCTTAGTGGCAGTGGGATTCTGGAACTTCCTGGGCGCCGGCGTCTTCGGCTTCCTTATCAACTTGCCGATCATCTCCTATTACGAGATCGGCACAGCCTTAACGGCCAACCACGCCCACGCGGCCATGATGGGCGTATACGGGATGTTGGGCGTGGGACTTGCGCTGTTCGCTTTGCGCTATCTCATCCCTGCCGAACGCTGGCCAGACAAGCTCGCCAAGTTGTCTTTCTGGTCGCTCAACATCGGCCTCGCCTGGATGACATTCGCCACACTTCTTCCGCTGGGAGTCATTCAGTTGTGGCACTCCATCAACGACAGTTACTACGAAGCCCGCACACTGGCGTTCATCACCCAGCCTGGCAACGCCATCCTGGAGTGGCTGCGGATGCCGGGGGACATTATCTTCATCGGCGGCGGCGTGCTTCCATTCCTATGGATCACCTGGCTCGGGGTGCGTTATCGCATCAAGGGAACCACGTATGAGGTTCCGATCGAGTCGCTGTTCGTCGAGGTGCAGCCCGTGGCCACAGCCGGCGGGGACGCAGCGAAGCCGGCCGCCACTTACGGCTCTGACGACCGCCGCGGCGACGAGCCTGAGGACGACGAAGGTCGCCCGAACGGGGGCACATGATGGCTCAGATCGACCCGTCGGTCTGGTTCGCTGTTGGCTACGGGGTCTTCCTTCTGTGTGTCGCGCACGTGCTGGACCTCTTGGCTCGCAGAACCGCAACGCACACGAACGACTGGCGCTCGGGCGGCTTCGTCTACCACGAAAATCACGACGCATGGGTGTGTCCGGAAGATCAGTGGTTGTGGCCGATTTCCTTCGATCCGGACAACCGGGTGATGCGTTACCGCGCCAAACCCACGGTGTGCAATGCCTGCCCGGTCAAGGAAACCTGCACCACTTCCGATAACGGTCGCCAAGTCGGTCGCAACATCGACCCCTGGCCTAACTCGGAGGCCGAGCGGTTCCATCGAGGTATCGCTTGTGCTGTGGTGATCCTCGGGCTCATCTGGCCCCTTGCCGCGATGCTCCAAGGCCGCACGCCGCTCGAACTGGCGGTGTTGGGTATGGGTGCCGCTCTCGTTGCCTTCGGCAGTTGGCCATTGTGGTCCCATTTACGACGCACCCCGGCCAGGTTCCCCGACCATGTCAAGATCGAGGGGCTCGATGAGACTGTCGAGGCACAGTTGGTCGCGACGGCGAGTGCGGCGGAGCGTCAGACAATTTACGGCAGCGCCCGGCGTGCCGACTTCGGACAAGACTTTACGAATGGACAGCCGGTGCCCGACACGAGCAGGAGGAAGAAGAGATGACAGCGTGGCAAGTCGTGGTCCTCATTATTGTGGTCATAGCCCTCGTAGAGTTGGCAGCATCAGGAAAGGTCCTCAGGGAGTACGAACGGGGCGTGGCTTTTCGGCTCGGCCATTTGCGCCCCGTCCTCCAACCCGGTGTCCACATGATCTTTCCCGGCCTGGACAAGATGGTGCGGGTGGACCTGCGAATCGTGACGCTGACGATCCCGCCGCAGGATGTCATCACCAAGGACAACGTCCCCGCCCGAGTCAACGCCGTCGTCCTTTTCCAGGTCACTGACCCTATTCACTCCGTCATGGCGGTCGAGAACCATGCCGTCGCCACTTCCCAGATGGCTCAAACCACCCTGCGCTCAGTCGTAGGCCGCGCCGATCTGGACACACTGCTGGCGCATCGGGCCGACCTCAACGAGGATCTCGCCCAGAGCATCAACGCACAGACCGAGCCATGGGGCGTACAAGTAAAAGTGGTGGAGATCAAAGACGTCGAGATTCCCCAGGCGATGCAGCGGGCCATGGCACGCGAGGCCGAAGCCGAACGGGACAGGCGGGCCAAGATCATCAACGCCCACGGCGAACTGCAGGCTTCAGAGGAGCTCGGCCAGGCAGCCGAAATCCTCAGCCGTAATCCGGCTTCGCTCCAGTTGCGCTATTTGCAAACCCTGCTCGAGCTGGGTGCGGACCAGAACTCCACTGTCGTCTTCCCGCTGCCGATGGACATCATCGGCCCGTTCCTCAAAAAGGTTGCTAATGACTGACACTTCACTGCCCCCAGGAGCTGCCGCGATAATCTTCGGCGGCGCTGTAGCCCTTTTCGCCCCCCTCACCGGTTTCCTCGGCGGCACCATCGTGGGATCCACCGATCGCGCCGGTGAACTTGACCCGTTGTTCCTGTGGCTCTTCGTCGGCATGATCGTCGGCGGTATCGGCGGGGTCATAGCCATCTTGGGTGCGCTGCGCTGGAACCGTGCGAACCACGACTCTCACTGAAAATAGGTATGCCATGACAGTTGTCCATGCGCCCCCCGTACGTCTCATGCACCACGACGCAGCCGAGCGGCCCTTTATAGTCATCTGGGAAGTCACGCGCGCCTGCCAGCTCGTATGCACGCATTGTCGAGCCGACGCCATCCGTAGCCGTAACCCATTCGAGCTCACCACGGACGAGGGCCGGCGGCTCCTGGACGACCTCGCGTCATTCGGTGCTCCACGCCCGTTGGTAGTACTTACCGGCGGCGACCCGTTCGAGCGACCTGACCTGCCCGAGCTGGTCGCGCACGGCACCAAACTTGGCTTGAGCATGGCCCTTTCGCCCTCCGTGACCGATCGCCTCACACGCGAGGTCCTGGTCGAGTTGCACGACGCCGGGGCCAAGGCAATCTCGCTGTCCCTGGACGGGGCCTCTGCGCAAACCCACGACTCCTTCCGCGGCGTCGACGGAGTCTTTGATGCCACGATGGAGGCCGCACGCATGGTTCGCGAGGTGGGTTACCGCCTCCAGATCAACACCACAGTCACCAGAAACACCGTGCACGAGCTCCCCGAGATCCTGAAGACCGTGCTCGAGCTCGGCACCACGCTGTGGAGCGTGTTTTTCCTTGTCCCGACTGGTCGGGGCAAACTTCTGGAGCCTCTTACAGCTGCCGAGGAAGAGGAAGTTCTGCACTGGCTGCATGACGTCTCGGCGCTCGTCGCGATCAAGGCGACCGAGGCGCCCCACTATCGGCGAATCGCCATCCAGCGTGCTGGCGTGGATGAGGATTCACTCGACGACGTGTTTCCTGTCGGGCCGCTCCGCGCGGAGTTGCGACACAACACCGAGGAACTGCTCAGCGGTCACGAGCCGAGGCGGCGTCACCCGCGGGCACCGATCGACGTCAACTCAGGTCGCGGCTTTGCCTTCGTCGACCACGTGGGGATGGTCTATCCCAGCGGATTCCTGCCCGTATCTGTGGGCCCGGTGCGCGATCAGTCGTTCCCTGAGATCTACCGTGATTCCCTGTTATTGCAGGAACTGCGTGACCCGGACGCCTTTGGCGGCAGGTGCGGACAATGTGAGTTCAGAACCGTTTGTGGAGGCTCGCGCTCGCATGCCTATGCCACCAGCGGCGACCCTCTGGCCGAGGACCCAAGCTGCCTTTACCAACCCGTCGTTTCGGCCTGATACTTAGATCTTCGCGTTGATGGACTGCAAGCCTGAGTCCTCGCGGGTGCCGCCGATGTCGCCGCCCGATAGTCCGCGATCCACTCGCGGACGATGGGGTGTCCGTTGACGCCAGCTTTGCTGGTGTTTCCGCGACGGTCGAGATCGCGCGTCTGCGCGGCGGCGTAGAGCATCGCGACCTTCTTACTCACAGCCGCGACCTCACCTGGAACACGGGGACCGCAGAGCGGGCAAGAAGGCCGTAGGTACAGGACAGGTCGGCGATCGCCGACTGAGCCTTGGGTGCCGATCATGGCGGTGCGCCAAGTGCCGGTGGCGAGCTCGACTGTAGTGCTCGGCGTCACCCGCGTGCACCGACCGACGATCGACGTCGACTCGGGCCGCGGGTTCGCCGTGATGCTCAGATCTTCGCGTTGATGGATTGCAGGCCCGAGTCCTCGCGGGTGCCGCCCATGCCGTCACCCTCGGTCCGATAGTCCTCGATCCACTCGATCTTGTGCAGGTACTTGACCATTTTGTAGCCGTGGATGGATTCGACCCGGAGGCGCAACGGCGCACCAAAGGTCAGTGGCAACGGCTTGTCGTTCATGTCGAACGCGAGGATCGTCTCGTCCTCGTACACCAACTCTTTGGGCAGGCAGGTGTAGTACGGCTCGAGCGGGCGACCGTCATACATGTGCTGTGCCGTGCCGTAGGAGGTCAGCATCAGAAAGTTGGCGTTTTCGTTGGGTTTAACCAAGGCCAGCACGTCGGAGAGCCGGACGCCGCCCCACTTGGCGATGCCGGTGAAGCCCTGCATACAGGTGTGCATCGTGATCTGTTCTTGGCGTTGCATGTCGCGCAGGTCGTCCAGCGTCAGTTTGATGGTCTTATTCGTCAGTCCGCCAACCTCGAGCTCATAACCCTGCCAGTCGTTCTCCCGCAGCGCCTCCCATTCGGGGGATTCCTCAGGGGTCGGATGCCTGCCGTTGGACCAGTGGTAGGGGGAAATGTCCTCCTCCTTGTAGAAGCCCCGCTGCTTCGACTTCAAACGGTTCACGAACAGTGCACGGATCGGCTCTTCGAGCGTGTTCAGCACGATCTGCGTGCGACGCAGATCCTTGTGACTCCAGTAGGACTGCCAGAGCCAGAAGGCGATGACCGCGGCGATCATTGTCAGCATGATCACCAGGCCCGCGGCGAACCTCTCCGGCAGGTATTCACCGAACACCATGTTGGTGACGTTGTGCTGCGGGTAGGCGATGAAAACCAGCGACACATGGAAGACCACGAAGACCAGGTAGATTGCCATTCCGAGGAAGTGCAGGCTTCGCGCCGATTGGCGGTTTCCGAAGAGCTTGGCGTACCAAGGGAATCGACCGACGACAGCCGGCGACATCGCGATCCCGGTAAGGATCATCATCGGTGCCACGACGAAGACGATGAATGCGTACATCAGCTGCTGCAGTGCGTCGTACGGCTGGAAGCTCTCCACCGGCGGCAGGTTGGACGACAGGTAGGTGGGCATCGACTCCAAAGCCTGGGGAAAGACGTCCCAACTGGTCGGCACGAGACGGCGCCACTGGCCGGTCCCGAAGAGCAGAACGACGTAGATCAGACCATTGACCATCCACAGGAAGTTGGTTACGCCGTGCCAGCGACGCCCTAGGCCGATCTTCTTGCCGCCGGGCAGCGAGAACCATTTGGGGAGCACGAGCTCGTCGTCGCGCGCCATGTACTCCCCCTCCTTTGTGGGGACGACGCTCTTGGTGAAGTGGATCCACTCGGTCCCGGGGCCGCAGTTGTTGTTCCAATACAGCCGCGGGTGTGACGACAGAATCTCGATCCCGCTGCGAATGAGGACTCCGATGAACACGAAGTTGATGAAATGGGTTATCCGCAACCAGGCCGGGAAGCCGAGATCACCGGATGCGGTAGCAGTTATGAACGTGTTCATGTCTCGTTTGTTGCCTCTCCGCTGACGTTCTGGGAACATCCACCACGCTATGAAGCGGAGCCCTTCCCGGGTCAGGGCCAAAGGTCCCGAAGGCCTGAGGGGTATATCACATAGAACTGCCTCATGGCGTCGACGTCCAGCTCGTCCGGAACTGCAAAAGGGCGATGACTAGATGAAGAGCATCTGAGCGCCGTCCGTCATCTCGATGAAGTCGCTGGCGCTGATGATGTCCTCGACCTCGTCGTAAAGGTCATCCTTGGTGAGGCGATTCATGTCGGCCGACATCCGGCACGCCCAAAGGTGTCCGCCTGAAGCGACAATCTGCTCGAGGAACTCTGGGACTTCCGGGACGTCGAGGGCGGCAATGGACTTTTTCAGCTTTGCCGTGGCCATTGCCGTCATACCGGGAAGCCCACCCAGGCCCTGTGGCATGTGGGTCGCGGGGTTGCCGAGCATGGTGAACTTCATGTCTCCCATGGTTTTTTTGTTGATCATGTCGAAACCCCAGAAGGTGAAGAACAGGTGGGTCTCGATGCCCTCGCCGAGGGCGGCGTTGGCCATGATCAATCCGGGGTAGGCCATGTCCAAACTGCCCTTTGAGCAAATGATGGCCAGTTTGCGCCCGTCGGGAGTTTCGCTGTCGAATTTAGGGACGATGGCTGGGGTGGTGTCTGTAGCGTTCATGTCGATTTCTCCATTCGTGATTGGTGGGTCAGACGCAGCCTTGCGGTTTGGGAAGGCCGGCGATGTAGGCCATCTTCTTGGCAGGCTTCTGCGGGAACAAGGCGAACAGTTGTTTGACCCCGATGCCGCCGACGTTGGAAATACGGCGAAGGGTCGCAGTTTCGCCCTTCTCCTCGAAGTCCTTGCGCAGGAACCGGATCGCGTTCCAGTGCTCTTCGGTGAGGGTGATGCCGATCTGGGTCGCTAGGACCGTCGCGAGGGCGTCGTCCCATTCGGTGGGGTCGGTCAGGAAGCCTTCATCGTTGACGTGGATCTCGTGGCCGCCAAGCGTGGTTACGGGCATGGCATTGTCTCCTTCACTTAGTAGAGGTCGGTTCGGTGGTCTTGCCCACCATGGACATGTGGGTCGTCACCGGCATTGGGCGGCCGGGAAGCATGATGTTCCAGTAGATCCAGCGGAACGCGAGCTTGCCGAGGTGGTTGGCCCGGGTCTCCTTCAGCAGGTCCATCGGTCCGAGCAACGGAAGCGGGTATTTACCCGTCAGCGGTTCGGTGTCGTAGTTGAAGTCGATGAGCAAGCCCTTGCCGTTGCCGGACTCGATGAAGCAGTTGGTGTGGCCGTCGAAGGAGCCGGTCATCGGCTTGCCAGCGATGAGCTGGCAGAAGTTGTCGACGAAGATTTCTACCGAGAAGTGCGCGACCGAACCGGCCTTGGATGCCGGGATGTTGGAGGCGTCTCCTACCGCGAAGATATTCGGGTAGGCGTGGGACTGAAGAGTGTGCTTGTCGACGGCGACATAGTTGAGTTCGTCGCCCAGCCCGGAGCGGGCCACGAAGTCGGCGCCCATGTTCAGCGGAACGGTGACCAAGAGGTCGAACGGCACCTCGCGCTCGTCGTAGGAAACCAGCAACTTGTTGTCGACGTCTATCCGCTCGACCATGAAGTCTGACTCCACGGCGATCTTGCGTTCGTCGAGCATGGACCCCAGGTGCGCCGAGGCGATCGGCTTGGTGAAAGCACCGGGCAACGGCGTCACGTAGACCATTTCCACGCGTTCGCGCAGGCCCCGCTCGCGCAACCAGGCGTCGACCAAGAAGGTGAACTCCAGTGGCGCAACCGGGCATTTGATCGGCATATCGGTGATGTGCACGACCAAACGGCCGTGATCGAAGTCCTGCAGTGCCGTGGCCAGCGCCTTGGCTCCTTCGAAGGTGTAGAAGTCGAAGATGCTGCGGCGCCACTCCGTCTCGAGCATGCCCGGGGTCTGGTCCGGCCGGGGTGTGGTGCCGGAGGCGATGACCAGGTAGTCATAGTCCAGGCTTTGGCCATCGATCAGGGCCACCGTATTCGTGTTGGCATCGATGCGATCGACCTCGCCGATCACGAAGTGAACTCCGTCGGGGAGGGAGGCGTCGCGCGGCCGGGTGATCTGGTCCGGTGAGTAGACGCCGAACGGTATGAACAAGTAACCGGGCTGATAGGGGTGCACATTGTCACGGTCCACGATGGTGATGTCCCACTCACCGTCGTCGAGGCGGCGCCGCAGTTTGTTGACTATCATTGTGCCGGCTGTCCCTGCACCCAACACCAGTAACTTCTTCACGGCTGACTCCTCGCCTCGTGTGCTGGCATTCCTTGCTTACTCATCACGTTACGAGCGAGTCGTATGTCGGCACAGTGCCGAAAGTCCCCATGCAGGGGGCGTTATGTCACCTTTCGCCGTCGGCCAGACAGGCAGGGGGCAGGTCGAACCAGCGCAAGTGTTCGAAGTCCGCCGACACTAAGTCGATGAAGGACTCACCGGACGCAGGGGTGGCCGCCGCGAACACGGTCTTGGCCTCCTCGAGGTAGTGCTGGAGATCGGACTCCGGCGCGCGGTCATGGTCGCTCGGGTGCCGCATGCGCCCCTGCTCGTCATACGTCACCTGTTTCAGGCGCAGCGAAGGTTCCACGGGCCCATGACGGTGTCGCCACAGGCCCGTAGCCGGGTCGAATCGGTAGTCGCCGAGCAGGCGCCACCCGTCCCTCGCCACGAGCTGTACGGCCTCGAGGATGTAGGAGAAGACCGTCTCGGAGATGAAGTAGTTGAAATTCACCCGGACCCAGCCCGGCTTGATGCCCTCGCAACCGTGGGCAATCTCGCGATCGAATTCGTGGGACCGGTCCGGATTGATACCCAGCAGCCGGTGCCCGTAAGGACCCGCGCACGAGCAGCCACCGCGGGACTGGATCCCGAACAAGTCATTGAGCAGGGAGACGACGAAGTTGTGGTGCAGATAGCGCCCGCTGGGCGCGCGCACGACGAACGAGACGATCGACAGCCGCTCCGCCTCGAGGTTGCCAAGGATCTCGATGGATGGCTCCTGCAACCAGGCGCTGACG
Source organism: Aeromicrobium sp. (assembly GCA_014377785.1). Classification (GTDB taxonomy): domain Bacteria; phylum Actinomycetota; class Actinomycetes; order Propionibacteriales; family Nocardioidaceae; genus JACMOZ01. The sequence goes on from JACMOZ010000374.1 coordinate 38,911, forward strand.
GCGCGCCGTAGGTAGTCCTCCTCGTGGGAGCGGATCACGTCGACCCCCACGGCCTGCTTGAGCTGGAACACAAGCCCGGCGCGGATCGCCTCGACGATGGCCGGAGTGCCGCCCTCCTCGCGCTGGGCCGGGTCGTCGAGATAGCGATGCTCGGTCGGGTTGACGTAGGCAACGGTGCCACCGCCCGGGATGTCGGGCACGCGGTTGCGCAGCAACTCGCGTCGGACGACCAGGACCCCTGGGGTACTGGGGCCGCCGATCAGCTTGTGGGGGCTGAGGAACAAAGCGTCCTTGTAGGACAACGGGTCGCGTTCCGGTCCGCCGTACATCTCGATGTCGACATAAGGGGCGGCCGCAGCGAAGTCCCAGAAGGACAACGCGCCATGACGATGCAGGAGGGCTGATATCTCGTGAGTGCTGCTGACGATTCCCGTGACATTGCTGGCGGCTGAGAACGAGCCGATGCGCAGCGGTCGGGCTGCGTACCGCAACAGTTCTCTCTCGAGCTGCGCGGCGTCGATGTGACCGTCGGTGTCTTGGGGGATCACCACGACGTCGGCGACCGACTCGCGCCACGGCAGCTCGTTCGAATGGTGCTCGAAAGGCCCGATGAACACCACGGGTCGCTCTTCGGAGGCTATGTGGTCGCTGAGGTGGTAGGTGTCGTCCAGGATCGAGGGGATGCGCAGACCAAGGACGCCGACCAGCTTGTCTATTGCACCGGTGCATCCCGACCCGGCGAAGATGACCACGGTGTCGTCGTCTCCACCGACCGCATCGCGGATGATCCGGCGCGCGTCCTCACGTAGCCGGGTGGTCTGCAAGCCGGTGCCACTGGACTCGGTGTGGGTGTTGGCATAGCGGGGCAGCACCTCATCCCGGATGAAGTCCTCGATGAAGGTCAGTGCCCGTCCCGATGCGGTGTAGTCGGCGTAGGTCACGCGCCGTGGTCCATAGGGTCCGGGCATCACCTGGTCGTCGCCGATGACGGACTGGCGGACCCTGGCCAGCAGTGGGCTCTGGATCGGTTCAATGACGTCCATTGATCGAGCCTATAAGCGGGGGGTCACCAACAGAAGGGGACAAAGGCCCGCAACTGACAAAATACCCCCTAGGGTATGCTGGTTGCATCTATCAGAGCGCGGACGGTCGTGGGTGCCCGGTACCTCGGCGAGGCCGGGCGTCGCCCGATCGAGGAGCCAATCATGAGCAGCAGAGTCACTACTGGGACGAGCCGGAGCGCCGCCCGAGCGTCGCGATGCGCTGCTGGCCATCGCCTTCCACGGCACAGCGCACAACACGCTGACGACGACACCCGAGCTCTCGATCACCTTGGCGGACGCTGCGAGCCAGAAACCCCAGAGGACGCGTGAGCGCGATGCTTCGATCGACCTTGGCGAACTGGCCACACCGACGCCGAGTAGCGGTACTCATGTTGACGCCGGTGATGGCCGCGATCTTCGTAGCCGTCTCCGGGACGCCCGTCGATCACGTCTCCGCTGTGTGGCTCCTGTTCGTCGCCGTCGCCGCGACGGTGGCAGCGGCCGTGCTGGGAAGCTACGTTCCGCGCAATGGCCTTCGCCCGGACGTGGGTTGTACACCGTGCGCCGCGATGTCTGCCATGACTGTGGTCGGAGCGATGATGGCATTGAACAACTTCGGCTCCATGCTCATCGGGCCTGCCCTCGCGATCGCCGTCACCCTGTTCGGCTTCGCCCAAAGGCTTGACCAGACCGAGACCTGCAGCGTGCCCGCGCGCCCGAATTTGCCTGATGGGGACTGACTGCCACAACATCCACCACACTGAGGCTGGCATGACGACTACCTTGTCGTACCGGAAGTAGACCGACCTCAGCAGCAGCGGGACTGCGGGTTGTTCTCCTTGTGCTCGGCCCGGTGCCATTCGAAGTCCCGGCGTGACACCGGCTCGACTTTCTTGCTTCGGCAGTGGTCGAGGTACTCATCCCATTTGGCCTCGCCACTCGCCTGCTTGAGGTACCAGAAGATTCCGCGCCCGGCCCTGACAATGGCGGTCCTCATCGCCGTCGACTCGAACCGGCCGACTCGCGCTGGCGGGCTTCGTACTCGCGCACCGCCACCTTCTCGTCGGCGGTAGCGAAGAAGTCCGACGGAGCGACGATGTCTGAGGTCACATGCGGGACCTCGGTGGTCGGGAGCCCGCCGGCCTTCGCGGCCTTGATCCAGACAGGGATGGCGCTGATGACAACGATGATGGTGAGCGATGCGAAAATGAGTTGCAGGCTACCGTTGACCGTCGAGTTTGTGATGATCTGCTGCATCTGGTCCGAATTCGTCGCGGGCGCCAGCAGGTCGCCCTGGTCGAGCGCTGACTGGTAGTTCGACCGCTGCTCGAAGTAGCCGATCTTCGGATTGGCGGAGAACACCTTTTGCCAGCTCGCCGTCATCGTGGCGATCAGGTCCCAGGCCAGAGCGATGCCAGGCACCCAGGCCCACTTGGCCTTGCCGTGCTTGAACATCAGGGTTACGCACAACGTCAAGGCGATTGCCGCGAGTAACTGGTTGGAAATTCCGAAAAGCGGGAACAACTGGTTGATACCGCCGAGTGGGTCGGTCACGCCTACATACAGCATGTAACCCCACAGCCCGACAACCACGGCGCTGGCAGACCAAGAGGCCGGCTTCCAGGAAATGTCGCCGTACTTGGGCCAGAAGTTGCCGATCGTGTCCTGCAACATGAAGCGGCCGACTCGGGTTCCGGCATCAACTGCGGTGAGGATGAACAGCGCCTCGAACATGATGGTGAAGTGGTACCAGAAGGCGGCGAGGCCTCCGCCGAACGCCTCGGTAAAGATCATCGACATGCCGAAGGCGAGGGTGGGCGCGCCGCCGGTGCGCGAGATCAGGGTTTCTTCCTGGACGGACCGCGCCGCTGCGGCGAGGTCGCCCGGGCTGATCGAGAAGCCGAGCGTTCGGATGAACTCCGCGGCGGCACCAGGCTCCCCACCCGTGGCGCCGCCGGGGCTGTTGATCGCGAAGTAGAGCCCCTGGTCGATGACGGAGGCGGCGATCAGGGCGCTGATGGCCACGAAGGACTCCATCAACATGCCCCCGTAGCCGATCATCCGGACCTGACTTTCCTTGGCGATCATCTTGGGGGTGGTGCCTGAGGCGATAAGCGCGTGGAACCCCGACAGGGCACCGCAGGCGATCGTGATGAACACGAAGGGGAACAGCTTTCCGGCGAACACGGGTCCGTTGCCCTCGATCGCGAAGTCCGTGATTGCCTCGTTCTGGAGTACCGGAGCGGCGATGATCAGGCCGATCGCGAGGAGCGCGATGACGCCGATCTTCATGAATGTGGACAGGTAGTCACGCGGGGTCAGCAGCATCCATACCGGAAGGATCGAGGCGACGAACCCGTAGACGATGAGACTGATGACCAGCTTCTCCGGGGACAGCGTCAGCGTGTCGGCCAGACCCATTTGTTCGACATAGCCGCCGCCGATGATCGCAAACAGCAGCAGAGTGACACCAATCGCGGTGACCTCCATGACGCGACCCGGCCGCAAATAGCGCAGATAGAAACCCATGAACAGCGCAATCGGGATAGTCAGTCCGATCGAGAAGACGCCCCAGGGTGACGCGGCGAGCGCGTTGACCACGACGAGGGCCAACACCGCCAAGATGATGATCATGATGGCGAAGACCGCGATCAGCGCGGCAATGCCGCCGACAGTGCCGATCTCCTCGCGCACCACTTGGCCGAGGCTCTTGCCGCCGCGACGCATGGAGAAGAACAACACCACCAGGTCCTGGACCGCGCCGGCGAAAATGACGCCGACAATGATCCAGATCGTGCCCGGCAGGTAACCCATCTGCGCGGCCAAGACCGGACCGACGAGTGGACCGGCGCCGGCGATAGCGGCGAAGTGGTGCCCGAACAGCACGCGCCGGTCGGTGACATCGAAATCGGTGCCGTTCTCAAGGCGTTCGGCGGGCGTGGCACGGGTGTCGTCGACACCTAATACCCGGTAGGCGATGAACCTGGAGTAGAACCGATACGCGATGGCGTAGGACGAGAGTGCGGCGAACAGGATCCACAGTGCGGAAACATCTTCGCCCCGGGACAGGGCCAGCACCGCCCAACAGACCGCGCCGACAACGGCGACGGCCCCCCAGACAAGCATGGATCTGGGCGTCATTTTTGGCGCGGATTGGTTTGTGGACGTGACTGTAGCCATGAAACTTCCCCGGAGTCTTGTTGTGAACGTGAACGTGATCGGGATCATACGCCTGGCTGTCCACAGGCCGGCTTCCTGTTCAGGTTCTCCACAGCGCAGGAATGAGGACTCGACGGAAAACCCGTGCCGCGCCACCGTGGTCATGGAGGTGCTCGTATGACGTACGCGCGCAACAAGGCACTAGGACAATATGGCGAAAACCTCGCCGTAACTCATCTGGAGTCCCTCGGCATGGTGGTGTTGCAGCGCAATTATCGGTGCCGCTTTGGCGAGATCGACATCGTGGCGCGCGACGGTTCGACGCTGGTGATCTGCGAGGTCAAAACCCGCACCAGCATCACCCACGGCACGCCGTTCGAGGCCATCACCGGCCAGAAGGCCGCGCGGTTGCGACGACTCGCCTCTCATTGGCTCAGCGACCATGACGTCACCCCGCCAAGTGTGCGCATCGATGTGGTGTCGGTGTTGGTGCCAGGCAAAGGCGCACCGTGCGTCGAACGGGTTTCGGGTGTCGCCTGATGGCGGCCTACACACGCTCGGTGACTCTGGACGGCTTGAGCGGTCGACCGATCGAGATCGAGGTCGACATCTCTAATGGCCTGCCCAAGACGGTCGTCGTCGGTTTGCCGGACACCACCGTCAACGAGGCCCGTGACCGTTGCAGGTCGGCCGTCGTCAATTCGGGCACGACCTGGCCCGACCAGCGGGTTACCATCAACCTTGCGCCGTCATCATTGCCCAAATCGGGTTCCCATTACGACCTGGCGATCGCGCTGGCTGTCTTCGCCGCCAAGCACCTCATCCCGATTGCGCCTCTTCACGAAGCGGTCTTCCTCGGCGAATTGGCACTCGACGGACGCCTTCGCGCCATTCGGGGCGTCCTGCCGGCAACCCTCGCCGCCGTCGAAGCCGGTTACCACCGGATCTTCGTGCCCGAAGTCAATGTCCCCGAGGCCGAACTCGTCGAAGGTGTGACGGTGATCGGACTGCGGTCCTTGCGTCAGGCTGTCGCACTGCTGTTGGGCGAGGAGGAACCGATCGACCCGCCGGTGCCGCCTCTGGACCAGCCGCAGACCATGACCTGGACCGGCAGCGAAAGGCTCGCCAATCTTGACCTTTCCGACATCGCCGGCCAGGACGAAGCTCGCCTTTCGATAGTGATCGCGGCCGCCGGCGGACACCACCTCGCCATGACCGGGCCGCCCGGTATCGGCAAGACAATGCTCGCTCAAAGACTTCCCGGACTCTTGCCAGACCTCGGCTACACGCAGTCGATCGCCACGAGCGCCGTGCATTCGGTGGCCGGTGTGCTGAGTTCGGACTCGCCACTGTTGACGAGGCCGCCGTTCCTCGATCCGCATCACACCGCCAGCCCGGCCTCGATCGTCGGTGGCGGAAGCCGCGCCATCAGGCCTGGCGCGATGTCCCTTGCCCACAACGGAGTGCTTTTTCTCGACGAGGCGCCGGAGTTCGCCTCCAACGTTCTCAATGCCTTGCGGCAACCGCTTGAGAGTGGGCATGTGGTGGTTTCGCGGGCCGCCCAGACCGTCGCGTATCCCGCGCAGTTCCAGCTGATTCTGGCTTCCAATCCATGCCCGTGCGGCCTCAGCAGCGCCGTGTCCAATCAATGCGAATGCACCCCGCTCATGCGCCGCCGCTACAAAGATCGGATCTCGGGGCCGATTCGTGACCGCATCGACATCCACCGCAATCTCACAACGCTGTCGAGACCCGAACTGGCCAATGCGTTGTCGACGGCCAGGCCGACGGCTGAAATAGCTCCGGTCGTGGCAGCGGCCCGTAAGCGGCAGACCGAGCGTTTTCGCGAAACTCCCTGGACGCTCAACTGCCAGGTTCCAGGCGTGGAGCTGCGCAAACACTGGCCACTTGACCAACACGCACGGTCACTCATCGACCAGCAGTTACGGGCACAAAAGCTCAGCGCCCGCTCCGCCGACCGTATTTTGCGCCTTTCCTGGACTGTTGCCGACGTGCTCGGTCACGACCTTCCGGATGCCGATGATGTCGACTCGGCGCTCGCATTGCGCGGTTCGATGCCGCTGCGCGGGCAATTGCGCGAATTGGTTCAAGGCTCATGACGACGCCGCGGCAGTCATACCTGGCGTTGAGCTTGCTGGCCGAACCCGGTGATCCGCGGATGGTCGGCTTCCTGGAGAACGCCGAACCTGGCGAGATCATCGCCGCCGTGTTCAAGGGCCGATCGATCGGAGGAGTTGCACCACCGCGTTCATGGCTCGAACGGGCCGAGCGGCTCGATGCGCTCGTCGCCTCGACGCTGGTCAAAGCGAAAGCAATGGGTTTGCGATGGCTTTGCCGGACGGACGGTGATTGGCCTACTCAGCTCAACGATTTGGACCATCTCGAACCGCTCAACGGCGCGACGGGGGCGCCGTTGGGACTGTGGTTGCGCGGCAAAGGCAACCTCGCTCAACTCGCCGCGGCATCGGTGGCCATCGTGGGCGCTCGTGATGCCACGACTTTTGGCGCCGAGGTGGGCGCCGAGGTGGGTGCCGACGTGTCCGATGCCGGTATGACGGTGGTGAGCGGTGCCGCCTACGGAATCGACGCCTGCGCACACCGGGGGGCTTTGTCGATGGGTAAACCCACTATCGCTGTTCTCGCCGGCGGCGCCGATGTGGACTATCCCCGCGCGCATACGGCCCTTCTCGCCCGCATCGCCGAAGAAGGACTGATCGTCAGCGAACAGTCGCCGGGCCAAATCCCGTTGAAGGCGCGATTCCTTTCGCGCAACCGTCTCATCGCAGGACTCACTCAGGGCACCGTCGTCGTCGAAGCAGCGCGTCGCAGCGGTTCGCTCAACACTCTCAACTGGGCCGATCAGCTCGGCCGGGTCACGATGGGCATACCCGGCCCGGTGACCTCGCGGGCCTCAGTCGGCGTCCATGAAGCGATGCGGACCGGCAAGGCAATGTTGGTGACCTGTGGCGCCGATATCGCCGAAGCTCTTGGCGGCCTCGGCACCGTGGACTCCACACCGGCGCGCGCACCCGAAACCGACTATGACGGAATAACAGTGTCCGAACGCCGCACTCTTGACGCAGTTCCGTGGGGTGTCCCTCTCGCCACCGCCGACATCGCCGATGAGCTCCGCGTCTCGAAAGAGCAAGCGCGAAAACAGCTCGTCCTACTTGAAACCGGTGGATTCGTTGCGCGTTTGCCCACCGGATGGACCCTCGTGCGGCGCGCCGATTTGGCCTGAACAGTCGGACAGCGGAAAGTAGACAACGTGAGCGACCTCAGCGAGTCGTGGGCCAAGGCGCTGGCCGACTACGAGCACCATTTGCGCGCCGAGCGGGATTTGTCGGTCCACTCCGTCCGGGCTTATCTGACCGATCTCCGGGGTTTGGCCGAGCATGCGTCAAAGCTTGGCGTGGACGATCCATCCCAACTCACGCTTCGGACGTTGCGCAGTTATCTGGCCACCATGCAGACACTCGGCAAAGCGCGAACGACTATGGCCCGTCGGGCGGCGTCGGCGCGGGTGTTCACCGCCTGGCAGACCCGAACCGGTCGCGCCCCAACCGACGCCGGCGCGCTGTTGGCGAGTCCCAAGCCGCACCGGGAACTCCCCGTGGCGCTCAAGCAGAGCGAAGCTCGCGAACTCCTCGACCTCACGATCGCCAGTCTCGCCGATGAACGTCCCAACGGCCTGCGCGACCTGGCGATCCTCGAACTGCTTTACGCCACCGGCATCCGGGTCGGCGAACTCGTCGGCATCGACGTCGATGACATCGACGGGCGGCGCAATGTCGTCCGGGTGTTCGGCAAGGGCCGCAAAGAAAGGTCCGTGCCGTTCGGTGCCCCTGCCGCCGATGCGCTCGGACTCTGGATGACCAGGGGGCGTCAAGACTTGCAAACCGCCGAGAGCGGTGCCGCTTTGTTCCTTGGGACCCGCGGTGGGCGCATTGATCCTCGCGCAGTGCGGCGAATCGTGCACGAACGCATCGCGGGAGTCGAAGGCGCGCCTGACCTGGGTCCGCACGGTCTGCGACATACGGCCGCTACTCATCTGCTCGAGGGCGGTGCCGATCTGCGGAGCGTGCAGGAAATTCTGGGTCATGCCTCGCTGGCGACGACGCAGATCTATACCCACGTCAGCAGCGAGCATCTCCGCAACGCCTTCAAACTCGCTCATCCGAGGGCATAGTCCCTCACGGAATGTCGGTAAGCGTCTTTTCGATCGCTGATAGCCGGTTTTCCAGTTCGCTCATTCCCTCCAGAAGTTGCCGGTTCACCTCAGTATTCGACCTGAGCGCATCGGCGAGTTCGGGGTTGTTCGCCGTCTCGGCGAGTTTCAGTTTCGTGGTGTTGCGGTTTTCGATCACCGAGATGACTGCCCAGCCGATGATGGCAGCGAGCGGGATCCATGCAAACCAGGGAATGTATTCCATGTCAGTTTTCACTTTCCTGTGATCGTTTTACCGCGGCGACGATCGTCGACACGTCCAGATTGAGTTCGAATGGCACGACGTCGAAATACTTGAAGGCTTTGCCGTCGTCGGTGAGCTCCAGGCGACCGGTGATGAAGCCTTCCGCCTCAAGCCTCTGCAGGTGCATGTAGAGGAGGGCGCGAGACATCTTCAGTCGTCGGGCCAGTTCACTTACATGAAGTGGTTCGGCCGCGAGAATCGAGATAATGCGAAACCGATGACCGTTCGCCAGAGCGAGCATTCTCTCGATGAGTTGCTGCGCTTCCACTTAAACTCGCTTCCCTTACACCTGTCAAATTAATCTAACATGCTTCAGGGGCAGGCCCAGTTCAGGCGGGCCCAGTTCAGTTAGAGCCAGTTCATCGGGTTCACTGGCTTGTCTTCCTTTTCGACCATGAAATGCAGATGGCAACCCGTCGAGAGTCCCGAAGTTCCTGAATTGCCCACAATGTCGCCAACCTGGACGCGGTCGCCGACGCGGGCCGACTCGACGCTCAGATGGTTGTAAGACGAGGTCAGCCCGCCCTCATGTTGGAGGATCACCCGATTGCCGTATGCCGCGGCGAATTCGCTGGTGATGACGATGCCCGAAGCTGCGGCATGGACCGGTGTGCCGCAGGGAACGCCGAAATCGGTGCCGTCGTGCAACTTGCGCACCCCCGTGATCGGATGCACCCGCATGCCGAAGGGGGATGTGATGGGACCGCCGACCGGTCGCCTGAATGAACCGCCTTCGGCGATTGGCGGTGGCGGGGGAGGGCCGTCGGGATTGATGAGCTGAAACCGGCGGGTTCTCGCCATCAGGGCCAACGGGTCGAGATATCGGTCGCCGGCTTTGCGACCCAGGTGGAGACAAGGACTGTCGACACAATGACTGCCGGTACCCAGGAGCGAGCCGATTTGCTGACCGGCCGTCACGGCGTCGCCGACCTGGACGGTCGCTGCGACGGGCTGGTAGGTCGAGCGTTCACGACCGTGATTGACGACCACGATCCTGACGTGTGCGATGGTGCCCACGAAGGAGACTTCGCCGGCGGCAACGGACCGGACCGGGTCGCCGACCTGTCCACGCAGGTCGACGCCGCGGTTTCCGGCACCGTAGGGGTCGTCGGGCAGGTCGAATTCGCGGCCGACCTCATGACCGTCGAGCGGCCATTCCCACTGCTCACCGGCAACGGCGCTCGCGGGTGCAAAAAAGGTCAGGAATATGAGGGTTGCAGCCACAAAGCTTCGCGTCATGTAACCAGCAAAATCTTTCTGGGACACATTCGCGAGGGACTTCCCCGTCACTGGGGAAAACACCCCGGCCGGCGTGGCATGTGGACGGTTCACTCAATTGGCTCTCGATGCCCCCGGTGTCGTAGACTGAACAGGCACTCCTTATGGAGTGACTTCGCGCGCTTGTAGCCGTGTGACACGAAAGTCGAACACGGGCGTGGTTCTGGTCCCTTCGGGGTAGACCACGCATGCTTGATCATTTTCACCACGTGGTCAATACGAGTGCCAGGACACCGGCAACCGTCGGTGTGACAACCAGAACAGGCACCCCGGTGCCTCAAGGAGGAACGGCTATGGCCGTCGTCACTATGCGCCAGCTGCTCGAAAGCGGCGTTCACTTTGGTCACCAGACCCGTCGTTGGAATCCCAAGATGAAGCGATTCATCTTCACCGAACGCAACGGCATCTACATCATCGATCTCCAGCAGTCGCTGGCCTACATTGACGCCGGCTACGAGTTCGTCAAGAACACCGTTGCCCGCGGCGGCACGATCCTCTTCGTCGGCACCAAGCGCCAGGCGCAGGAGCCGATCGAAGAACAGGCAAAGCGCGTCGGTATGCCCTACGTCAACCAGCGTTGGCTCGGCGGCATGCTCACCAACTTCCAGACCATGCACCAGCGTCTTCAGCGCATGAAAGAACTCGAAGAAATCGACTTCGACGACGTTGCTGGCTCGGGACGCACCAAGAAGGAACTCCTTCAGATGCGCCGCGAATACGCCAAACTGTTGAAGACCCTCGGCGGCATCCGCGACATGGGCAAGGTCCCCGCGGCCGTCTGGATCGTCGACACGAAGAAAGAACACCTCGCGATCGACGAAGCCAAGAAGCTCAAGATCCCGGTCGTCGCGATCCTCGACACCAACTGTGATCCCGATGACGTCGATTTCCCGATCCCGGGCAACGACGACGCCATTCGCTCGGTTGGCCTGTTGACCCGCGTCATCGCCGACGCCGTCGCCGAGGGCCTCATTGCCCGCGGTGGCGCCAAGGCTGCCGACGAGGCTCCCGGTTCGGAACTCGGTTCGGAAGAGCCGCTCGCCGAATGGGAACTTGAAGTCCTCAAGGGCAAGCAGGCCGCCGAAGCTGCTGCCGCAGCTGAAGCACCTGCAACCACTGCACCTGCTGCAGCTGTCGCAGAAGTTGTCGTTGCTCCGCTCGATGCGCCGATCGCCGACGAGGCACCTGTTGAAGAGGTCGCGGCAGTCGAGGCCGCCGTGGTCGAAGAGGCCAAGGCCGAAGAGGTTCCTGCCAAGAAGGCCGCGAAGAAGGCACCTGCCAAGAAGGCTGTAGCCGACGCTGAGCCTGCGGAAGACGTGGCCGCCGAAGGCGCCTCGGCCGACGCGTGACATTGAAGGGGTGGGATGCCGAAGGCACTCCACCCCTCAAGCCCAAAATGCTCCACCCCTGAAACGCTCTACACCCTGCAACGAGAGGGAAACCCATGGCAATTGCTGCCGCAGATGTGAAGAAGCTCCGCGACGCCACTGGCGCCGGAATGATGGACGCCAAAAGGGCGCTCACCGAAGCCGACGGTGACTTCGAAAAGGCCGGCGAAATCCTGCGCATCACCGGTGCCGCCAAGGCCGCCAAGCGTGGCGCCGAACGCGAGGCCTCCGCCGGACTCGTCGCGAACGTTGGCGGCGCGATCGTCGAACTCAACTCAGAGACTGACTTCGTCGCCAAAAACGACCAATTCGTAGCTCTCGCCGAGGAACTCGCGGCCGCTGCCGATGTTTCCAAGCCTGCCAACGCCGAAGAATTCGCCGCCAGCATCTTGACGAGTGGAAAGACTGTCACCCAGACGATCGGCGATCTCGCTGTCGTCATCGGTGAAAAGATCGAGCTCGGGCGGGTGGCCAGTTTTGACGGCCAAGTCGCGACCTACATGCATCGTCGTGCCAGTGACTTGCCGCCGGCTGTCGGTGTCATTGTCGAATACGTTGGCGACAACCTCGATGCTGCCCGCGGCGCCGCGATGCAGATCGCCGCGATGCGCCCGCGTTATCTGACGCGCGAAGAGGTCCCCGCTGATATCGTCGCCAAAGAGCGCGAGATCGCCGAAGCCATTGCGCGCGAAGAAGGCAAGCCCGAACAGGCATTGCCGCGAATCATCGAAGGCCGCGTCAATGGTTTCTTCAAGGAAGTCGTCTTGCTGGAGCAGTCCTCCGTCCAGGACAATAAGAAGACCGTGAAGGCCTTCCTCGATGAAGCGGGCGTGACGCTCAAGCGTTTCGCACACATCGAGATCGGCGCTTAACTTAAAAGCACCACCAAACAGACGGAGGCCGGAGCCAGTGGACACAGCAACAGAAGTCGACGGCCCGGCCTCCGATCGCTCTGCAGCTGATCTTTCGGGGCGACGGGTGTTGCTGAAACTTTCCGGCGAGGTGTTCGGCGGCGGCAAGATTGGCATCGATCCCGAAGTGGTCAACAGCATTGCCCGCCAGATCGTTGAAGCTACCGCCGAAGGTGTGCAGGTCGCCATCGTGGTCGGTGGAGGCAACTTCTTCCGTGGCGCCGAACTCGCCCAACACGGTATGGATCGCGCTCGTGCCGACTACATCGGAATGCTCGGTACTGTGATGAATTGCCTCGCGCTGCAGGACTTCTGCGAAAAACGGGGAGTCGAGACCCGCGTGCAGTCGGCCATTACGATGGGTCAGGTCGCTGAGCCCTACATACCGCGTCGCGCCATCCGCCACCTCGAAAAGGGCCGGGTCGTCATTTTCGGCGCCGGCGCCGGTATGCCGTACTTCTCGACCGACACCGTGTCGGCGCAGCGCGCGCTGGAGATCAACGCCGAGGTGGTTCTGATGTCCAAGAGCGGAGTCGACGGTGTCTACTCGGCCGACCCCCGCACCCATCCCGATGCGAAGAAATTTGAAGAAATCTCCTTCGAAGACGCCCTGCGTCTCGGCCTCAAAGTGGTCGACGCCGCCGCTTTCGCGTTGTGCATGGAAAACAAACTGCCCATGATCGTCTTCGGTATGGAGGGCGAGGGCAATATTGCCCGCGTCCTTCGTGGTGAGAAAATCGGAACGCTGGTTCACTCGTGAGAGTGGGCGCCAAAAGGAGTAATTGTGATTGACGAAACGTTGCGCGAAGCCGACAGCAAGATGGCCAAGGCCGTCGAGCATTCCCGTGAGGAATTCGCCGCGATCCGGACCGGTCGTGCACATCCGGCGATGTTCGCCCAGATCACCGCCGAATACTACGGTCAGCAGACGCCGATCCAGCAGCTCGCCGGTTTTACTGTGCCTGAGCCCCGCACCGTCGTGATCAATCCCTACGACATTGGGGCGAAGGCGGCCATCGAAAGGGCGATCCGCGACTCCGATCTCGGTGTGAACCCGACCGACGACGGCAAAGTTCTGCGCGTTTCGCTGCCTGAACTGACCGAAGATCGTCGCAAGGAATACGTCAAGCTTGCCCGCACGAAGGCCGAAGACGGCCGTATTGCCGTTCGCAACCTCCGGCGCAACGCCAAGCAGGCGCTGGACAAGGCGGAGAAGGATTCGTCGATCAGCAAGGACGACAACACCGGTGCCGAAAAGCGCCTTGACGGCCTCACCAAGAAGTATGTCGACTCGATCGATGAACTTCTGAAACACAAAGAGGCTGAACTTCTTGAGGTCTGAGACCACCCACGTGCAAAGACCCAGCCGAGCCGGTCGTAACCTGCCCGCGGCAATCGTTGTGGGCGTCAGTCTCGGCGCCGTCGTCATCGCGTCACTGTTCTTCGTCAAGGACTTCTTCGTCGCGGTTGTCGTGGTCGCTCTCGGCGTCGGCATGATCGAGATCACCCGCGCCTTCAAGACCCCCGGCATCCAGGTTCCGTTGCTCCCGGTGATCACCGGCGGCAGCGTCATGCTGATCGGTGCGTTCTACGGTGGCGCCGAAACCGCAGCGGTTGCCATGGCTCTCACCGTGATCGGCACTCTCATTTGGCGACTCGCCGATGGCGCCGACGGCTTCGTGCAGGACAGCAGTGCCGGCATCTTCGTCTTGTCCTACCTTCCGCTCATGGGCGTTTTTGTCATGCTCATGCTCGGCGAGGTGGATGGCCACTGGCGCATCGTGGCGTTTATCGTTGCCACTGTCGCTTCCGACATCGGCGGCTACATCGCCGGCGTGTTGTTCGGCAAACACCCGATGGCGCCGACCATCAGTCCCAAGAAGTCGTGGGAGGGTCTCGTCGGTTCGATGGTCTTCGGCATGATCGCCGGCTTGCTGACCGTGACGTATGGTCTGGACGGCCGCTGGTGGGTCGGGCTGATCCTCGGCGCAGTCGCTGTCATCATGGCCACCCTCGGTGACCTCAGCGAATCCCTCATCAAGCGTGATATCGGCATCAAAGACATGGGCGATCTGTTGCCCGGTCACGGAGGACTTATGGACCGGCTCGACTCCCTTATCGCCGTCGCGCCCTTCGCGTGGCTCGTTCTCCATTATCTGGTGCCGGCATGACCGACAAAGAAATCAAGACGTTGCCCCTTGTCTTCGAACAACGCAAGGGCCTCAAGAAGCCGCCCCGACACCTTGCCGACCTCTCCGCCGATGAGCGCGTTGTCGCCGCCGAGGCCCTCGGTGAACCCGCCTACCGGGTCAAGCAAGTCGCGACACACTACTTCGGCCGCCTGGTCAACGACCCGGCTGAGATGACCGATCTTCCGGCGGCGAGCCGCGATCGTATCGTTGGCGAACTCTTGCCGACCTTGCTCAACCCGATCCGCACCCTCGAGGCCGACAAGGGGACGACCCGCAAAACATTATGGCGTCTCTTTGACGGTGCGCTGGTCGAGTCCGTGCTTATGCGTTATCCCGAACGTGCCACGATTTGTGTCTCCAGCCAGGCCGGTTGCGGTATGGCGTGCCCGTTTTGTGCCACCGGTCAGGGCGGCCTGCAACGCAATATGTCGACCGCCGAGATCATCGATCAGGTGGTCGATGGCGCCCGTGCGATGGCCCGCGGCGAGATCCCGGGAGGCCCGGGACGACTGTCCAACGTTGTTTTCATGGGCATGGGCGAACCGATGGCCAACTACAAGGCCGTCATCGGCGCCATCCGTCGCATGGTTGACCCCAGTCCTGACGGACTGGGCATGTCCGCCCGCAACATCACCCTGAGCACCGTGGGCCTCGTGCCGCGGATCAGGCAGCTGACCGAAGAGGGCATACCGGTGACTCTCGCACTGTCGCTGCACGCCCCGGACGACGAATTGCGCAACGAACTTGTCCCGATCAACACCCGTTGGTCTGTTCACGAAGCGGTTGAAGCGGCCTGGGATTATGCCCGCAAGACCAAGCGGCGCGTCTCGATCGAATACGCCATGATCAAGGACATCAACGATCAGGCCTGGCGCGCCGATCTGCTCGGAGACGTGTTGCAGTCCTATGGCGATTGGGGTTGGGTGCACGTCAACCTCATCCCGCTCAATCCGACGCCCGGTTCCAAATGGACCGCCTCGCGGCCCGAAGACGAAGACGAATTCGTGCGCCGGCTCATCGCCAAGGGCATCCCGACGACAGTTCGCGACACGCGGGGCAGCGACATCGACGGTGCCTGCGGCCAACTTGCCGCAGTTGATTCCTGACTCAGCCCAACGGGTTCGAGACGAGCAACTCGACGTTGCGGTCGGCTTTCACACCTTCCTGAGCGCTGGTCCGCTGCTGGGGATCGTTACGTCGCCGCGAGCGTCGTGTGCTGTGGGGCGATCGGACTACCCGTCACCCAAACGGCGGGCGATGATGCGAGATCGGTGAGTGTGGCGGCACCGCCGATGATGATGCTGGACGCGTTGAGGTCGCGACGGGACAGTTCCATGTGTGAGCCAACGACGAATCGACCCAAAAATCACACTGAGGCCGCCGGAGGGGCTCGGTGCGTGACCGGCGAAGATGGGAGCAAACGAATGTCCGCTTGAATCGCGAAGGAGAACGATGACTGACCTTTCGACGTTCGTTCCGCCGCGGGTGATCGCCACTGATCTTGACGGCACGTTGTTGCACAGCGACGGTTCGCTGTCCGATCGCACCCGAGCAGCGATCCTCAGGGCCGAAGCCGCCGGCATCACCACCGTATTCGTCACCGCCCGGCCGCCGCGTTGGCTGGACTCCCTTGCCTATGCGGTCGGACCGCACGGCACCGTGCTCTGTGGCAACGGGGCTTTCGTCTATGACGTGCCGACAAAAACCGTCACCGAGCAATACCCTCTAGCCGACCTTTTGCTACGCGAACTCCTTGCCGATTTGCGCCATGCCGTCCCCGACATCACGTTCGCCGTCGAGGGCGCCGATGGACTGGGCCGCGAGGAGGCCTTTGTCTATCGCAGTGAACAGCCCGGGACGCATACTGTTGGCACGCTGGCCGAACTCACGTCCGCGCCGGTGGGCAAGCTGCTCGGTCGGTGCGAGTCACTCGATTCGGCCAAGTTTCTGGAGCTTGTGATGACGGCTCTGGGCGGTCGCGCCGAACTCGGATATTCGGGTGCCTCCGGCCTTGCCGAGATCACCGCGCCCGGTGTCACCAAGGCCGCCGGACTTCAGCGCTGGTGCGATGCACGCGGTGTCGGCGCCCACGAGGTATGGGCCTTCGGCGACATGCCCAACGACCTACCCATGCTGCACTGGGCCGGCACGAGTTTTGCCGTCGGCAACGCGCATGCCGACGTCCTGGCGATCGCGCAGCACGTCTGCCCATCCAACAATGATGACGGCGTCGCCCATACCCTCGAAATTCTCTTGCAAGGAGTATCCGAATGATCGAAACGACACGACACGATGCCGTCTGGGTTATCGAACTGCAGCGCGAAGACCGCCGCAATGCGTTGAACCTCGAACAGTGCAAGGCGATCCACCGTGCCGCCGACGAAGCCGTCGACGGGGGAGCGCGTGTCATTGTCATCACCGGCAAGGGTTCGGCCTTCTGCTCGGGGGCGGACCTCGGCGGTGTCTATGGCGACGAATTCCTCAACGCCCTCTACGGCATGCTCCATCACCTCACCGAGCTCCCGGTGCCTCTCATTGCGGCCGTCAACGGTCCGGCTATCGGCGCCGGAACCCAATTGGCACTGGCTTGCGACTTGCGGGTCGCCGATGCCACTGCCGCATTCGCCGTACCGACCGCCAAAAATGGTATGGCCGTCGACGCGTGGACCATTCGCACCCTTGCCGAGGTCGCCGGTCACGGTTCAGCGCGCCGGCTCATGCTCGCGGCCGAAACCTTCGAGCGTGATCAGGCGCTGGCGGTTGGCCTCGCTGACAGAGCCGGCACACTCGATGACGCCCTCGCCTGGGCTGCTGAAATTGCGAAGCTTGCCCCGCTGTCGTTGGCGCACAATAAACTCGTTCTCAACGGCGGGGACGACGCGTCCGTCGCCGAGAGTTTTGCTGACTGCTGGGCCAGCGAAGATGTCCGCGAAGCAGCCCTCGCGCGCAGCGAAAAGCGCACTCCTCTTTTCGCGGGGCGCTGATGACCAGCCTGATCTTCCTCACTCTCGACCAGCACATCATCGACGGTCGCGCCGACCATGTGGCGATTGACGACGGCACCGTGAAGCTGACGTATGCCGAACTCCTTGCCCTTACGGCCGCCCTTGCCGGCGGGCTGGCCCATGTTGGTGTCAGGGAGGGTTCGACGGTGCTTCTCGATGTCCGGGGCGCGGCTCTCGTGGCGGCGGTCCTTGCTCTTGCCCGGCTCGGCGCCATTCCAACCACTGCGCTGCCAGACCTTGGGACCCGGTTCCGCATCGCCGGCGATCCGCCGGTCGTCCATACCGCCGAGCACGACTACCCGTGGGCGACCATCCTCAGCGCCGGAAAGACCGACCCTTTGCCGGCGCCGGACCGCGACGAGCCAGGCTACGAACAACTGATGCTGGAAAAATACCAAGGAATCTTCGCGACCCTCACCGCCGGCAAAACGATTACCTGACAACTCCGTGGGCCTGACGTTGTCCATGCCTTCGACTGTCGCCGCTTCGGACGAATGTGAGGGGCCGCCCGGAATGATCTGTGGACGAATCCTCAATTCCCTCGCCTGTGGACACGGATCTTGAGAGAAATGGGTCGCCCCAGCTGCCCAAAACCCGCAAGATCCGTCCCCGACGGGGATGTCCCGCGCGACAGCGATCAGCTTTAGATCAACCCGGCGTCGTGCACGCAGATGGCGACCTGGACGCGGTTGGTGGCACTGAGTTTCGTGAAGATGTGTGAAATATGTGCCTTCACGGTGGCGACGCTCATATGCAGGTCGGTGGCGACTTCGGCATTGGAGGCGCCGCGCCCGACCGCGATGGCGACTTCCCGTTCGCGTTCGGTCAGTTGCTCGATATTGCGGCGAGCTGTCTCGACACGATCGTTCGGCGCTCCGTCGGTGACCTGGCGGATGAGTTGTTCGGTGACAGTCGGCGACAGCATCGGTTCGCCCTCGTGGACCTTGATGACAGCGGCCACGATGTCGGCCGGAGGCGTGTCCTTCAACAGAAATCCGCTCGCGCCATTGGCCAGCGCCCTCACCACGAAGTCATCGGCATCAAAAGTCGTCAGCACTATGACCTTGGGCGGATCGGCCATGCCGGCAATGGCCAAGGTCGCGGCAATGCCATCCATGACCGGCATCCGGATGTCCATGAGCACGACGTCGACCTGCTCAGATGCGACCCGGTCAACAGCCTCGCGACCGTTCGCCGCTTCGCCGATCACCTCGATGCCATCCGAACCGCCGAGGATCAGCGCGAGACCGGCACGGACCAGGGGATCGTCGTCGGTGATCAGCAGGTGAATCGTCATGCCAGCCACGGCAGCCAGGCATACAGGACGAACATACGATCAGAAGTGATGTGATGACTGAGCCGACCGCCGGATAAGTTCGATCTCTCGGCGAGCCCGATGAGACCAAGGCCTGATTCGGGGGTTTTGAGCCGCAAGTCTCCGATTCGCAGCGGATTTTTCATCTCGACGACCACCCCATCGCCGGGGCTGCCCCCCACGGTCAGGCAGAGGAGAGTGTCGGGCGCATGTTTGCGGGCATTGGTGAGGCCCTCCTGCGCGATCCGGTAAAGCGTCCGCCCGATGTTGTCCGGGAGCAGGCCCAGACCGACAATCCCGTCGAAAGTGATTTTCATTCCGGCGAGACGCGACTCCGCCACGAGAGCAGGTATGTCGTGAACGCCCGGCTGGGGGAGTTCGGGCACGGCGTCTAAGGGCCCTTCGCGCAAGATGCCGAGCACTTCGCGCAGTTCGGTGAGAGCCAGGTGTGAATTTTCCTGAATGATGTCCGCGGTACTGCGGATTTCCTCCGGCGTCAGGTCTTTGCGATAACTCAATGCGCCGGCATGCATCGAGACCATGGAAATGCGGTGGGCCAGGACGTCGTGCATTTCCCGGGCGATCCGCGCCCTTTCGGCCGTACGCGATTGTTCGGCCCGTCGGAACTGGTCGGATTCGGCCCGGTCGGCTCGGTCGCGCAGAGTCGTGAGCAATTCGCGTCGCGCGCCGATGTAAAGGCCCCAACCGACAGTCACGCCGATGATCGACGCGATCGCGGTGGAGGCGATGAACCAGACATCTGGGTTCGTCTTATTCAGATGATTGAGCCACAAACTCGCCGATAGAGACAGTAGGGCCACTGGCACGATTTCACGCCACCGTCGCCGAGTCGCCAACGAGACGAGGGCGAGCGTCGCCGGCCCGCCCGAAAGAGTGGAAATGCTGCTCGCAAGAGCCGTGATGAGTGCAATCCGGACTGGGTACCGCCGCCGAAAAAACATGAGCCCGAAACAGATGAGACCCAGCCCGATATCGGCGAAGAACCAGAGACGGTTGCGGTCCCACTGCCAACTGGCGAATTGAGACCAGGCCAGTCCGCTGAGGCCGACCACAATGATCGCGCGCCACGTGTGGCTCCACCGTGTAAGCGGAATTTGGTAATCGACAGGTTGCACCTTGCAAGGCTATAAGGGAACGGCCGTCGGGCGCGACGGCCGATGGTCGCAACGTGTCTCATACTTTCGGCCAGCGAGGTCTAGTCCACGGGCGGATGTGACGGCCTCGGGATTCTGCAAGGCTGGAGCCATGATCAAAGTTGAAGGCCTATCCAAGACATACGGCGGCTTCAAAGCCGTCGATAACGTCACATTCGACTGCAGGCCGGGGGCGGTCACTGGATTTTTGGGCCCCAACGGTGCCGGCAAGTCCACGACCATGCGCATCATCGCTGGCCTGACCCCTGCGACAAGTGGCAGCGCCACGGTCGCCGGAGTCCACTACCACGACATCCCCAACCCAGGCACACAAGTGGGTGTGCTGCTTGATGCCTCGGCACAACATGCCGGCCGCACCGGCCGCGAAGTTTTGACGATGGGTGCCATCGTCATGGGGTTGCCCATGTCGCGCGTCGAAGAGATGCTTGCCCTGGTGAGCCTGTCGCCCGCGGAGTCCAAACGCCGCATCCGCGACTACTCGCTCGGCATGCGTCAGCGCCTCGGCATTGCTCACGCATTGTTGGGTGATCCCAAGATCCTCATCCTCGATGAGCCGGCCAACGGTCTCGATCCGGCCGGTATCCATTGGATGCGCGGATTGTTGCGTGAATACGCCAACAGGGGCGGCACAGTGCTCTTGTCTTCCCACCTCCTGCACGAGATCGAGGTCATCGCCGATGAACTGATCCTGATCGGTAACGGCCGGATCGTGGCGAGCGGCACCAAGGCCGAATTGCTCCACACGGCCGGCACGTTCGTCAAGGCCAGCGACGCCGGCGCCATTGCCCAGGCGCTGACTGCAGCCGGCATGTCCAGCACTCCGTCCGGCGATGGCGGACTGCGTACCGAGTCGACGCCCGAAGAGGTTGGACGGGTTGCCGCTGCTGCGGGCGTTGCCCTCATCGAACTGAGGCCGGCCGAAGGCGCAGGCCTCGAGGAAATGTTCCTGGAACTGACCGGGGACACCCAACGCGAAAAGTCCACACCCGAAGGAGCCCTGGCATGAGTACCGCAACGCACGTCGAAACGATCGACATGAATCGGCCTGACATTCCGATGTCGCGCCTGGTGAAGGTCGAATTGCGCAAACTCGTCAATACACGGGCAGGATTTTGGCTTGTCGTCTCGATGGCGATCATTGCCGCCCTCATCACGACAGGCCTTCTGATCTTCGCTGAAGACTCGACTCTGACCTTCGGCCAGATGTCCGGTCTCATGAACATCCCGACAGGTTTCCTGTTGCCGGTCCTTGCGATTCTTCTCGTCACCAGTGAATGGACTCAGCGGACAGGACTTGTGACATTTACTTTGGAACCCCGCCGCTCGCGTATCATCGTGGCGAAGTTCATCACCGCGATCATCGCCGCCGTGGGCGCCGTGATTCTCTCTTTTGTCTTCGGGGCCATCGGCAATGTCCTTGCCGGCGTCTTTCACGGTGGGCAAGCAGGCTCGTGGGACATGACGACTGCTGGAGTAGTCAACGCGATCATCCTCCAGCTGTCCGGGCTCTTCATGGGCTTCGCCTTCGCGATGCTGATCATGAACTCGGCCGCAGCCATCGTGCTCTACTTCGTTCTCCCGTCAATCTGGTCGCTTGTGGGTTCGGTCGTGCCGTGGCTCAGGGACCACATTCAGCCGTGGGCCGACTTCAGCTTCACCCAGACACCGCTTCAGTCGGGCGAGTGGGCAACAGGCAACGAATGGGCCCACTTCGCGGTGGCTGGGACAATCTGGTTGATCATCCCGCTGTGTCTCGGTGTGATGCGTCTTCTCCGCTCAGAGGTCAAGTAGCGACGAACGAGACTTGAGGGTTTTGCGCAGTGACAGCTACCCAAAGCCCTCATACTCCGTCCCGTTGGGATACGGGACGGCAGGTAAGCGAGAATGGCGGCATGCTCAGGCATGTCGCCATTCTTGGCTCCACCGGTTCCATCGGCACCCAGGCCCTCGAGGTCATTGCCGCCCATCGCGATCGTTTCGCGGTAGCCACACTTGCCGCGGGCGGCAACCATCCCGAACTGCTGGCGCGTCAGGCCATCGACTTCGAGGTTCCGCTGATAGCCGTCGCCAAGGCCAGCGCCGTGCAGGACGTCCAATTGGCGTTGTATGCGGAGGCACAGCGCCGGGGTTATGCCGAGGGCGGCTTCCGGATGCCGAAGATCATCGCGGGCCCCGATGCCGCAACCGAGGCAGCGCGTACCCGATGCGATGTCGTCCTCAACGGTATGACCGGCGCGGTCGGATTGTTGCCGACCCTCGCCGCTCTCGAGGAGGGCACCACTCTTGCCCTCGCCAACAAGGAATCGCTCATCATCGGCGGCGAGCTCGTGATGAATGCCGCGAAACCGGGCCAACTCGTGCCTGTCGACTCCGAGCACTCGGCTCTTGCCCAGGCGATGCGCGGTGAACGCGTCGGAGACGTCCACAAACTCATAGTCACGGCCAGCGGCGGACCGTTTCGAGGCAAAACCCGCGCCGAACTCAGCAACGTCACCCCCCAACAGGCGATGGCCCACCCGACCTGGGACATGGGGCCGGTCATCACTATCAACTCGGCCACCCTCGTCAACAAAGGTCTCGAAGTCATCGAAGCCCATTTGTTGTTCGGGATCGGCTTCGATCGGATCGAGGTCGCCGTACATCCTTCGTCGATCGTGCATTCCATGGTCGAATTCGTCGACGGTTCGACGATGCTCCAGGCCTCACCCCCGGACATGAAACTGCCCATCGCGCTCGGACTGGCCTGGCCCGATCGTCTTCCCGGCGCGGTCAAGGCCTGCGACTGGACAGATCCGGCCGTCTGGGAATTCTTCCCGCTCGACAACGAAGCCTTTCCTGCTGTGATGCTTGCCCGCAAGGCCGGGGAGTTCGCCAAGACGGCGCCGGCCGTTTTCAATGCGGCGAACGAAGTCTGTGTCGACGCCTTCATCGCCGGTGATTTGGACTTCCTTGGCATTGTTGACACTGTCAATACCGTCGTTAACGAGCATATGCTCGACGCCGACGTAAAATCGACACAGATGGATCTCTCAACTGTCCTCGCGGCAGACACCTGGGCCCGGGCCCGCGCCCGGGAACTCACTGCCCGAAAACCCAATGGAGACTGAATGAATGCCCTGATCTACACCGCCGGTGTGATCATTTTCGTGCTTGGCGTGGTCATCTCGATTGCGCTGCACGAAGTCGGCCATATGTATCCAGCCAAGAAGTTCGGCGTCAAAGTCACGCAATACTTCGTCGGCTTCGGCAAAACCGTTTGGTCGGTCAAGCGTGGCGAGACCGAATACGGCATCAAGGCGATCCCGCTCGGCGGCTACATCAAGATGGTGGGCATGTTGCCGCCCGCGAAGGGCCAGGATCCGCACGAGGTCCGCGGCACCAACACCGGACTTTTCACTCAACTGATTTCCGACGCGCGTGAAGCCGAATACGAACACGTGGGTCCTGAGGACGAAGAACGCCTCTTTTATCGCAAGCCGTGGTGGCAAAAACTTATAGTGATGTCCGGCGGACCGATGGTCAACGTTGTCCTGGCGATAGCCTTGTTTGCCATAGTGTTCATGGGTTTTGGTGCACTCAAACCGACAACGACGATTCAGGCTGTGTCCGACTGCGCC
Source organism: Aeromicrobium sp. (assembly GCA_014377785.1). Taxonomy (GTDB): domain Bacteria; phylum Actinomycetota; class Actinomycetes; order Propionibacteriales; family Nocardioidaceae; genus JACMOZ01. Next base: position 62,487 of record JACMOZ010000374.1, read on the forward strand.
ATCGCCGATGCCGAAGCCGGCCGCACCTGCACCGACGAGGACCCGATCACTCCGGCCAAACAAGCAGGGCTCGCCGCCGGCGACACCATCGTGTCGTTCGACGGCACCGAAGTCACCGGTTGGGACAACCTCAGCGCGCTGATCCGCGCCAACGGCGACAAGATGACCAGCATCGGCTTCACCCGTGACGGGGTCATGCAGACCAAAGACATCAAAACCTCGGTGCTTGCCCGTGCCTCGCTGAATAATCCGGACAAACTCGTCAACGTCGGCTTCCTCGGCGTCTCGCCGACCACCGAGATGCAGAGACAGGGCCCCGGCTTCGTCGCCGCCCAAATGTGGGACTACACGAAGGGCACCGCGGACGTCATCGTTCATTTGCCTCAACGTATGGTCGCGGTGACCCAGGCAGCTTTCGGAGGCGAACGCGAGGCCGACGGCCCGATCAGCGTCGTCGGTGCAAGCCGGGTCGCGGGTGAAATGGTCACCATCGACAATCCGACTTGGGCCGAGCGCGCCATCCGGCTCATGGGTCTGCTCGCCGCCGTCAACCTGTTCGTCGCCCTTTTCAACTTCATTCCCTTACTTCCCCTCGACGGCGGCCATATCGCTGGCGCGTTGTGGGAAGCCATCCGCCGCGGTTGGGCGAAACTTCGCGGCAAGCCAGATCCGGGCTACGTCGACGTGGCCAAGATGTTGCCCGTCGCCTACGCCGTTGGCGCCGTCCTTATGATTATGAGTGTGATTCTGATTTATGCCGACATTGTCAATCCGGTGAGGTTGACATGAGTGAAGTTGACATGAAAGTCGATCTCGGGATGCCCGAAGCTCCGCCGCCTGTCCTCATGCCGCGGCGCAAGACGCGCAAGATCAAGGTCGGCACGGTCGACGTTGGCGGCGATGCCCCTGTGTCGGTCCAGTCGATGACGACGACGCTCACCAGTGACGTCAATGCGACCCTCCAACAGATCGCCGAACTCACCGCGACCGGTTGCGACATCGTCCGGGTGGCGTGCCCGAGTCAGGACGACGCCGACGCGTTGGCCGAAATTGCCCGGCATTCGCAGATTCCGGTGATCGCCGACATCCATTTCCAGCCCAAATACGTCTTCGCCGCGATCGATGCGGGTTGCGCGGCGGTCAGGGTCAACCCTGGCAATATCCGCAAATTCGACAACCAGGTCAAGGCCATTGCCATGGCGGCCAAGGACGCCGGCACGTCGATTCGGATCGGCGTCAACGCCGGTTCGCTCGACAAACGCATCTTCGAAAAGTACGGCAAGGCGACTCCCGAAGCTCTCGTTGAGTCCGCCGTCTGGGAAGCCTCGCTCTTCGAAGAGCACGACTTCCACGACTTCAAGATCTCGGTCAAACACAATGACCCCGTCGTCATGGTGCAGGCCTACGAAATGTTGTCCGAACGCGGTGACTGGCCGCTTCACCTCGGTGTGACCGAAGCCGGTCCAGCCTTCCAGGGCACTATCAAAAGTTCGGTCGCTTTCGGCGCGTTGCTGAGCAAAGGCATCGGCGACACGATCCGAGTGTCGCTGTCGGCGCCCCCGGTCGAAGAAGTCAAGGTCGGCATCCAGATTCTGCAGTCGCTCAATTTGCGGCCACGCAAACTCGAAATCGTGTCATGCCCGTCGTGCGGCCGCGCTCAGGTCGACGTCTACACACTCGCCGAGCAAGTCACTGCTGGCCTCGAGGGCATGGACGTGCCGCTGCGTGTCGCCGTCATGGGTTGCGTCGTCAATGGCCCGGGTGAGGCCCGTGAAGCCGATCTCGGTGTTGCTTCGGGCAACGGCAAGGGGCAGATCTTCGTCAAGGGAGAAGTCATCAAGACCGTTCCCGAGAACATGATCGTCGAGACGCTCATCGAAGAGGCCATGCGGATCGCCGAAAGCATGGAATCGAGCGGCGAGCCCGTCGTTTCGGTCAGCTGAACTTCGGCTTCCGATGCTGCGCAATCTCGGTCCGAGCGACCTCCCACTCCTTCGGGCTCTGATCGCCCATGACCCGCTGGTCAACCTGTTCGTGGAATACCGGGTCGAGGCCACCCAGTTGCAGCCACGCTGGCTCGGTGGCAACATCTGGGGCTATTTCGAAGACGGCGAATTGGTTTCGGCTTGTCATGCCGCCGCCAACCTCGTACCCGTCGAGGCAACACCGGACGCCATCGTGGCCTTCGCCGAACACGCCCTGAGGACGGGGATGAATTGCTCGTCCATTGTGGGTCTTGACAGCAGTGTGCTCGGCTTGTGGGCGTTACTCGAACCGCACTGGGGTCCGGCCCGCTCGCCCCGACCGGTCCAGCCGTTCATGGTCATCGATCGCGACAGTGAACTGGAACCCGATCCCCGGGTGCGGCGCGTGGTGATGGACGAATTCGACCTCCTTTATCCGGCTTGCGTCGCGATGTTCACCGAGGAAGTCGGTCTCGATCCCGAGGGGACCAGCACGACCGGTTACCGCGCCAGGGTTGCCCAACTGATCTCCCAAGGTTGGTCCTTCGCGATCATCGAAGATGACGACGTGCTGTTCAAGGCCGAGATCGGTGCGGCAACTACCCGCGGTTGCCAGATCCAGGGGGTCTACGTCCGGCCCGATCTGCGTGGTCGGGGAGTGGCTGCTCATGCGATGGCGGCAGTTGTGCAACAGGCACGATCCCTCGTCGCACCCAGCGTGACGCTTTATCTCAATGATCACAATGTCGCGGCCCGACGCACCTACGATCGCGTCGGTTTCCGGCAAACCGCGACGTTTGCCACGATTCTGCTCTGAACTGTCCCCTTGAAGAACGTGGGCTGCTACTCGCGGGAGCCCTTGGTTACTCTCGCTCTATGAGTCGAGACATCACGGCGTTGGCCGCCCTGTTCACCGCATCGGGAATCGCGCACTTAGTGAAGCCGGAGCCGTTCGAATCCATCGTCCCCAAGCCGTTGCCGAACAAACGCGAGCTGGTTTATATATCCGGCGCGGTCGAACTCGTCTGCGCGGCGCTTCTTGTCAATCCGAAGACCCGGAAGGTTGGCGGTCTTGCAGCCGCTGCGGTTCTGGTCGGTGTGCTCCCGGCCAATCTGCAAATGACTCTCAGCGCGATGCGCAGTTCGAAAACCAGCGCGTGGTTCAAAGCCGGCACGGTTGTCCGACTTCCGTTGCAATACCCGATGATCCGCACAGCCCTTCGAGCGGCCAAGTCCTGACGTTCGCCGTTGGCCGATAGAGTTTCGGCATGCGAATGTCCAAACTTTTTGTCCGTACCCTGCGCGACGACCCGGCCGATGCCGAGGTGCCGAGCCACAGGTTGCTCGTACGCGCGGGTTATGTCCGTCGAGCCGCCCCGGGCATCTACACCTGGCTGCCGCTGGGCCTTCGCGTTTTGCGCAATGTCGAGCGGATCGTGCGCGAGGAAATGGATGCCATCGGCGCCCAGGAAGTCGAATTCCCCGCATTGTTGCCTCGTGAGCCCTACGAGACCACCGGACGCTGGAACGCTTACGGATCCAACATGTTCCGGCTCAAGGACCGCAAGGGCGGCGACTACCTGCTCGGGCCCACGCACGAAGAAATGTTCACCCTCCTGGTGAAGGACATGTATGCCTCCTACAAAGACCTGCCGCTGAGCCTTTATCAAATCCAGACGAAATACCGCGATGAGGTGCGTCCCCGTGCCGGCATCCTTCGTGGCCGTGAGTTCGTCATGAAGGATTCGTATTCCTTCGACGTCGACGATGCCGGACTGGAAAGGGCCTATCAGGCGCACCGTGAGGCCTATATCCGCATTTTCGACCGTTTCGGCTTCGATTACGTCATCGTCGCGGCCGATTCGGGCGCGATGGGCGGTTCAGCGAGTGAGGAGTTTCTCGCCGTCGCCGAAAACGGCGAGGACACGTACGTGCGTTCGCCCGGTGGCTATGCCGCCAACGTGGAGGCCGTCACGACACCCGTACCCGATCCTGTGCCTTTCGAGAACTTGCCGGCCGCTCATGCCGAGAAGACCCCTGCCACGCCGACGATCGACACCTTGGTGGATCTCCTCAACGAGGCGTTCCCCCGCGAGGACCGTCCTTGGGGAGCAGCCGACACTCTCAAGAACGTCATTGTCATGCTCAGGCATCCCGACGGAAGCCGCGAACCCCTTGCCATCGGTCTCCCCGGTGACCGCGACGTGGACACAAAGCGACTTGAGGCGCAGGTGGCACCCGCCGAGGTCGAGGCGTTCATCGAGGCGGACTTCGCCAAAATCTCCACGCTGGTCAAGGGCTACATCGGTCCCGGAGTACTCGGCAGCGAGAACGCTTCGGGCATTCGCTATCTGACCGATCCTCGCGTGGTCGAGGGCACCCGCTGGGTCACCGGCGCCGACGTCGACGGTTCGCACGTACTCGATCTCGTCGCGGGTCGCGATTTCACCTCAGACGGCACCACCGAGGCGGCCACCATTCGTCCCGGTGATCCCGCGCCAGACGGTTCGGGTCCACTCGAGCTTGCGCGCGGAATAGAAATGGGCCACATCTTCCAGCTCGGCCGCAAATATGCGGAGGCGCTGGGACTCAAGGTGCTTGACGAAAACGGCAAACTCGTGACCGTCACGATGGGCTCCTACGGCGTCGGGGTTTCCCGTGCTGTCGCGGCAATCGTCGAGAACTCCCACGATGAGTTCGGCATCGTCTGGCCGGCCGAAATTACTCCGTATGATGTCCACCTGATAGCCGCCGGAAAAGATGAGGCTGTCGTTGCCGAGGCCGAGAAGCTCTATGCCGAGCTTCAGGCCGCAGGCGTCGACGTACTCTTCGACGACCGTCTGGGCAAGGTGTCGCCGGGAGTGAAGTTCAAGGACGCCGAACTCATCGGCGTCCCGACGATCGTGGTCGTCGGCAAAGGTCTCGTCGACGGCGTCGTCGAGGTCAAGGACCGCAAGACCGGAGATCGTGAAAATATCGCCCTCGGCCAGATCGTCGCGCGACTTACCGTGCGCCTCCCCGCTTCAGCGGTGAGTTAGGCACCACAGTCTTCGGCAGCCGGTGAGATACGCACCACCGTAGGACGGCCGGTGGTGCGTAGGTCACCGCCCCCGGGCCGGCGTGGTGCGTAGGTCACCGCCCCTAAGTGAGGCTTAAGCGGGGAGTCCGGGGAATGCGGAGGGCTTGCCGCCCCAGACGAGGATCGCGAGCGCGGCCCTGCGCAAGGTGTCGATCGCGAATTTGCGGTCTTCGTCCTCGCTTGCACCGACCAGGGACAGATAGGCGGCTGCGTTTTTGGCTTCGAGCGATGCGGCAACGGCGTTGGCCTGTCCGAGGGTTTTGACCTTCATGACGTCATAGTCGGCCCGAGGCGCGGGTTGAGCCGACGCAGAGGCCCGAAGCATTGCGATCAGCACATCACGAGACTGGCGGTGATTTCCAAAGGCCCGGCGGGCCGCTTCGTCCGCGCCGGGGATGCGGGCGCCGAGGTAGGCGTAGACCCAGATGGCTTCGTGCTCGAGGGCGAGGCAGTCCTGAAGACCGGACACGGCCGCCTGGGAACGAATCATGTCAAGGCCTTGCGGGCATTGCGTAACACGACGAGGCTCTGCGAAAGGCTGACTGCGATCGATGCGAGGACGCGGGCGAAATCACCGGACACCGCTGCGAGCGACTCTTTGGAGCGCTCGGCAGCCGACCGCTGCAGCATCGCGATGACGTCATCGAGCGCATCTGCAGCCGAGGCCGGGGGAGCGGCGCCCGTGAGGTTGCCGATCGCACCGCCCAGATCGGCGAGTTGGGTCTCGGTGATGCTGATCAGCGGCGCGAGTGTCTTGGCCAATTGGGGTTGTCGTTGGGCGACGGCACGCAGCGACAACAACACAATCGATTGGTCAGTCTGCACCCGTTTGATGAGGGCTTCGTCAGACAGGGCAGGCAGTCTTCGCGGTTCGATGCCGATTGTCCTGGCCAGGTCGTCGAGCTTGTGCGCGCGGTCGCCATAGACGGCCGCCGCGGCGACGACGACGACCCCTGCACCGGTCCCGAGCAAGGCGCGTCGACTGATCACCCGTGCAGGATATACGGGGAGGCAGGTGGCTCGAGCCGCATGGCTTACGCTTGACCCGATACAGCGGAAAAACGCGTGCTGATAAAAGAAGAGGGAGTGTGGGCCATGACCGATCGGCTCGACACATTGGTCGCCGGATGCGTGAGCGAACTCGGCTTTGACCTCGAAGCAATCGAACTCACTCCCGCCGGCAAGAAGCGTGTTCTGCGCATCGCGATCGATCAGGATGGCGGCGTCACTATTGACGACATCTCGTCGGCAACCCGTGCTATTTCCGCTGAACTGGACGACACCGACGTCATGGGAACCATGCCCTACACGCTGGAAGTGACGTCCCGCGGCCTTGACAGTCCACTCAAGCTGGCCCGTCATTGGCGCCGCAACAACGACCGACTTGTCTCAGCCCAACTCGCCGACGGTTCCACCGTCGACGGCCGCCTCGGTGACAGTGACGGCGACGGTGTCGACATTTCTACGGCTCAGGGTGTGCAGCGGATCGCGTATGCGGACGTCACGAAGGCACTCGTACAAATCGAACTCAAGAGGAAGAACGGCTGACATGGACATCGATATGGCGGCGCCTCGCGCACTTGAGCGCGAAAAGGATCTGTCGTTCGACGTCGTGGTCGAGGCCATCGAACAGGCCTTGCTCTCGGCGTATCACAAGACTGCGAGCGCCCAGCATCACGCGCGGGTCGAACTCGACCGAAAGAGCGGCCACGTCGTCGTCTGGGCACGCGAACGAATCGCCGACGCCGAACCGGTCGAAGAAGGCGATCGCCCGGCACCGCAGCTTTCCGAGGAATACGAAGACACCCCCGATGACTTCGGCCGATTCGCGGCAACCATCGCGCGCCAACTCATCATGCAGCGACTGCGCGATGCCGAGGATGAGCAGCAATTCGGCGAGTTCTCCGGCAAGGTCGGCGACATTGTGTCGGGCATCATCCAGCAGGGTCGCGAGCCAGGCGACGTCCTCGTCAACCTCGGCAAGGTCGAAGCGCTCATGCCGCTGGCCGAGCGGGTCGCCGAGGAGAAGTACATTCACGGCGAACGCATCAAGAGCTTCGTCTACCAGGTCGAAAAGGGTATGCGCGGTCCACGAATCAAGGTCTCTCGCACCCATCCGCAACTGGTCAAGCTTTTGTTCGCCCTCGAAGCCCCCGAAATAGCCGACGGCACTGTCGAAATTGTTGAAATCGCCCGCGAAGCCGGCCACCGCAGCAAGATCGCGGTCCGGTCGACCGTTCCGGGCATCAACGCCAAGGGCGCCTGCATCGGTCCGATGGGCCAGCGTGTCCGCAATGTCATGCACGAACTCCACGGCGAAAAGATTGACATCGTCGACTACAGCGACGATCCGGCCGAGTTCATTGCGCAAGCGCTTTCGCCGTCCCAGGTCAAGAGCGTCACGCTCGTCGATATGCAGACGCGCGCCGCCCGCGTCGTCGTTCCGGACTTCCAGTTGTCCCTTGCAATTGGCAAAGAAGGCCAGAATGCGCGGCTGGCAGCCCGGCTCACTGGTTGGCGTATCGACATCCGCTCCGACACCGAGGGTACGGATCCTTCGGCGAAGGGTTAGACTTGTCTACGGTTGTCCGCACGTGTATCGGTTGTCGAGAGCGCGTGGACAAAACCGCTCTGGTGCGAGTCGTCGCGATCGGGTCATCATCGAACTGGGTGATCACGCCTGATCCGGACGGATCGCTGCCGGGTCGAGGGGCGCACCTGCATCCCGCGACACGGTGTCTTGAACTGGCCATACGTCGCAAAGCGTTCGGCCGTGCGCTCAAAATCGAGGGCACGGTGGACACGATTTTGCTGACCGATGCCGTTCGGGATACAAATGACCAGAAGAACTGACCGCAGGAACGCACCGCGCGTTCCCCAAAAGAATTCGGAGCACCTGCTCATGAACACTCAATGAGTTCCTCCAAATGAGCCTGCACGTCAACTAGCGGTCTGCGCCCCTCCCAGGGTTCGGATCCCCTGAAGGAGAATAGTGGCTGTAAGAGTCCATGAACTCGCACGCGAGTTCGGAGTCGAAAGCAAGATCGTCCTGTCCGCATTGAAGGACATGGGCGAATACGTGAAATCGGCGTCTTCCACAGTGGAAGCGCCGGTCGTCCGTCGACTCAACGAAGAACACGGAGACAAGCTTCGCGCCCAAGGCGAAGCCAAGAAGAAGCCTGCCAAGAAGGCGGCTGCCGAACCTGCCGCGGTTGTCGAGACCCCCGCGGCACCCGTCGACGCCAGCCCTCCGGCAGCAGCCGAAGCGCCGGCCCAGGTCGTCGTCGAGGCTTCCGCCGCCGGATCCGCACGCATCGCCCCTCGGCCAGGACCGAGGCCCGGACCGGCCAAAGCCGTCGAGCCCGAGCCCGTCGTCGAGCCCGCAGCGCCTGTTGTTGCCGCGGCCGCGGCGCCGGTTGCGCCGGCCGCGACCGAAACCCCCGAGGTGGTGGCTCCCGCAGCACCGAGTCCCGGAACGTCCGAGCCGCGTCCCGCGGCGCCCCGTCCGGGCGGTGCACGACCGGGCAACAACCCGTTTTCCCCGACACAAGGGATGCAGCGAGGCTCTCGTCCGCCGGCTACAGCACGCGAAGGCAGTGCACCGGCACGTCCCGGTATGCCTCGTCCGAACCCGGCGATGATGCCCAAGCAGTCCTCGCCCGCTCTCGGCGGTCGCCCCGGCCCCGGGGGCAACCGTGGCCCGGGCGGTCCCGGTCGCCCCGGTGGAGCGCCCGGTGGCAATCGTGGCGCCGGAGCCGGTGCCGGTCGTGGCGCACCTGCAGGAGCAGGAGCACCCGGGGGCGCAGGACGCGGAGCGCCTGGCGGCGGTGGACCCGGTGGACCTCCCGGCGGTGGCGGTGGCTTCGGCGGCCGTCCCGGTGGCGGTGGCCCGCGTGGCAACAACCGCGGTGGCACTCAAGGCGCATTCGGTCGCGCCGGGGGCCCCGTACGCCGTGGACGCAAGAGCAAACGCGCGAAGCGTCAGGAATACGACCAGATGCAGGCGCCCGCCATTGGCGGTGTCCGCGTCCGCAAGGGCAACGGCGAGGGCGTACGCCTGACCCGCGGTTCCTCGCTGGGTGATTTTGCCGAGAAGATCGGCGTCGATGCGGCATCGTTGGTGGAAGTTCTGTTCCACTTGGGCGAAATCGTGACGGCAACTCAGTCGGCCAACGACGAAACCCTGCAGTTGCTCGGTGAAGAGCTCAACTACGCAGTGGAGATCATTTCGCCCGAAGACGAAGATCGCGAACTCCTTGAGTCCTTCGATCTAGAATTCGGCGAGCACGAAGGCAGCGAGGACGATCTGGCGGCACGTCCGCCGGTCGTCACCGTCATGGGTCACGTCGACCACGGCAAGACCAAACTCCTCGATGCCCTTCGCAAGACGAATGTCGTGGAGAAGGAAGCCGGCGGCATCACCCAAACGATCGGCGCCTACCAGGTCGCGACCGCCGTCGACGGCACTGAACGCCGCATCACCTTGATCGATACACCCGGTCACGAGGCGTTTACGGCGATGCGTGCCCGTGGCGCCCGGGCGCCCGACATCGCGATCCTCGTGGCCGCGGCCGACGACGGCGTCATGCCGCAGACTGTTGAGGCGTTGAACCACGCCAAGGCCGCCAGTGTGCCGATCGTCGTCGCGGTCAACAAGGTCGACAAGCCCGACGCTGACCCCACAAAGGTCCGTGGTCAGCTCGCCGAATACGGCCTCGTGCCCGAAGAGTACGGCGGCGACACGATGTTCGTCGACGTCTCAGCCAAGGCCGGTACGGGTCTGGACGACTTGCTTGCTGCCGTCGTTCTGACAGCGGATGCCTCGCTCGACTTGCGGGCCAATCCTCATCAGCATGCCGAAGGCCTCGTCATCGAAGCCCACCTCGACCGTGGTCGTGGCCCCGTTGCCACTGTCCTCGTCCACCGAGGCACGCTCAAGGTCGGCGACTCGGTCGTTGCCGGACCCGCCTTCGGGCGTGTTCGGGCCTTGCTCGACGAGCACGGCGACAACATCGAAGAAGCGGCGCCATCGCGACCGGCTTTGGTCCTCGGTCTGACCGCGGTCCCCGGCGCCGGAGACAACTTCATGGTTGTCGCCGATGATCGTCTGGCTCGCCAGATCGCCGAGAAGCGTGAGGCGCGTGAACGCAACGCGTTGCTCGCTCAGCGCAGCGGCCGCCGCACCCTCGAAGACTTCATGTCCTCGATGGAGAAGGGCGAAGCCGACGAATTGCTGCTCATCCTCAAGGGTGATGGTTCGGGTTCGGTCGAAGCTCTCGAAGACGCCCTCGCCAAGATCGATGTCGGCGAAGATGTCTCGTTGCGCGTCATCGACCGCGGTGTCGGTGCGATCACCGAGACCAACGTCATGCTCGCTGCGGCTTCCAACGCGATCATCATCGGCTTCAACGTCCGCCCGCAGGGCAAGGCGACCGAGCTCGCCGATCGCGAAGGCGTGGAAATCCGTTACTACTCGGTGATCTACCAGGCTATCGACGAAATCGAAGCCGCCCTCAAGGGCATGCTCAAGCCCATTTATGAAGAAGCTCAGTTGGGCACCGCCGAGATTCGCGAGATCTTCCGTTCGTCCAAGATCGGCAACATCGCCGGTTGTATGGTCACGAGTGGCACTATCAAGCGTAATTCGAAGGCACGACTGCTGCGTGACAGCGCGGTCGTGGCGGACAACCTCGATCTCAGCAGCCTCAAGCGCGAAAAGGACGATGCGTCCGAAGTGCGCGAAGGCTTCGAGTGTGGTCTGACGCTCAGGGGCTACAACGACATCAAGATCGGCGACGTCATCGAAACGTTCGAGCTGCGCGAAAAGCCTCGGGCCTGATGGCCGGTCAGCGGGTCAATAAGGTCGCCGACCGGATCAAGGTCATCGTGGCGGAGATGCTGGAGCGTCGGATCAAGGATCCGCGCCTCGGCTTCCTCACGGTGACCGACGTTCGGCTCACTGGCGATAGTCAACACGCTTCGGTGTTCTATACCGTTCTCGGCGATCAGTCGGCGATCGATGACACCGCGGCCGCGTTGAAGAGCGCGACCGGGGTGATTCGGTCCGAAGTCGGCAAGCAACTCGGTTTGCGGCATACGCCGTCGGTGGAGTTCTTCCTCGACGCAGTGCCCGAAACTGCTCGCCAGATTGAAGACCTACTCAGCAAGGCACGCAACCAGGATGCCGCCGTGGCGGCCCAGGCGGTGGGTGCTGAGTATGCGGGCGATCCTGACCCTTACAAGAAAAAGGCCGAACCCGAAGATGCAGAGCACGTAGAAGGGTCAGAGTGACCTCTGGCCTCGTCATAGTCGACAAGCCGCCTGACTGGACATCTCACGATGTCGTCGGGCGGCTTCGTCGTCTTGCCGGTACCCGCAAAGTCGGTCACGCCGGCACCCTCGACCCGATGGCGACAGGTGTCCTTGTCCTTGGCATCAACCGCGCGACCCGGCTCCTCGGCCACCTGATGCTGACCGAAAAGGAATACGTCGCCACCATCCGCCTGGGTGCCAGCACGGTGACCGACGACAAAGAGGGCGACGTCATCGCCGAGACCTCTGCCGCGCATCTGAGCGACGACGAGATCCGTTCGGCAGTCGAACCTTTCCGCGGTGACATCGAACAGATCCCTTCGGCAGTGTCGGCGATCAAGGTCGACGGCCAGCGGTCCTACGCACGGGTGCGCGCGGGGGAGGACGTCGTCCTAAAGTCCAGACCCGTCCATGTCGAGACCTTCGAGGTTAACGACATCCGCGAAGTCGGCGAGTTCCGGGACGTCGACATACGGGTGATCTGCTCCAGCGGCACCTACATCAGGGCCTTCGCCCGCGACTTCGGCACAGCGGTCGGCGTCGGGGGACACCTGACCATGTTGCGGCGCACCAGGGTCGGGCCGTTCACGCTCGAAAACGCCAAAACCCTCGACGAACTTGGCACCGAATTCGGTGTCCTCGACCTTGCCGTCGCCGCACGACTCACCTTCCCGGCCTTCGAGGCCAGCGAAAAACAGGCCAACGACATCGGTTTCGGGCGCGCATTGGCGGCGGTCGATCTCGGCGCACCGGGCCCGGTCGCGGTGTTCGCGCCAGACGGCGAATTCCTGGCCTTGTATGAGGCCGCCGGTGACGACGCAAAAGCCCTCGCGGTTTTCGCTACTGTCTCCCCATGAGACTTACGCGCAAGACATCCCGAAACCTGCTCAAGCAGGGATTGATTGGCATGTTGTACGCGCAGCTCGCCATCGTCCTATCGCTCATGACGACGACCGCGATCCGCAAGCGTCTGCGCCAGCACCACGCGCTCCAGCCGTTCCCGGTGACACCTCCGACGACGACCGCGATCGGCGCCGAAAACACGGCTACCACTTTTACCTTCGGTGAAGACCTCTATGCCGACATGCTGGAGTCCATCGCCGGCGCCACACAGCGCATACTGTTCGAGACCTACATCTGGAAGAACGATGCGGTCGGCAAGAAATTCAAGCGGGCGCTGATCGATGCCGCCGATCGTGGTGTCGAGGTCTGCGTGATCTACGACGGTTTCGCCAACCTCGTGGTGTCGCCGCAGTTGCTGCACTTCCCGCCGCCCATCAAGGTATTTCGTTATCCGGTGTTCTCGGTCGGCATGCTGTGGTTGAGTTTTCGTCGCTTCGGGCGGGACCACCGCAAAATCCTCGTCGTCGACGGCGAGATTGGCTACGTCGGCGGCTACAACATTGGGGCCGACTACGCGACCAAATGGCGCGACACGCACATCAAGATCAAGGGTCCCTCCGTGTGGGATCTCGACAATGCTTTCGTCGACTTCTGGAACCTGCGTCACGACGAGTCAGAGAAGCTCGCCGAGTTCGGTTCGTCGAGTTGGGAGTCGCACATACGCGCCCACCGCAATGTGCCCCGACAACTGATCTTCCCAATCCGCGGGATGTATCTCGAAGCGATCGACCGGGCGAAGAAACACATTTTCATCACCCAGGCCTACTTCATTCCCGACGGTGACATCCTGCAGGCACTCCTCGACGCCGCCGGCCGAGGCGTGACGGTCAAGATCCTTGTGCCGGAGATCTCCAACCATGTCGTCGCAGACTGGTTGTCACGCGGTTTTTATTCGACCCTGTTGGACGGTGGCGTCGAAATCCTGCTCTACGAGGACTGGATGGTCCACGCGAAGACCGCGACGATCGACGGCAAGTGGTCGACGATCGGCACCGCCAATATCGACCGGTTGAGCCTTACCGGCAACTACGAGATCAATCTGGAGATCCTCGACGACGATGTGGCCGCCCACATGGAGGTCGTCTTTGCCAAGGACTGCAGCAACGCGCACCTGCTGACTCCCGACAGATGGCACTCCCGGCCCTGGGTTGCCAAGTGCTGTGAGCTCATCCTCGCCCCGCTGCGCCCCTTGCTGTAGCGCCTCGGCGGGCTGTGGCACAGTTTTCCCGTGACGATATGGCGTGAGGCGGACGGAGCATCGGTCGAACCCATGACCGAACCGAGCGTCGTCACGATCGGCAACTTCGACGGTGTCCATCATGGGCACCGGCACGTACTTGCGCGGGCGCGCGCTCTAGCCCAATCTTTGCGAGCCGATCCGCCGCTTCCTGTCACCGCGGTCACGTTCGATCCGCATCCGCTCGAAGTGATAGCACCCGATCATGCGCCGCTGCGATTGAGCACGCTTCACCAACGCATCGCGTTGCTTCGCGCCGCGGGCGCCGATCGCGTCTACGTTCTCGCATTCACCAAGGAAATGTCGTCGTGGACACCGGACGAATTCGTCCAGCGAGTCCTCGTCGACCAGCTCAAGGCGGCGGGAATCGTCATCGGTGAAAACTTTCGCTTCGGCCACAAGGCCGCCGGCGACATTGCCTTCCTGCGTGACGCAGGGGAGGCGTATGGCTTTGCCGTTGACGGACTGGCCCTTGATGGCGGCGATGTCGCCTATTCGTCCACGCTGGTGCGTTCACTCATCGCCGAAGGCGAGGTCGCGCGGGCCGCAAAGATCCTGGATCACCCCCATACGCTCGAAGGAGTGGTGGTCAAGGGCGACCAGCGCGGACGCGAACTCGGTTTTCCGACCGCAAACGTTCCAGCCGATCCCGACGTAGCCGTGCCCGCCGACGGCGTCTATGCCGGTTGGGTCATCCGTGCTGACGGCGACCGCTTGCCGGCGGCAATCTCCGTGGGTACCAATCCGACCTTCGACGGCGTAGAACGGCGCATCGAATCCTACGTCCTCGATCGCACCGACCTGGATCTTTATGGCGAGACGATCGGCATCGAGTTCGTCGACCGTCTGCGCGGTCAGGTGAAGTTCACCGGCGTCGACGACCTCGTCGCGACCATTCGGGACGACGTTGACAACACGCGTACCGTCCTCGGCCTCTGACCAGCCCCGAGGCCTGACCAGCCCCGAGATTTGTGCGCATACGGCGCCTTTTCGTCCCGAAAACGGCCGTATGCGCACAAATCGCGGGCTTTGGTTGGGCGGCTATCGCGCGATCTTCGCGAGCCGATCCACGCTGGGTGTCTTCGGCGGCAATGTGTTCGTCAATGTCCGGTAGGTCTGACGGGCAACGGCGTTCATCCCTTCACGAAAGGGATGAAGGGCGGCCGCACGGAACAAGACTGTCTGGGCGCCGTTGACCCAGGCCCGATTGCCGGCGCAGGCATCATGGCCCGTGGACAAGGCGTATGAATTGACGAAAGTGACATCGGCGCCTTTCGCCGCTTGGGACAAGACCGCCTGGGACAAGGATGTGTTGATCCGTCGTTCGATGGAATCGGTCCAGTTGGCATCGACCGGAGCGAGCGGTATTGCTGGACAGGCCCCGTCATCAGGAAGGATGCGCAAATAGCCGACGATCACGATGTGCGCCTTCGGTGCGCGTTGGCCGATAGCCGCAATGGCCTTTTCGATGCGTGACTGAACGGCCTCGGCATCCCGCATTTTGGGGTCGATTCCGTTCTGGGTGAAGGAATCGCGGCACGGTGATTTTCCGGCTGTTGTTGAGGCCCGGTTGACGCATTCGGCTATTACGTCGCCGAACAGCGAAAAGTCGTTGCCGCCGATCCCCAGTGTCACCAGATCCGTTGTCGGTTTGACCGCATCCAATTGGGCTGGGGTATCGGTTGCTGTATTTGCGCCTAAACCCATGCGTTTGCTTTGAGAGGCATACAGGTCGGAGGTCTCCGCGCTCGAGCAACTGGCATCGGTGAACGTCCGTACGCGCAAATACGTCGCGAGATAACTGGGATAATTGGCACCGGACCGCGCGCAGGTGACGGGAGCGCCCTTGGCCATGGGTGCTATCAGCGGGCCGGCGGTGAACGAATCGCCCAGAGCGACATAGTCCGCGAATGGCACCTGCGGCCTGGGCATGCTCGCCGTGGTGGAAGAACACGCGGCCAACGTCATCAGGGCGCAACCCAGCACTACGCTGGTGAGGATGCGTCGCATGTCGATCTCCGGGTCGAGAGGGGCCAGCCCCAAACCTCTCACGGAGTGACAAATTGGTCCTCACACGGAGTGACAAATCGTGAGGTTGACGCCGATTCGCTAATGCGGGCCCCACGCTGATAACCTGACATTGCCGTATAACGGCCACGGAATAGAGAGTGCCCGGGTGAACAGGCCCCGGCGCGCCGTGCAACGGAATCCCCTAAGGAGATCGCGTGTCGAAGAAGACTGCGCAGCCCACGGTCGCGGGAGCGACCAAAGAAAGCATAATTGCCCAGTACGCCACTGGCGAAGGCGACACCGGATCCCCTGAGGTCCAGATCGCCTTGCTCACAGGTCGCATCACGCACTTGACCGAGCACCTCAAGGAGCACAAGCACGATCACCACAGCCGTCGTGGTCTGCTGCTGCTGGTCGGTCAGCGTCGTCGGCTGCTCAACTACTTGCAGAAGACCGACATCGAGCGTTATCGCTCGCTGATCGAACGCCTCGGCCTCCGCCGATAAGCCAAACAAGCGGCCACTCCGTCGGGGTGGCCGTTTGTCGTAAGTAGCACAACTCCATATTGTTCGTACGTTTTTAGACGAAACAGTCCATGACGAAGCACCTGCAGGCACGACGCGCTCGGTCCTCGGTAGTGGCATTCGGGTCAGTTCACAATTTTCTGACAAACCCCCGCGCGCCTCGATCGAAGACCGGCATAAGTTTCCCGCCCTCGCATGCTTTGTCTCCTTTAAGAGATGAGCAGGTTTTGGCCTGCGGAAGGGATTCCTATGACGGAACCCACCATTCACACTGTTGAAACCGTTATCGATAACGGCTCCTTCGGTACCCGTAAAGTTCGCTTCGAGACCGGGCTGCTTGCCCGCCAGGCTGCCGGCGCGGTCGCCGCTTACCTCGATGACGACACGATGTTGCTCTCGGCCACCACGGCTGGCAAGCACCCCAAAGAACAGTTCGACTTCTTCCCGCTCACTGTTGACGTCGAAGAACGTATGTACGCCGCCGGCCGGATTCCCGGTTCGTTCTTCCGTCGCGAAGGCCGTCCGAGCGAAGACGCCATCCTCACCTGCCGCTTGATCGACCGCCCACTGCGTCCGACTTTCAAGAAGGGTCTGCGCAACGAAGTCCAGGTCGTCATCACGGTGATGGCGCTCAACCCCGACATGGCTTATGACGTTCTCGCGATCAACGCGGCTTCGGCATCGACGCAGATCTCCGGTTTGCCGTTCTCCGGCCCGGTCGGTGCAACGCGTGTTGCCCTCATCGACGGCCAGTGGGTCGGTTTCCCGTCGCACAGCCAGCTCGAAAACGCCGTCTTCGACATGGTCGTCGCTGGCCGCGTCGCCACAGACGAAAACGGCAACGAAGACGTAGCGATCATGATGGTCGAAGCCGAATCCACCGAATTCACGTGGGACCTCGTTCAGTCCGGTGTCCAGGCGCCGACCGAGTCGATCGTCGCCGAGGGCCTCGAAGCCTCCAAGGTCTTCATCAAGCAGTTGTGTGAAGCCCAGGCCGAACTCGCCAAGGTTGCCTCGAAGCCGGTCCAGGAATTCCCGATCTTTCTCGACTACCAAGACGACGCCTACGAAGCGGTCAAGGCCATTGCGAGCACTCAGCTCGCCCAAGCCATGACGATCGTCGCCAAAGCGGACCGCGAGGCCAAGGAATCCGAAATCAAGGCCGACGTCATCGACCAGCTCGGTGCAGAGTTCGAAGGACGCGAAAAGGAACTTGGTGCGGCAACGCGTGCGGTGACCAAGTCGCTCGTCCGCGAGCGCGTCCTCCGCGACAAGGTCCGCATCGACGGCCGCGGCCTTGCCGACATTCGCGA
>JACMOZ010000375.1 GCA_014377785.1 Aeromicrobium sp.
CCGATCGGCCGGCGCTGGCTCGCTGTCTTCGAGTGACGAGAGGTGGAAGCAACGACTGAGGCTGACAAGCTTGACAACGGGGCTGAAAAGGCCGCGGGAAAGCCCAAGGAGGGCGCAGGCAAGATCGCGGGGGACAAATCGCTCGAGACTGAAGGCAAGACCGATCAGGCCAAGGCGAGTCTCAAGCAGGCCGGCGAACATGTGAAAGACGTATTCAAGAAATAGCGAACGAGCCCGGTAGCCCGTAGATCCCGGGAAAATTGGAAAGGAAACACCATGAACATGTTGCTTATCGTCGTGGCCATCATCGCGGTCGTCCTCTTGCTGACGGGCGGTTTTGTGCAGTCGCTGAACTTCCTCTTGTGGGTGGGCGTGATCCTGCTGGTGTTAGCGGTGATTGCATTCTTGGTGCGCTCGATGTCTGGTCGCCGAGGCGCATAACAGGCGTCTGAATCCCGTCGAAGCCACGGAGGCACGGCTTGCTCAGCGTCCCACCCCGCCCAGGCTTCCAGAAGGAAGCTCATCGCTCGCTCACGTGGGCGGGGCGGATCAATTGCTCCGGTGCCAGGATGGCGCGTCAGATATGCAGGACGCAAGTCTTCAGATCGTTCATGGTCTGAGCCATGTGGCTGTCCATCGCTAGTCGCGCCTGCTCAGGATCGGCTGAGGCCGGAGCCTCGAGTATTTGGGCGTGCTCGTGGATGGCGTGGATCTGGATCTGCTCCACTTTGGACGTCTGGGCGCTTCGAGCTGAAAGAACCTGCGAGAGCGGAGCGAAGAGAACTGCCACGAACACGTTGCCAGAGGCCTGCAGGATCACGTCGTGGAAGGCGAGGTCCGCGTCGACGAAGCGTCCAACATCGTTTGCGTGGTGGGCAGTCCTCATCGTTGTTACATGACCGCGCAACGGCTGAACGACGCGGGCGTCTCGGTTGAGTTTGTGCCTCATGTCGACTTCAAACAGAAGACTCACCAGGCTCGCGCAGTCGTACGCTCAGGCGAGTTCACGCCCTACTCCAACATCCTCTTATATTCAGGAGCTCCTTTCTAGGGGATCACGTGATGCAGTTGATGCGCGCCTGCAGGTCCGTCGGTGGCGCACTGCGGAGGCCCAGGGATGACAGTGCTAACGCCGTCTCAACACGCGTGCCCAACAAGTGATCATTTCCTTCGATCGCAAGCCAAATGATCCGTGGCGGCTTCCCGGCATCTGTCGGGCTGCGAGGCGTCCAGAGGATTATTTGGCAGAGTGCAGAGGATGTGTGCGAAAGCACCGAAAGACTGCCTAGTGGTTCGGCGGCCTGTGAGTTATAGGAACAACCCGCCACGAATCACCCCCTGCATCCCTTGTAGACACTGGGATGTGGGGGTTTTCTTTTTGTCGCCAACCCCATTTGGCAACATTTTGGCAACAACCGCAGTGGGCTACCTCTGATCCAGCTGCCCTCAGATCGAGCGTTGATGGGTCAACGACGGGATAAATCTTGTCGGTATCAACACCGTCTGAAGAGTCTCGGAACGCTTTTGCCTTCCTGCTTGTCGCGACGGATCCAGCTCACGCCGCCGAATTGCTGAAGGATCCCGCCGTCGAAACGCTCGACCCAACCATCAGCGTTATTAACAACGCTTCCTGTCTACTCGCGTTAGGGCAGTTTCCGGATTGTCGTGCTCTTATCGATGCGACTTGGGTCGCTGAAGATAGTGGCAGTTCAGCTTGGTTTTGGGCGCCGGAGTCACTGGTAGAGGGCAACCAGCCTCATGCGCGAGCCGTGACCGTGATGGCCGCGGTCGAGCCTAAGCCGCGCGCGATGAGCCAGATGGCGAAGAAGATCTCGAACAGGCCACCGGGAACGGTGGAGACGAGGCCGGCGCCGGCGACTCCGGCGAGTTCGAGAAAGCAGCCGGCCGCGAACGACGCGTAACCGACGAATCCCCAGACCGCGAGAAACCGCGGCACGAGGCGAGAGCGGTAGAGAGCGACGCAGAAGAACAGGCTTCCGATACCGAGTCCGGCCATCGCGATGTTGTACGCGAGGAAGTTGGCGCTGGCGACTCCGACGAGCAGGGCGATCGCGCCGACGGCGAGGAATGCTGCCTCAAAGATTCGGGTGGCGTGGTAGACGACGGCGACTGCCGGAGCGTGAAATCGGAGGATCGGCAGCATGAGCGCGCCGATCGCGACGACGGCCACCGAGTTAAGCAGCATCATCACCACGCCCGTGGTGCGGAGTGCGCCGGGGGAGGCGGTCGTCGCGAGGGAGCTGCCGATGCCATAGAAGAGGAAGGCGGCGAGCATGAGCGTGCCGATCCTGCGGGCGATTCTGCGTGCGTTGATCATGGTGTGTCCTGTCTCGAATTGGGAGCTGACCATACGGCGTAAGGGCGAATATCTAGACGGTACCATACAATGTAAGGTGATGTCTAGTAAGATTTCGGAGGATGAAATTGGCGCGCTCAGGAACCAGAGAACCGGTCACTCGGGAGCGAGCAATCCGGGTTGCGGTGGCACTCGCCGACGCGGGTGGTATCGAGTCGCTGAGGATGCGCAAGCTGGCCGCGGAGCTCGGCGTCGAGGCCATGTCGCTCTACTACCACGTCAAGAACAAAGACGACATTCTCGACGGGATGCTCAACGTCGTGCACTCCGAGTTCTCGACCCCACACGCCGGTGACGAGTGGCGCACGGCCTGGCGCGATCGAGCGGAGTCGACGCGCAGCGTATTGGCGCAGCATCCCCGGGCGATCAGCATCAAGGCCCGGACCTCGCCGGGGCCGGCGACCCTCGGTCGCCTCGACTCGATGATCGGCTGCCTGCGCGCGGCGGGATTCTCGATGCCCCTCACCGGCAACGCCATGTCGATCCTTGTCGGCACCTCACTCCCTGCCAACCGAAGCCAGCCCATTCGAGATCCAAACCGTGAACGCGGAAACGCCAGGAGGAACCGTCACCTGCGCCGCGCCCGCGAACAGAATCAGCGGCGGCGTAGATCACTACAGGTGGATCGGTCGCCGGTGGGGAGCAGGCCAGCAGGAATGGGCGGTGCCACGATCCACCGACGTACAGGGATAAGCCCCACTCGGGAGGTGCGCCACCGGCATCCGCAGCATTGTGGAAATCGCCCGCAGGGGGTTCCGCTTGCGGGTGCCATACCCAGTTCAAACCTCACTATCGATCACACTCCTGTGAGCGGACAAAATGCCTTGGTCGTGATCGATTGGTCGCGGTGCCGGAGAGCTGTGGCGTCGGGCCAGCTGGGGAATGGTCGCGTCGCTGACCATCCGCCCCTTCTGCCCGGTCGCGGGGCGGACCAGTC
>JACMOZ010000039.1 GCA_014377785.1 Aeromicrobium sp.
CCAAGACCTCAACATCAGGGTCGTGAACGCGGTCACCGGCGAGCTACTCAGAGAACTCACGATCGACCCAAACCGCGACTACCAACCCCGAAAACAAGCACAAAAGAAAAGCTCCTGAACCTGCAAAATGCAGGTTCAAGAGTTTCCTATGTCTCGGGTCATAGGAAACTGATGTCTCAAGACATAGGAGACATTTCGCTGGTCGGATTCGTCCATGTCGAAAGCACGCCTGATCATCACCGCGGTCGTCCTCGAACACCGCACCCAGACCGAAGTCGCAGCCACCTACGGAGTCTCGAAAGGCTGGGTCTCCAAACTCATCACCCGCTACCGGGCCGAGGGTGAGGCCGCGTTCGAACCCCACTCCCGGCGGCCAAAGGCCATGCCGAATGCCACACCAGCTCCGACGGTCGACCTGATCTGGACGCTGCGACGGAAGCTGGTCGCCGCGGGTCTGGACGCCGGACCAGAAACGGTCCTCTGGCATCTTCAGCAGCACCATCAGATCGCTGTCTCCAGGGCCACCATTGCCCGCCAGTTGGCCAAGGGCGGGCTGGTGACACCAGAGCCGAAGAAACGCCCCAAATCGTCCTACATCCGGTTCCAAGCCGCGATGCCGAACGAGACCTGGCAATCCGATTTCACCCACTACCCATTGACCGATATCGAGACCTTTCCCAAGGGCATCGAGATCATCACCTGGCTCGACGACTGCACCCGCTATGCCCTAAACGTGTCCGCACACCGGGTCATCACGACCCCCATCGTGAAGGCCACCTTCCGCAAAGCCGCAGGTCAACACGGCATCCCCGCTTCGACCCTGACCGACAACGGCATGGTCTACACCGTCCGCCTGGCCGGAATCGGCCGCCAAGGTGGCCGCAACGGGTTCGAGAAACAACTCCACGACTGGAACGTGATCCAGAAGAACGGCAAGCCCAATCACCCGCAAACCCAAGGCAAAGTCGAACGGTTCCAGCAGACGATGAAGAAATGGCTCCACGCCCAACCGAACCAGCCGGCGACGATCGAGCAGCTCCAGGTGTTGCTGGATCTGTTCGTCGATGAATACAACCACCGCCGGCCCCACCGCTCACTGCCCCACCAAGCAACCCCGGCGGCCCTGTTCGAGACGATGCCCAAAGCCCTGCCCGGCAACAGCCGCGACGCCGACACCCACGACCGGATCAGACACGACCGCATCGACAAAACCGGGGCCGTGACGCTACGCGTCGACGGTCGCCTCCACCACATCGGCGTCGGGCGAACCCACGCCCGAACCCACGTCATCCTGCTCATCCAAGACCTCAACGTCCACATCGTGAACGCCGTCACCGGAGAGCTACTCAGAGACCTAGAAATCGACCCAAACCGCGACTACCAAG
Organism: Aeromicrobium sp.; assembly: GCA_014377785.1. Taxonomy (GTDB): domain Bacteria; phylum Actinomycetota; class Actinomycetes; order Propionibacteriales; family Nocardioidaceae; genus JACMOZ01. The sequence goes on from JACMOZ010000039.1 coordinate 1,386, forward strand.
GCCGAAATCAGGACCATAAGAAAAACTCCTGAACCTGCAAAATGCAGGTTCAGGAGTTTCCTATGTCCTGAGACATCACATTGTCGGGATGACAGGATTTGAACCTGCGGCCCTCCGCCCCCAAAACGGATGCGCTACCAAGCTGCGCTACATCCCGGTGCAGCCAGAACAGTCTAGTAGACACTTGCTCTGTGACCCCCATCCGGTATGACACTCTCGTCGCGCTGGTCGAAAGCCGCGCTCCGGCTTGTGGCGCCACGAAGGTCATTGCCCTCGACGGGCCGAGCGGCGCGGGCAAGACCGAGTTTGCAAATGGTCTGGGTGCGAAGCTCGGCGCGCCGGTCCTGCACCTGGAAGATGTCTACCCCGGCTGGTCGGGTCTTGCCGAGACCCCTGCCATGATCGCCCGATGCGTTTTGGAGCCTCTTGCAGTTGGAGACATCGGCGAAGTCGCTCGCTGGGACTGGGAAAGCGAAAGGCCCGGAGAGTTCATACGCGTTGCCCCTGCTCCCCTGTTGATCCTCGAGGGCGTCGGCAGCGGCTCTCGGGCCTGTCGGCCCTATCTCAGCCTTCTCATCTGGCTCGGCGCTCCCACTTCCCAACGCAAGGCCCGAGCTTTGTCGCGCGACGGCAAGGCCTATGCGCCGTTCTGGGACATGTGGGCGGAACAGGAAGGACGGCTGTTCGAGGCCGACGGCACCCACGCAGTGGCCGAGGTGGTTGTCGACACCGGCAGAGACGGCATACTGGATCCCACCGCACGATCAAGAGGAGCAGGCAATGGCTGAAAAAGACAACGCGGAAGATCTCAAGAAGAAGTTCGCCGAAGCGTTGGGTGCCAAGAAGCAGAACGACACCGACCCCAAGACTGCCGGCGACAAGGGTCCCGATCATGCACACGACGTGCACGGCCAGGTCGACAACAAGCGCGTGTTCCGTCGCAAGAGTGTCTGACCTGCGAGTCGGATTCGTGGCTGTCATGTAGTTGTGAGAACATGAATCCCGTTGCCGAGAGGCAGCATGCGGACGTAACTCAATTGGCTAGAGTCTCTGCCTTCCAAGCAGAATGTTGCGAGTTCGAGTCTCGTCGTCCGCTCCGTACGAATCATGATGGATTTGGGTAGCCCAAGGCACCCGAATCCATCATTTTTCGTTGGACACGAGGCCGTATTTGCGGTGGCATTCGACGTGCTTCACCGTTGATGATGCTCTAACCTTTGAACTATGTCGCAGATACGGATCTCAGATGCCGCCAGGTTCCTGGGTGTCAGCGACGACACCGTACGGCGATGGGTTGCCAGCGGCGCGCTCAGCGCAGGAACCGACAGCGCGGGACGTATGGCCGTAGAAGGGAAGGTGCTGGCCGCCTTTGCGCGCGATCAGGCCAAAACTGTGCCGCAAAGCCCCGGTGGATCGAGTTCGGCCCGAAACCGTTTCGTCGGCCTTGTGACCGAGGTGAAAACCGACAGCGTCATGGCTCAGGTCGAAATGCAGTGCGGACCGTTCAGGGTCGTGTCGCTCATGAGCAGTGAATCCGTCCGCGAGCTGAAACTCGAACCCGGAACCGTCGCTGTCGCCGTCATCAAATCGACGACCGTCATCGTCGAAACTCTCGAAGGACCGCTATGAAACGTCTGGCCGGAGCCCTCACAACAGCCGTGCTGCTGGCTTCCCTGGCCGGCTGCGGATCGGATAGCCCGTCGGCCGCCGGAGGCGCGACCCAAAGGCCAACGATCCTCACCGTCTATGCGGCCGCCTCGCTCAAGGACACGTTCACCGAGATCGGCAAGGAGTTCGAAGCCCAACACAAGGGCGTGAAGGTCCAGTTCAGCTTCGCCGGATCCTCGGACCTCGTTGCCCAGATCCAGCAGGGCGCCCCCGCCGACGTCTTCGCCTCCGCCGATATCAAAAATATGGAAAAGGCCACCGCCGATCACCTCACTGACGGGGCCCAGGTGAATTTTGCTTCGAACACCCTCGAGATCGTCACGCCCCCTGACAACCCGGCGAAAGTCGCCTCCTTGGCCGGTCTCGCCAAATCCGGACTCAAGGTGGTCATCTGCGCAACCGAAGTCCCCTGCGGAGCTGCGGCCCACAAGGTCGAAGAGGTCTCGGGCGTCAACATCAAACCGGTCAGCGAAGAAGCCTCGGTCACCGACGTACTCAACAAGGTCTCCACCGGAGAGGCCGACGCTGGCCTTGTGTATGTCACCGACGTGAAGAGTGCGGCCGGCAAAGTCCATGGTGTGACGTTTCCCGAGTCATCCGTTGCCATCAACACCTATCCGATCGCTGCGCTGACAGGCAGCAAAAGTGCTGACCTCGCCCGGCAATTCGTCGATCTCGTGACAAGCGACAAGGGCCAGGCCGTCTTGACTGCCGCCGGATTCGCTAAGCCCTGATCGTGGGATCGGCGCAGCATTATTCGGGGCTACCGCGCTGGGTGTTCGTGCCCGCCGCGGCGGGAGCTCTGTTCATCGTGCTCCCGCTCGTCGCGATGGGCACGCGGGTCGAGTGGAGCAATTTCTTCGGCCTCGTGACCTCGGAATCGTCCGTCGCCGCACTCAAACTGAGCCTTCGGACTTCGGCGATGAGCACCCTTTTGTGTGTCGTCTTCGGCGTCCCGATGGCGATGGTGCTCGCCCGAACGGGATTTCGCGGACAACCGCTGGTCAGATCGTTCGTCCTGCTGCCACTGGTCCTGCCACCGGTGGTCGGAGGCATCGCCCTCCTCTACACGTTCGGCCGCAAAGGCCTGCTCGGACACTCGCTCGAAGTCCTGGGCATCAATATCGCGTTCTCGACAACGGCCGTCGTCCTGGCCCAGACCTTTGTCGCACTGCCGTTCCTCGTCGTGAGTCTCGAAGGGACGTTGCGTACGGCCGGTCAACGGTATGAAAGTGTCGCGGCGACTCTCGGGGCGCGCCCGACAACCGTTTTGCGAAGGGTGACAATCCCGCTGGTCCTGCCCGGCCTTGCCTCCGCCGCCGTCTTGTCGTTTGCCCGCGCGTTGGGCGAATTCGGTGCGACTTTGACTTTTGCCGGCAGCCTCCAAGGGACCACCAGGACGCTGCCGTTGGAGATCTATCTTCAACGCGAAACCGATCCCGATGCGGCCGTCGCGCTGTCACTCGTGCTCGTGATCGTCGCCGTCCTCGTCGTCGCCCTCATCCGTGGCCGGAGCGTCCGTGGCTCCGGGGGGTCTCTGCTGTGAGCCTCGATTTCCACGCCAGGATCGACGAACGCGGCATCGACGTCGCCCTTCAACTCGAGGACGGCGAAAAGGTCGCCATCCTCGGACCGAATGGTGCCGGCAAATCCTCTGTTCTTGCCGCGATCGCCGGGCTCATTCGGCCCGACAGCGGCTTTGCAACTCTCGGCGGCACCACACTTTTCGACGTCGGTCGCCCGGATTCGCCGACCATATGGCGACCGGCCCACGACCGCGGAACGGCGCTCCTCGCCCAGGACCCGCTGCTCTTTCCGCATCTGAGTGTCCTCGAGAACGTGGCCTTCGGGCCCCGCAGCACCGGTTCATCGCGACATACCGCCCGCGCCACGGCACGTCGCCTGCTCGAGGAGGTTGACGCCCTGCAGTTCGAAAAACGGAAGCCGGCCCAACTCTCCGGCGGCCAGGCCCAGCGCATCGCCGTCCCCCGCGCACTCGCCGCCGATCCCCGGTTGTTGCTGCTCGACGAACCCATGTCGGCCCTTGATGTGGCGGTCGTTCCGCCGTTACGTCAAATGCTGCGCAGGGTGCTGAAGGACAGGTCGGCGATTATCGTGACCCACGATGTCCTCGACGCTCTGCTGCTTGCCGATCGGGTCATCGTGATCGAGGACGGTCATGTCGTCGAGGACGGTCCGACTCAGGAAGTCCTCGGCCGACCCCGTAGTCCGTTCGCGGCGCAAATCGCCGGACTCAACATGGTCAGCGGCCTGGCCTCAGGCAACGCCGTCCTCGCCGAAAGCGGCACTTCTTTCGAGGGCATTGCGTTCGAGGGCATTGCCACCGAGCCGATCACCGACGGCGACTCGGCCGTCGCCGTCTTCAGCCCGAGCGCCGTGTCGGTGCACCTCACTCCGCCCGGGGGAAGTCCCCGAAACGTGATAGCCGCGACCATCACCGAAATCGAACCCATGGGTGACCGGATGAGGATCCGTACCGGCCAGCTCAACGCCGACATCACCGCACCCTCGGTCGCCGCTCTCAACCTGATGCCCGGGACCGACGTGTTGCTCGTCGTCAAGGCCAGCGAAGTTGCGATCTACCGCTCCTGAATTCACCGACCTGAGTTCGCCGATCAGTGAAACTTCTCACCGCGCTCGAACATTTCGACAAATTTTACGATGCGTCGCGCGCGAGTTTCGGGTTTCTTGGCGTCGTTGAGCCGGAAGTAGACTGCGTATTTGTTCTGCTTCGTCAACGTCTCGAAAAAGGCCTGAGCCCTCGGGTTCTTGGCCAACTCATCGAGGAAGTCAGGCGGAGTCTCGAATTGGGCCGAGCCCGCGTATGCGGCTTCCCAACGACCGTTGGCCTTTGCCTGCTCGACCGCAGCAAGTCCGCCTTTTTTCATAGTACCGGCGGCGATCATGGCTTCGGCCTTTTCGCGGTTGACTTGCGACCACGGGCTACGGGACCTGCGAGGCGTGTATGTCAGTAGAAAGAAATTATCGTCGAGTCCCTTGGCCTGGCTGTCGATCCAGCCATAAGCCAACGCGACATCGAGGACTTCGTCATACGTCGGGGTGTGGACCGAAGACGATTTTTTGGCGAAAGTGATCAACACCCCCTGTGAGGTCTCATGGTTTGAGGCGAACCAGGCACGCACATCCGCGGGGGTCGTGAACTTCAGGATCGGACGATCAACTGCCATAACTGCAGCGTAGGGGCAATAATCTGGCCATGACAAGGCGCGTATTACTGATTACAGGTTGTTCGTAGGGAGTTGGCGAGGCGACGGCGGCCCGGCTCGCCAAGGGCAACTGGACGGTCTACTCGACGGCACGCAGGCCCGAGGCGCTTGAAGCTCTGGCGGCGGCCCGGCTGCCGGACCCTCGCCCTCGACGTCACCAGGGAGGACGCGATGAAGACCCCCGCCGAGCCGGTCACAACCGAGTCCCGAGGGGTCGACGCGCTCGTCAAAGTCGTCCTCATCGAACCGGCTGATCACCACGAACTTCGAGAACGCGGCCTTTGCCTCCATGGACAGCATCGACGAGGGGCCATATGGCGTCTTCAACACCCAGGTGGCCAGGGCGACGAAAGAGGTCTATTCCGGTCCGATGTGCGTCTTGGCGGTGGGCCAGACGCGGTGGCCAAAATCATCGAGAAATCGCTCAACGCAAAGCGGCCGAAGGTCCGCTAAACGGTCACACTCTCGGCGTCGTCGTCGATCGCTTCGCGCAAACTGCTCGGCGCCCGTGGGAGGTACCCCCGCGCCTCGTCCCGGTTCCTGAGGAGGCCGCTTGTGGCCGTCTCGAAGGGCGGCGGTTCCAGCGGTCGATCCTCAGCCAGCAATCAGAGTTCGCGGCTGAGAATGAGCACGGCGCGATCGTCGTCGGTGGCTGCCACTCCCGCCACAATCTTCTTGGAGGCGTGGTCGAAGCCGTTCGTGACAACCGTTTTTGCTGACACCCGAAGCCTTTCGATTCCTGTGGTGAAGTCCTGTGAGTGGGACTCGACGACGCCGTCGGTGTAGAACATCAGCGCGTTGCCCCAACCGATGCGCCCGGTGGAGCGGTGGAACTCCGGTCGCGCCATGATGCCGAGCGCCATACCGCGAGCCCCGTCGATTTCCCATTCCTCGATGCTGCTGTTCCAGTGCAACGCGGGCGGGTGGCCGGCGTTGATGATCGAGTAGTCACCGGTCCTGAGGTTGACGAGCACATGCACCGCAGTGGCGAAACCGTCGTCCCAATGTTGGCGAAGGAGAAAGTCGTTGGCAGCGGCGAACAGGCCCAGGGGAGGTAGCGCACCGATAAGACCGCCGAGAGCACCCGCGAATTGCAGAGATTGCGTGCCGGCCGCAACGCCCTTGCCGCAGACGTCGACGAGCACCATTTCGAGATGGTCTCCGTCTTCGGATAGATTCGCCACCAAAAAGTCACCGGCAAATTTTGCACCTCCGGCGGAAGCCATCGACGACTGTGCCCGCCAGCCCTCTGGCAGCGCCGGTATAACGCTCTGGGACTGTAAGCGGTCCTTCAGTTCGACGAGCATCGCCTCACCCAGTGGCCCAGGAAGACCCGTCCGGCTGCGGCTGGCCTCATACAAAATGATGAATGCGGCGATCGCCAACGCAACCATAGCGGCTATCCGGCCTGGCGCGAGTCCTTCCTTCGCGACAGTCGCGAGAACGGCCAGAATCGACATGGTGACCAGCACGACCAGCGGGCGATAGCGTAGCGCGAGTCTGCCGAGCAAAATCGGAATCAGGAATGCCGTGGCGGGCATCCAGCCGTAATCGACGAGCGACACGACGGTCATGACAAGCGTCATCGCGACGAGGCCCGTCACAACCGCGATCTGGCCTTCGGTCGATCCTGTGCGCCACTGCACGAACCGGTCGCCGACATAGTCCCGCAGGGGTGCAGACGCGCGCTGCAACTGGGTAGTCACCCTAGGAGCCTATAACTGTTTTTGGCACGCCGGACACCAAAACAAATTTCTGCCCGACAAGACTTTTGTGCGCACAGCAGTGCCGCATACCAAGCACTCCTGACCCGCTCGACGATAGACATAGACCTCTCCACCGTGGACATCGTTGCGCGGTGGCCTGCCCATCGCCTCCGGCTCATGCTCAACGTCAATGGTATCGATTTTTCCGGTGCTCACCCCCGTTTTCATCAGATTGACGATATCGGCCCAGATGGCGTCCCAGGTTGTCTTGTCGAGCGCCGTGCCGGGCATGAACGGATCGAGGCGATGGCGGAAAAGTACTTCGGCACGATAAATATTGCCGACACCAGCCAAGACTTCCTGATTCATCAACTGGGCGGCGATCGCCGTACGCGAAGCGCTGATCCGCCGCCATGCAGCTTCGGGATCGGCGTCGGCCCGCAATGGGTCGGGGCCGAGCCTGGCGAGCAGGGCAGCGACCTCATCGGGGTGATAAAGCACGCAGGAGGTGGGCCCGCGCAGATCTGCGGTATGCGCGTTGCTCTCGAGCCTGAGCCGGACGGCTCCGGTCACCGGATGGCCGGTACCGATCAGCAGCGTCAACCGGCCATAGAGGCCGAGGTGGATGTGCACCGACTCCTCGATGCCGTCGAAGTCCAGCAACAGATGTTTGCCATACGCGTCGGCCGCGACGAAGAATCGGCCGTTGATGCGAGCCGCGCCCACGGCAAAGCGGCCTTGGGGACTGGAGGCAGTCAGGACGGAGCCTGCGAAGGCATCGGTAAGTTCGAGAGCGAGACGGTGCAGCGTGTGCCCTTCGGGCATCAGATTGTGCCCGTGTCCTCATACTTCGTGAGCATGTCGATGCGGTGCTGGTGGCGCGCGGCCTGGCTCCACGCGGTTGTGAGGAAAGCCTCGACGATGCTCGTGGCCTCAGCCGCACTGTGCATGCGCGCGCCGACGGCGACGACATTGGCGTCGTTGTGCTGGCGGGCGAGCCCGGCCGTTTCGGTACTCCAGGCGAGCGCGGCGCGGGCGCCTTTGACCTTGTTGGCGGCGATCTGCTCGCCATTGCCCGAGCCGCCGATGACAAGCGCGAGCGACCCTGGATCGGCGACCACGGCGGCGGCGGCTTTGATGCAGAACGGTGGATAGTCGTCGAGTTCGTCATAGGCCGCGGCACCGTGGTCGACCGGTTCATAGCCGTTGTCGACAAGCCAGCTCAGCAAATGGGTTTTGAGTTCGTATCCGGCGTGATCGGCCGCGATGTGTACGCGCATGCGATCAGTGTTTCAGCCTCACCGTTCGCCAGCCGCGGGAGGTGACTCAGGGCGTATGTCCGACGAGGCCGCGGACGTATTCGGCGAAGGCGGCGGCCGATTCCTCGCCGGTAAAGTCGCCAAGGACATACCGTTTTCGAGCGGCGCGCGCCTCGGCAAGCGGATCGGCACCGAGCAAGTCGTCGAGCATCTCGCCGAGGTTGGACAAGTCCCGGAGGATCACATAACCGGTTTCGGCGACGGAGAACTCGGCGCGAAAATCGTCGACCGGCGCACGCATACTCATCATGGCGTAAGGCTTTTCGGACTGCAGGAAGTCCGAAACGATGCTCGACACATCGGAGATGAGCGCGTCGGCGGCATTGCAACAGTCCACAACACTCCACGTCTTGTCGGCTCTGCGGCCAAGGATGTGTTTGCGGCCGTTTTCGATCCGGTCGTTCTTGAGGATTTCCTGAACCACGTGGACGACTTTGCGGCGGATGCGCCAGCGCTGGGAACGAGCACCTCATCGAGGTCGCGCTCGACGTCCGAACCGAGCTGGACGAACGGGGACGTCGCGTTGTCGTTCTCGAGGATCATCGTCAGGTATTTCTCATGGACGTTGAAGATCACGCAGCGTTCGCTCGAGCGCAAAAGGTAGGGCTCCCACATGCGCAATTGCCACGGCCTACCCGACCGCCCGGCAAATCCCATGCCGATGGTCGGCGCGTTTTCCTGGAGAGCTCGGACCACCCGGCGGGTCTGCCGCACCCGTCTCAGCAACGGATCGGAAGCGATGGCCAAGGCAATCAGTGCGAGGGCGGCTAGAGCGAGCGAAGCCGCTGCCGACAGGTTGACGGCTTGCAAAGCGACGAACGCGGCAACCATGACCGCGCTCACGAGGGGATAGGCCCGAGCAGGAACCTTGCTCGGTGTCGGCGGGCCGTCGAGTGAGGCCGGGAAGCCCGAACGCATACGGGGCGGTGCGTACGGCGCGGAGGTCGAAAGAATCGGCGAGCAGCACATGCAGCCCGATCGCAATGACGATGGCGGGAAAGCACAGCAGATTGGGCCGCCGGATGAGCGTAGCCGCCCTCGCCCCGGCTTCTGGCGATCGTATGCGTACCTCCGTACTCACGCGGTCATCATGCCAGTGACCGGTGCTTCGCCTCGACCGCATGGAGCGTGGCCGCGACGTCACGGATGAGGGCGCGGGAAGCGTCAAAGAGTCCGGGTTGGCGCCAAAAAGAATGCACCATCCCGAGCGCGCGAATGGCGTGAACCTCGACTCCGGCCTCGACGAGTCGAGCGGCATACTGCTCGACTTGATCGCGAAGTATGTCGTGTTCGGCCGAGACGATCAGCGCCGGTGGATGATCGGCGAGGTTTTCCGCCCACAGCGGCGACACCTCAGGATGGGAGCCGAGGTCGTCCGGCGCATAGGAATCCCAGAACCAAGTCATTGACTCAGCGCCGAGACACGGCGTGTCCTCGGTCGTCCATGATTCGGTCTCGGTATGACGGTCGACCGGCGGATACATGAGCACCTGGAAGTCGAGGGCCCGCGGATCGCGCACGAGCAATCCGGCAACGAGGTTGGCTCCCGAAGAATCCCCGATTCCGGCAAGGAAATCCGCGTCGACACCGAGCTCGGCGGCATGGGCGCGCAGCCACTGGCCCGCTGTCTGCACATCATCGAGTGGAGCCGGATAGGGATGCTCGGGCGCTCGCCGGTAGTCGACTGCGAACAACGCCCAACCGGTTTTGGTGGCCAGATGGCGGCAAAACGCGTCATGAGTCTCGAGGTCGTGCAACGCCCAGCCGCCACCGTGGACATACAGCGCAACGGGTGCGCCGTCATACGGTCGATAGAGGCGGCAACTGACGCCATCGGCGTCGACATCCTCGATGAGTTCAAGTGGTATGCGGTCCTCGACGGCCAAGGCCGCCACACGGGCTTCTGCCCGTGTCTCCTCGACATGTGTACCCACGGGGTACGAGGGCTGCGCCGCGAGCAGTTCGCACAATGCAACGGCCTGCGGGTAAAGAGTCATACCGGCGAGCCTAGGACTTCACCCGCGTTGAGTCGCCATCTCGGGTGGTTTCGACAACCGCTGGTTGAGGTGTTGAGGTACGAGGCCTCGAAACCAAGGTGCTTTCGTTGCATCGTTACCTCACCTGGTTTCGACCACTTGACGCCTTCGGCGTGTCACGCTCAACCTGGGTTCACGCTCGGCCGCGAGCGGCCTCGGTTCACCCAAAAATCGGGTCGCTTGTCCTTGTGCGCTTCAACTCAAAGAAGCCATCGGTGCCGGCGACGAGCACGACGCCGTCCCAGAGTTTGCCTGCGGCTTCGCCCTTGGGTGCAGGAGTTACGACCGGGCCGAAGAACGCCACGCCGTTGACAGAGACGACGGGAGTTCCGACTTCCTGGCCCACAAGATCGATGCCAACCTGGTGGGAAGCGCGGACAGCCTCGTCAAATTCAGTCGACTCGGCGGCCAGGGCGAGCTCGAGAGGCAGGCCGGCTGCGGCAAGAGCCTCCTCGTAGAGGGCCTTGTCGAATTCACGGCCCTCAACGTGGTGCTTGGTGCCGAGGGCGGTGTAGAGGTCGCGAAGCACCTCGGGACCATGGGCCTGCTCGGCGGCGATGCAGATCCGCACCGGCCCCCAACCGCCCTCCAGGAAGTCCTTGTAGTCATCTGAAATGTCATCGCTTCCCGAATTAAGGACAGCCAGGCTCATCACATGGAACGTCGTCTCGACGGGTCGAATCTTTTCGACTTCGAGCATCCAGCGCGACGTCATCCACGCCCAGGGGCACAAGGGGTCGAACCAGAAATCGGCTGTGTCTTCTGTTTGGGTCATACTTTTCTCAACAACGGATGGCCCTCACGCATTTCCTTCACGAGGGATTGCACGACGGAATCGAGTTCTCCGCCGTTGTCGGCAGCGACTTCGCGTTGGCGTTGGTAAGAGGCGCCGATGTTGACAATGTCCTGCAGACCGGCAAGTTCTTCGGTGCAGCCGAGTCGTTCGGCAACGGGTTCAAGCATCTTGATCAGGCGCGGGACCTCATTGACGATGGTGTCTTCGTCGCCGGCCTTGTTGAGAATGAGGATCGCGTCCATGCCATAACGGGCGGCGCGCCATTTGTTCTCCTGGGCGAACCAGGTCGGAATTGTCGGCAGTTCGCGGCCGGCATCGATCTCACTTGAGAAGTGTTCGACCAGACAGTGGGTCAGCGCCGCCAGACTGAGGACCTCGGACAAGGTCGGCGAGCCGTCACAAATACGGACTTCGAGGGTGCCGAACTTCGGCGACGGCCGAAGGTCCCAGCGAATTTCGTCAAAAACGTCGATCACACCCGTATGCATCATGTCTTCGGCATAGGCCTCAAGTTGTTCCCATTGTTCAAACTGAAAGGGCAGCCCGGCTGTCGGCAATTGCTGGAACATCAGTGCCCGGTTGGACGCATACCCGGTCTCCTTGCCGCCCCAAAACGGTGACGATGCACTGAGCGACTGGAAGTGCCCGAAATAGGTGAGCATCGCGCGGCTGATAGGCAAAACCTTGTCCCGGTCTTCGATGCCGACGTGCACGTGGACGCCGTAAATCAACATTTGGCGGCCCCACCACTGGGTTCGGTCGATGAGCGTCGCGTAGCGCTCCTTGTCGGTCACCTTTTGCTGGGTCCAGCGCGCAAACGGGTGAGTTCCGGCGCACATGAGTTCAACCCGCAACGGATCGGTAACCGCACGGATCTCTTCGATGCTCGCCTTGAGGTCGTTGCCCGCTTCGCCGACCGTTTTGCAGATGCCCGACACCACCTCGACCGTATTGAGAAGGAGTTCCTGGCGGATATGCGGATGTTCGCCGCCGCCGGCGGGACGCACCGCATCGAGCACCGTCTCGGCAACTTGTCGAAGGTCGCCGCTGTCAGCATCGACCAAGGCGAGTTCCCACTCGATCCCGACTGTGGACCGTTCCGAATCGGCAAACGGAATATGCATGACCCCATCCTGCCTGACGTGAGTGTCCTTGCCCCTATTCTGACCTGAGCCCGGACATGAAACCATGACTTCATGCCTGGAACTAATCTCACCCGCGAAGAAGCCAGCGAGCGCGCGTCGATCGTCTCCACAGAGACGTATGTCGTCGAACTCGACCTCACCCTCGACTCCGAAGAGCGTTTCGGATCGGTCACCACGATCGCGTTCGCGGCCACCCCGGGATCATCGACGTTCGTCGATCTCGTCGACGGCGAGATTTCCTCGATCACTCTTAACGGTGCACCAATCGACGTTTCGGCGTATGCCGACAGCCGCATCGCCCTGACCGGTCTCGCTGCGGCCAATGAGTTGCGTGTCGAAGCGACGTGCAGGTATTCGCGCTCAGGCGAGGGTCTGCACCGCTTCGTCGATCCAGCGGACGATCGTGTCTATCTCTACACACAGTTCGAGGTCCCCGATGCTCGTCGCGTTTTCTCGACCTTCGAGCAGCCAAACCTCAAGGCCACTTTCGAATTCCACGTCACCGCGCCCGCGCACTGGCAAGTCGTGTCGAACTCGCCCACCCCTGAACCTGCGGCCGTTCGCACTGGTACTGATTCAGGGCCAGTAAGTGTTTGGCACTTCGCGCCGACCAAAAAGATGTCGACCTACATCACCGCGCTCATTTGTGGCGAATATGACGTCGTCCGCGACGTCTACAAAGGCGAGTATGAAGACATCGACCTCGGCATCTTCTGCCGCCAGTCGGTGCGTGAGCATCTCGATCAGGACGACCTCTTCCTCATCACCAAGCAGGGATTCGGGTTCTTCGAAGGCGCTTTCGAAATGGGCTACCCCTTTGGCAAATACGACCAACTGTTCGTGCCCGAATACAACATGGGTGCGATGGAAAACGCAGGCGCCGTCACGTTCCGCGACGAAATGATCTTCCGCAGTCGTCAAACCGTGGCAGCATACGAAAGCCGTGCCAACACGATTTTGCACGAAATGGCGCACATGTGGTTCGGCGACCTCGTCACCATGAATTGGTGGGATGACCTGTGGCTCAACGAGTCCTTCGCCGAGTTCGCTGCGGCCCACACGTCGACGAATGCGACCCGTTTCACCGACTCCTGGACGAGCTTTACCAACAGTCGCAAGAACTGGGCGTACCGCCAGGACCAGTTGCCCTCGACGCACCCGATTGCGGCCGACAACTACGACCTGCATGCGGTCGAGGCCAACTTTGACGGCATCACCTATGCCAAGGGCGCTTCCGCGCTCAAACAGCTGGTCGCCTGGGTCGGAGAGAAAGACTTCTTTGCCGGTCTGCGCCAATATTTCGCCAAGCACGCCTACGGCAATACCGAACTGAGTGATCTGCTCGCCGAGCTCGAATCAGCCTCCGGTCGTGAGTTGGGCGATTGGGCGAAGGAATGGCTGCAGACGTCGGGCGTCAACACACTGCGCGCTTCCTTCTCCGTCGACGATGCCGGCGTGTTCACTTCGTTTGCCGTCGAGCAGAGCGCGATCGAGGCATACCCGACGCTGCGCCGTCACCGAATCGCGATCGGTCTCTACAACCGGGTTGATGGCAAACTCGTCCGTTCCACGCGAATCGAGACCGACATCCATGGCGCCTCGACCGACATTGTCGAACTTGTCGGCCAGTTACAGCCCGACTTGATCCTTCTCAATGACGACGACCTCACGTATGCCAAGATCCGCCTCGACGAGCGCTCATTTGCGACGCTCGTGGAGAGCATCGCCACGTTCGAGGACTCACTCCCCCGCGCCTTGTGCTGGGGTTCGGCCTGGGACATGACGCGCGACGCCGAACTCGCATCGGCCGACTTCGTGTCGTTGGTCCTCGCCGGCGTCGGTTCCGAAAGCGACCTGACTGCTGTGGGATCGCTGCTCCGCCAAGGACTGTCGTCGATCAACCTCTTCACCGCTGCGGACAAACGCGGCGAGTTGAAAGCGAATTGGGAAGCCGGTGTCAAGACGCTGGTCGAATCCGCCGAACCCGGAAGCGATCACCAATTGGCTTTCGTCCGGGCGTATGCATCGGCGACCTCCTCGCCCGATTTCGTCACCACCGTGCTCGAGGGCGGATTGCCCGGGCTGACAGTCGACTCCGACTTGCGTTGGACGCTTGTCACGGCACTCTCACGCATCAGCGCGGCCGACGACGTCGTCGTCGCCGCCGAGCTGGCGCGGGACAACACGATCTCGGGTCAGGAGCATGCTGCCGCCGCGCGCGCCATACGGCCGAATGCTTCGGACAAGGAAGACGCGTGGGAGTCGGTTGTCAATCGCACCGACGTCCCCAATGAGACGCGTCGGTCGATCGCCCTGGCATTCCAGGTGTCGGGTCAGGACGAGGTGCTCGAACCATACGTCGACAAATATCTCGACATGGCCGAAACGATCCTCGAGGACAAGGGCGTCTGGATGGCACGGGTTGCGCTCGAATACCTGTTCCCGCTCGCCAACCCCTCGCAAGAAACACTCGGCAAAGTGGATACCTGGCTCGGCGCAACGAAGGCCGGAGCCGCAACAAGACGCTACGTGTCCGAAGGAAGAGACGACCTGGCCAGGGCACTCCGAGCCCAAAAAGCCAACTAACCCGCTGGGAGTGACGTTTGGGTCGGGTTTCGGCTGAATTTCCGACCCAAACGTCACTCCCATTGACGTGCTGGAGGCCAAGTCCGCCACCAGTCAGGTTTTTCCAGCGTCCACAGGCGCTTTGGCGAACTACGCGCATCTCGCTGTGCAGCGCGCATACGCGCCGCCGTCCCCCATCGGTCGCGATGGTCGAGGGCCGTCACACGGCTGACAACCAACCCCGCGCGCTCAAATTTCTCTTCACGTCTGTTGTCCTTGGTGTGTTGTGGCAGTTCCCGATGCGTTGCGCCATCGAACTCGATGACCAGGCCCGTGGACTCATCAATCAAGTCGGCAACCCCGAGAAGGTTTTCATCAAGATCGAAGACAGGCAGGTTCACCCGCGGTTGTTTGATATCGGCGTCCAATTGGGCAAGGAGTCTTGTTCGCGTCTCCCAAGGGCTGGCTGAGCGCGTCGAACCCAACGTCACAGCGCGACGCGCTTGCGTGAGGCCACGAGTCTTGTGATGAGAATCAATGACTCGACCAATCGCGGCGGGCGTCGTATGACTCACATTCGAGGTCGTACTGGTCGCCATGTCAAAGGCAACGACCGCTTCCCGCAGATCGCGCGCCAGTCTCATTTCGTCGTAGGCGGCGCGGGCCAGGGTCGACACGTCATAGTGCCCAAGTCGCAGAAACTCATCCGCCAGGAGCAAACCACGGCACGGGATCAGTCCACGGCGCACACGAAGCTGAGCACCGCCAAGGCAATGAACAAGGGCCTCTCTGTCGCGTCCGTCACGTCCAATGCCGCTGAACCAGGGATTGCCTTGAACCCGAAGCGAGGCCCAGCCACCCAGGACATGCCCCTCGCTCATCAGCGCAATTGCGTCTGAAAGCCGGAGGTCAGTCGGATCAAGATCTAGATTCGCCGCCCGTACGACGCCTTGGTAAGGGTGCAACCACAATGAGCTGCGAATGTTGCGCCGGCTCAAACCTTGCGAGATGGCCCGCGAAGACCTCATTGATTGGAAGGTCGGGTCGTCAGCATCCATACATCGATAATGAGGATTTTTGTGAAGATTTCCACCTGCTCGTCCACAGCCCGCTGAGCGTGACGTTTTGGTCGCTTTTTCGACTCGAACCCGACCCAAACGTCACTCCCAGCGGGAGGTTAGTCCACTCGGGGCGTGAGCTCAGTGGCCGGAGTGAACCTCGACGTCGGTGCTGGGCGGCGGCGGTGTGTAGTTCCTGCGCGTAATAACGAGAGCGAAAAGAGTGATCACAACGATCAGGCCGACGGTGCTTCCACCGAAGAACACGAGGTTGTGCAGCGTCGATGTCGGCTTCGGATCGAGCCAAGTGGCGGGCGCATCGGCCAATGCCGAGCCTGCATTGGTCAGCACAACACCGACCACGGCGACGAGTACGGCGGCAACACGGAAGGGAGTCTGCATAGCTAAATAGTAGCCGCCCGTAACCTAGAGGCATGCCCAACCTCGACCTCAACTTGCCAAAGGGCACCGCGTTCGAGTGGTTTATCGCCCGGCCAAGCGCCATCCTCGGCATCATCGTCGTCGGGCTGCTGTTCCGCTGGTTCGTCCACCATCTGATCGACCGCATTGTCCGCCGCGCCAGTCACGGCAGCGTTCCGGGGATTCTCGCTAAGACCAAGGCCGGCGAATTTCTCTCCGACCTGCGTCCCGGGGTGTCCGAGCGACGCAAACAACGCTCGATGACGATGGGAGCCCTTCTCAAAAGGATCGCGACAGGCTTCATCCTTACGGTCGCCATCCTGATGATTCTCGATCAGTTGCATTACAACATCGCTCCGCTTCTGGCCAGCGCGGGGATTCTGGGCGTCGCTTTTGGTTTCGGCGCTCAAAGCCTGGTCAAGGATTTCCTCTCCGGCATCTTCATGATCCTCGAGGACCAGTACGGCGTCGGCGACGCGGTCGATCTCGGCGAGGCAAGCGGCACCGTCGAAGCCGTCGGTTTGCGCGTCACCCGACTTCGGGACGTCAACGGCACAGTCTGGTATGTCCGAAACGGCGAGATTCTCCGGGTTGGAAATCAAAGCCAGAACTGGGCCCGCACCGTCCTCGACATCACCGTCGCCTACGAGTCCGACCTCGATCAGGTCCAGCAAATCCTCAAAGACGTGGCAACCGAATTGTTCGAAGACGAAAACTTCAAGGACGTCATCATCGAGCCGCCCGAAGTCTGGGGTGTTGAACGCTTCGACAAGGACGGCGTCGTCGTCCGGGTCGTCCTCAAGACCGCGCCCCTGCAGCAGTGGCTCGTCGCCCGCACGATGCGTGAACAGATCAAGAACCGTTTCGACCGGGCCGGCATCCGCATCCCCACGTCATTCCGCACGACCGCCGCTACAGAAGAGGCCGAAACCCCGTGACCCAAGCAACGTTTTATGAATCCATCGGCGGCCACGACACAATCAAGTTGATCGTCGACACGTTTTATGAAGGCGTCGCGTCCGACGAAATCCTCCGGCCGATGTATCCCGAAGCCGATCTCGGTCCAGCTGCCCTCCGCTTCACGATGTTCCTGGAGCAATATTGGGGAGGGCCGACGACATACTCCGAGCTTCGCGGCCATCCACGGCTCCGGATGCGGCATGCGCCGTTCGAAGTGACCGCGGACGCTCGCGAACACTGGCTGACACATTTTCGGGCTGGCCTGGACAAGGCCGCGCTGCCACCAGAGCTCGACGCCGAGTTCTGGGCCTATGTGCAGCACGCCGGGACGTTCATGATCAACTCGGAGTGAGCTTGCGAACGCAGGCCTGACGCTGCTGAGAGTGACGTTTGGCGACCAAATGACGGCGTGTCGCCTGCCAAACGTCACGGTCAGGAGTTGGGGAGTGACGCGCTGAGTTGCGCTTTCTCATCCTCGGATAGTTTGCGCGACTTCTGGGTCGACATGTCGAAGCCGACCAAAGTTGCCTCGCACGTAGCAAAGAGCTCGTCACCGTCGGCGAGGTGCGAGCTGATCCGCATTGAGGAGTTGCCAACGCCGGAAATCCAGGACGAGATCAGCCACGGCTCGGGTCGCCAGTGGATCGGGCGGTGATAATCGACGGTCAGTTTCCCCACGACAAAGTTTCCAGCAGCGTGCCGATCTAGCAATCTGGCGAAATGCAGGATGCGCGATTCCTGAAACAGTTCAAAAACATTCGCCGGCGTGACGTGGCCGGAGCCATCGAGGTCGGCGCGGCGCACTTGCCCGCTGTAGACCGGACCGGTACGAGGCTTGGCGAAGCGCATCGTCAGCGCCCCGAAGTCCGTAGTGACCCTGGAGAACACCTTGCCTGCCGCGCAGATTTCCTGCACGATCCGACCATTGGCGACAACACTGGAAATACGTATGGGGTTGGGGCTCAGCAGCAGCGGTCGCAGGAAATCGACATCGATCCGGGTGATGTCCGCGTCTCCGGGAACGGCGCCTTCGGCGATGAGTTGGCCCGTCGCTTCAAGAGCGAAATCGACATAGCGGACATTGTTGACGTGATTCAGGGTGTCGAGGTCGCCCCAGCGCAATTGCACGTTGTGATCAGGCACTGCGTGATCAGGCGCTGTGTAATCACGCGCTGTGTAATCAGGCGCCAGGTAATCAGCCATTGCGAAGTCGTTCATGCGCCGATCTTGTCAGACAGCGTCGCCGACAATCGCGATGACGTCGCCTTCCTGAACGATCGTGCCCTCTTTGGCGACGATCGACGCGATGGTCCCGTCGGCTTCGGCGAAGACCGGAATTTCCATCTTCATCGTTTCGAGTACGGCGATCGTGTCGCCTTTGGCAACAGCGTCACCAACGTGCGCGAGGATCTTCCACACATTGGCGACGATGTCTGCTTTGGCCTCATACATGGGCGACAGAGCCATGGGCGACAGAGCCATGCGAGTCGGCTTCATGGGACAAAAGGAGCAAGGCATCGGCCATACGACTGCGGGTTTCCTCGGGAAGGATCACGTCGTCGACGATACCGGCTTCGGCCGCCAGGTAGGGGCGAGCAACTTGTTCGCGGTAGTCCGCGGCGAGTGCGTCGCGCAGTTCGGTCGGGTTGTCAGAGGCCTTGAGCGCGCGACGGTGCAGCAGCGCAACCGCGCCGCCTGGTCCCATCACGGCGATCTCCGAATTCGCCCAGGCCCAGCTGAAGTCCGCACCGAGCGAGCTCGCACCCATGGCGATGTAGGCGCCGCCGTAGGCCTTGCGCACGACGACGGTCAGCCGCGGTGTCGGGGCTTCGACGTAGGCCTTGGGAACCTTGGCGCCATGAGTGATGACGCCGCGCTTCTCCTCGACGGTCCCGGGCAGGAAGCCGGGCACGTCGACGAACGTGAGGATAGGGAGGCCAAAGCGACCGCAGAACTCAACAAAACGGGCAATCTTGACCGAAGCCTTCGAATCGAGAATGCCGCCGCGCGAATTGGGCTGGCTGGCCACAACGCCGACGGGTCGGCCTTCGAGCCGGCCGAAGAGCGTAAGGACACTCGTGCCGTAGGTCGGTGAGAGTTCGAAACGCGGCCCGGCATCGAGGACACCGTCGAGCAGTTTGTTCATGTCGAATACGACGCTCGTACGTTCGGGCACGAGGCGCGGGAGTTCGAATTCTGCGTCAATGTTGGGCGCGATTGGGGCGGTCTTCTTGACCGGCCCGTTGACTCGCGGCGGGAGGAACGACAGCAGCAGGCGCGCGGCGGCGAATGCATCGGATTCGGTGTCAACCTCGAGGTGGGCTACGCCGCTTTCTTTCGTATGGAGCAGCGAACCGCCGATGTCATCGGGATGTGCATCCTCACCGGTGGCGGCCTTGACGATCTCGGGTCCGGTCAGAAACATCTGCCCCTGACCCTTGACCATGATCGTCCAGTCGGTGAGGGCCGGTGAATAAGCGGCGGCACCGGCGCATGGACCGAGGATGAGGGAGATTTGCGGGATTTTCTGCTGGGCCATCACGTTGTTGTGGAAGATGCCGCCACAGCCGTGCAGGGCATGAATTCCGTCATTGATGTTGGCTCCACCCGAATCGTTGATGTAGACGATCGGGTAGCCCTTGTCGATGGCCAGACGTTGAGCACGCATGACCTGCTCGGCGAAGATGCGGCCAATCGCACCGCTGGCGATGGCGGCATCGTGGCTCGCGACGACAACCGGGTGACCACTGGTCATACCCCAACCAATAATCACACCGCTGCCACCGGTCTCATTCGCCTTGCGTAAAGGCGAAATCTCGACAAAGGAACCGGCATCGACGAGCATCTCGGCGCGTTCGCGTGCCGTGAATTCACGGACACCCTTGGGCTCAGTCCGTGACAAGCGCTCGCGGCGACGGTGGGCGAGCACTTCGCGTGGGCCCGTCGATACGGGGCTGGCGTCGAGTTGAGTCATTCCGGCTCCTTGAACATGAGGTTTTCCTCAACTATACATGAACATGAGGATTTCCTCGCTTTCTACCCAACTATTTTTTCGAGTCTTCAGCGCCCGTGCTGTACGCGCCCCCGATTGGTGCTGTACGTTTCTAAGCGAGCGCTTAGTGGATCGGCGCCGGACCTGACTTTTGGAACACCAAGGAGTAACCGTGACCGAAAAACGCACAGCCATCGTGACCGGCGCGGCCCGAGGAATCGGCGCCGCCATTGCCAAACGACTGGCGAACGACGGCTATGCCGTGGGCGTCATCGATCTCGACGCAGCCGCCTGCACGACGACCGTCGAGGCGATCACCGCGGCTGGCGGCAAGGCCCTCGCCGTCGGTGCCGACGTGAGTGACGCCGAGCAGGTCACGGCCGCGGTCGACCGCATCGCGTCCGAGCTTGGCGCACCGACAATTCTCATCAATAACGCCGGCATCCTGCGCGACAACCTGCTGTTCAAGATGTCGGTCGATGACTGGGACGCCGTGATGGGTGTGCACTTGCGCGGCGCCTTCCTCATGAGCAAGGCCTGCCAGAAGCACATGGTCGAGTCAAAATTCGGCCGCATCGTCAACCTGTCCAGCACCTCTGCCCTCGGCAACCGCGGGCAGGCCAACTACGCCGCGGCCAAGGCCGGCATGCAGGGCTTCACCAAGACCCTCGCTATCGAACTCGGCAAGTTCGGCATCACCGCCAACGCCATCGCGCCTGGCTTCATCCAGACTGACATGACGGCCGCGACCGCCGAGCGCATGAAGGTTCCCTTCGCGGACTTCATCAAGTTCAGCGCAGAGCAGATTCCGGTCGCGCGCGTCGGACAGCCTGAGGACATCGCCCATACGACGTCTTTCCTCGTCAGTGAAGGTGCGGGCTTCGTCTCCGGACAGGTCATCTACGTCGCAGGCGGGCCCAAGGACTGACATGAGCGAGCGCCAGCGAGCGAACAATGAGCACATCATGACGATGCCCTCGTATCATCACTTTTCCACGAGGGCAGCGGCATGACCGAGCGCCAGCGAGCGAACAATGAGCACATCATGACGATGCCCTCGTATCATCACTTTTCCACGAGGGCATTGTCATGACCGAACCCCAAGGGCTCGACCTGGGTGCACTGCGTGTCTGGCTTGACGCGCAAGTGCCCGAACTTGTCAACGGCGAACTCAGTGCGACGCTCATCACCGGCGGCAAGTCCAACCTGACCTATTCGGTCGGCGACGGCACCCAGGAATACGTCGTACGCCGCCCGCCGCTGGGCCATGTCCTCGCGACCGCGCACGACATGAGTCGTGAATACACGGTCATGGCTGCTCTCGCGCCGACCGCGGTCCCGGTCCCGAAGATGCATGCCCTGTGCATGGACATCGACGTCATCGGCTCGCCGTTCTATGTCATGGAGAAGGTCGCAGGCACGCCCTACAGCCGTGCCTCCGATCTCGCGATCCTCGGTGAGGATCGCACCAGGACGATCACCGAACGCATGGTGGACACACTCGTCGACCTTCACGCGGTCGACTATGCCGCCATCGGTCTTGCCGACTTCGGCCGTCCCGAGGGTTATCTCGGCCGGCAACTCCGCCGGTGGAAGAAACAGCTCGACTCCTCGCGCAGCCGCGACCTAGCGGGGATGGACGAACTCATCGCCGGCCTCTCCGCCAGTGTGCCCGCCGAATCCGGCGCCACAATAGTCCACGGCGATTTCCGGCTTGACAACCTTCTCGTCGACACCCTGCCCAACGGAGGTGGCGACCAGATCACGGCCGTACTCGACTGGGAAATGTCGACTCTCGGCGATCCGCTCACCGACCTTGCCGTGCTCCTCGCTTACCAGCAAATGGGGGAGAGCGGGCCGGCTACCCAGGCAAACGTGGTGACAGACGCACCTCGCGCACCGGGCTATTTGTCGCGCGATGAGATCACCGCGCGGTATGCGGCCAGGTCCGGCAGAGACGTGAGCGAACTCGGTTTTCATTTGGGTCTGGCGTTCTTCAAACTCGCGGTGATCCTCGAGGGAATCCATTATCGCCATTCGCACGGTCAGACCGTGGGCACCGGCTTCGACGGAATCGGCGATAGGATCGTGCCGCTTATCGACGCAGGTCGTGCCGCTATTCGCTAGTCTGAGACCGTGATGACGGTAGAGATCCTCGAGCCGCGTCGTCGGCCCACTCAGGAGCGAAGCCAGCTCAAGTTCGATCAGTTGTTGCAGGTCTCGCGCGACCTTCTCATCGAGGTTGGCTTTGAGTCGTTCACGTGTGAAGAGGTTGCCCATCGCGCCCAATTGCCAATCGGCACTCTTTATCAGTTTTTCCAGAACAAATACGTCATAGTATGCGAGCTCGACCGTCAGGATGCCATCGCGGTCAAGGCCGAACTCGCCGCATTCGGCAAGGAACTCCCCAGTCTCGACTGGTTGCGGTTCCTGGCCAAACTCGTCGACCACATGGCCGTCCTTTGGGCGAAAGACCCGTCCCGTCGCGCGGTCTGGTTGGCCGTGCAGTCGACTCCTGCGACGAGGGCAACGGCGGCCGTCATGGAGCGTGAACTTGCCGCCGAAGTCGCCTACATTCTCGGCCCGCTGACCCCGAAGACTCCGCGGGATCGCCGCAAAATCATTGCCGAGGTCATCGTCCACGTGGTCTATTCGATGCTCAACTTCTCGATCCGCGACGGCCAGTCCCACAGCGAAGCCGTGATGGAACTGAAACGACTCTTGGGCGCCTACCTCATCGGCGCCGAAGGCACCTGGGTGCCCAAAGACGAAAAGTAGCCTCCTCCCGTCCCCTACTCGGCGGTTTAACACGAGGCGAGCTTTCCGGTCACTCATACCGCGGGAAACCATCACCCCACGTGGGAAGTTTCCCGCGCGACATGGCTGTTTGCCGAGGCCTCGTGGTAAACCGTCAAGGGAGACTGGACATGACGACGTATGCCGTGGCGTAGTCGCCGTCGTGGCTCAGGGACAACTGGAAATCGACGTCGGGCAGCAGCTTGGCGACCTCCCCGTGGAGTTTGATCCGGGGCCTCCCCCAGGCATCGGTGACGACCTCGATCAGGTGGAAAACGGAATCCTTGGTCACCGGAGCTTCGCCCCAAACGCTTGCCGACCACGCCTTGATGACCGCTTCCTTGGCGGCCCACCGGGCGGCGAAGTGACGTGCAGGGAGAGAGCCCTTTCGTTGCACATCACTCCGCTCGCCAGTTGTGAACACCGCATCGAATCCGGTGCCGGGCCGCTGTATCTGGTCCTCGAATGAGGGGATGTGGACCAGATCGACGCCGACTCCGAGGACCGTCATTGGCAATTCGTCATTTCATACACGCCGTCTATGCCGAGTCGTGCCTGCGGGTCGAGAAGCATTGCGGCTTCGCGAGCGCGCACACCCTTGTCGCCGAACCGGCGGTCGGCCGGACGTTCGTACATGGGTTTGCCGCCGCACATCGCCCGAGCAAGACGCATCCGACCGTCGATCGCGCGTTGATGAGAGCGGGCGACATAGGACTCTCGTTCGTCCGCGGGCAGGGCTTCAAGGAAGGCCTGCGGGTGAACGACGGCGATGAGTCCGGACACGTGGCCGAAGCCCAGGCTTGTCAACAGCCCGGCCTTGAGTCCCCCGTAGACGAGCGGTTCGCGCAACCAGACCAAGTGATCGTTCTCGGCCAACACGTCGTCGACACAGTCCAGGCTGCGGTTCGGCGGTATGACGCCGCCTCGAAGCACCTGGCACAGGCCGATGAGCTGGAAGGCCGCCGCGCCGCCCTTGGCGTGACCCGTTATCGACTTTTGCGACACGACGAACAGCGGGTTGCCCGCGCTGCGGCCGAGCGCGCCGGCCAGACGTTCGTGCAGTTCGGACTCGTTGGGGTCATTTGCATTGGTCGATGTGTCGTGCTTGGAGATCACCGCGATGTCATCGGCCCGGACGCCGAGTTTGGCGAGGGACTTCGCGAGTTGTGAATCCGGTCCGCCCCGACCGGCGCTGAGGGCGCCGATGCCCGGAGCCGGGATCGACGTATGGATCCCGTCGGCGAACGAACCCGCCCAGCCGACCACACCGAGCACCGGCAGACCCATACGGGCCGCAATGTCTCCGCGGGCCAGCAGAATAGTGCCGCCGCCCTGTGCTTCGACAAATCCTCCTCGGCGACGGTCGTTGGCCCGGGAGTAGTAGCGGTTGTCGATGCCCTTGGCTTCCATGGAGGCGGTGTCGGCCGTTGCCGACATGTCGCCGAAGCCCACAATGCCTTCGACGCCCAGATCGTCGAACCCACCGGCGACAACGACATCGGCCTTGCCGAGCCTGATCTTGTCGACGCCTTCTTCGACCGACACGGCCGTGGTGGCACAAGCGGCAACCGGATGCACCATGGCGCCGTAGCCACCGACATAGGACTGCATCACGTGAGCGGCGATGACGTTCGGCAGCGCTTCCTGCAACAAGTCGTTGGGCTTGCTTTCGCCCAGGAGCGTGTCGATGTAGAGCGAGTGCATCGACTGCATGCCGCCCAAGCCGGTGCCCTGAGTGTTGGCAACGAGCGAAGGGTGGACCCAACGCATGAGCTCGGAGGGGTTGAAGCCGCTGCTGAGGAACGCGTCCACGGTGCAGATCAGGTTCCATACGGCAACGCGGTCGAGCGAATCGACCATGTCCGCCGGGATCCCCCAGACGGTCGGATCGAAACCGGTCGGGATCTGTCCACCCACGGTGCGGGTCAGTTTCATCCGGCGCGGAACGCGGATTTCGGTGCCGGCACTGCGGGTGACCTTCCAGTCACCGTCGTTGCCCGGTTCGATCGTCGTATGTTCGACATCGGCATCGCGAATGGCTTGCGCTTCGGACTCACTGGTCACCACGAAGGTGAGGTCCTTGTCGAGGAACACCGAGGTCAGCAATGGTGCACTGTTGTCGACCATCGAGCCGGAATCACCATAGGTACGGACGCCACAGGCCTCCACAACGGTGTCGTGATAACGATCGGCGATCTCCGACTCGGGGACGAAGTCTCCCGATTCGACGTCATACCAACCAGCCTTCGGCTCGTTTTCCCAGCCGACGAGCCCCATCGTCCAGGCGAGCTCGAGGACGCCGGCGGCCGACAATTCGTCGCTGACTTCCATTTCGAATCGCGTCCGTGAGGAACCGTAGGGGCCGAGTTCGCCGGCACCGACGATGACGACCATGTCTTCGAGGGTCGTGTCGAGTTCAGTCCAGTCCACGGGCGCGGTTTGCTCATAATGCGAGGGCGACTCGGGAAGCGCCGGAATCGTGCCAGTCAGGTCTTTTTCCTCGACTGCCTCGAGCTCGACGTCGGCGGCAAGCGCGCGCATATCGAGTTTGACGCCGGCGAGCCCACCAGTGAAGTCAAGCGTGAGCGGTGCGTCTTGGGCCGAGATACGGGCGTCGACGCTGCAGGCGCCGAGCAGAGCCTGCGCCATGTCGCTGGTCGACCAGGTGCGGACGCCAGCTTCTTCAACAGCGTCGACGAGTGGATCGTTCTGACCCATGAGCCCGGTGCCGCGGACCCAGCCGATTATGGCGTGGGCGATGCTGACCCGGTCCTTCCAGCTTTCCTCGGCGTTCCATTTGGCGACGATCGCGTCAAGGGCCGCTTTCGCCTCACCGTAAGCGCCGTCGCCGCCGAACATGCCGCGGTTGGGCGAGCCGGGGAGTACGACGTGCAGGACGGCATCGATGTCAACGTCCTGGCCGTGTTCGCTCAAAGTGCCGATGAGGCGTTCGACCGACCAGAGCAGGATACGCATTTCGATTTCGGAGTGAGAACCAGCATCGGTCATGTCACCGGCGACTCGTCCTGCTGCGAACGGGAACAACAACGTCGGTGTCATGGCCGACTTGATGACCGTGCTCTTACCGCCTTGGGACTCGGTCTGCTCGTTGCAGACCCAGTCGGCGAGCGCGTCGACGTCGGCGAACGATGCCATGTTCGCGGGGACGACCCAGAGGGCCGCACCGGCGCGGGCGTTGTCGCGGTAGAGCGAGCGATAGAACGACAAGCGCTCGTGGTTGAGACCCGATGTTGTCGCGACCACCGTTGCTCCACCGGCGAGAAGTTTGGCGACGATGCCAGCGGCGATCGAACCCTTGCTCGCACCGGTGACGACGGCGACGTCGTCGCTCCAGGTTCCGACCGAATCCGTGGCCGCCTGTGCGGCAATTGCGTCATAACGCCCCGCGAGTTCTTCCTTGCCTTCGGTACGTGCGCGCTCGGCCCACCATGTTGCCTGCGCGGCAACCGTGTCTCCGGCGGCGTCGAACGAACCCATCGGTTCGCTTGTCCCGAGCGCCGTCGAAGGGCCGACCCAGATGCGGGCCAGATCTTCGCGTGCGGTGGCCCATCGGTCATCGAGGAGAACGACTCTGGCCGATTCGAACGCCGGAGCGGTCAGTTTGGCCCAGTCGCTGCCGAGTTCGGCGGCGACGCGTTCGAGCACGATTGCATCGGCTTCATCACCGGACATTGCTTCGACGGGAACGGCGAGGTTGAGTTCGTTCAGCAGATGCCTGGCAGTCGAGGCGAGTACGCCGTCGGGGCCGGTGATCTGGGCAGTGATCTCGCCCAGTGCCGCAGCGTCGACGGTGGATTCGCCTCCGGTGGTGGCCGGCAGGTCGACCGAGACGCCGCGGCGTGCTGCCACAGCTGATACGGCGGCGTCGATGGCGGCGTCAACATCGGCACCGTTGGCGGGCGCTCCTTGCTCGCCGAAGGCTCCACCGCGAACGCTTGTGCCCTCACGACTGCTCATGGCCAACTGGGCCGTCACGTGTTGAGCCCAACCGGCGCCCAGTTGCCACACGTCGGTGACGCGTTCGGAAATGGCGGCCTGGCGACGGCCCGTCGGGCCGAGCGCCTTGCGGAGGACGTCGGCAATGGCTTCAGCCAGAACCGGACCGAAAGGCTTATACCCGCGACCGAGGCGGTTCACCGTTTCGGCCAACGCACGCATGTCGGCGTCGGCAGCACCGTCGATGGCGCCGAGGCCGAGCTCGCCACCTAAGTCGACGAGCAACTGGTTGCGACGCGAGGACACGCCGTCGCAGAGGGTCTCGATCGAGTCGGCGGCACCAATCTGGTCGATGCGAAGTTTTGTCCACATCGCGACCAGGATCTGGGTGGCATCGGCGGCATCGAAGGGCAAGTCGGCAGGACGCGCCGCGCCGCTGGCAGCAACGGGCGCCGACGGGACGGCGGCCGCGGCGACTGGCGCTGCGCTCGACTCTTCGGATGCAGGGGCGTCGTCGTCAAGAGCGGCGGGCTCTTCGTCGGTGGAGAACACCGCAGCGCTGTCACGTTCGATGTTGAGAACTTCGACGGCACCGCCATGACGACCTGGGAGCTTGAGCGTCGACGTCGCCAGGTTGGCAACAGTCGGCGCCTGACCGACGCCGATTTCGATGAAGCGTTCGACGTCGATGTCCGGACCGAACAACAGGTCTTGCGTCTCGATCCAGCGGACCGGGCTGGCGAACTGCCACGCGAGCAACTCGATGAGCACCGTGCGGCACAGTTTGCCGGAGTTGGCCGCCCATACGTCGAAGTCCGCAAGAACCGCGTTGAGCGGCTCGGACGGCACGAGGTCGGCAATCTCCTGGACAAATTCGCGCTTCAGCGAGAACGGTTTCGGCACGAGGTTCGGGATGTAGCGACCGGTCAGGATCTCCGGATCGATTTGGGCGGGCAACAACTCTTCGAGCCGGTTGCGGAAGTCCGGAACTCCCCCGCGCAAGACGGACGAGTGGAACGGCACGTCGATGCCGGGCACGAGGATGAAGGCGCTGCGGCCACCGAAAGCGTCGCGCAACTTGTTGACTTCCACCTCGAGCCTGTCGAGGCCGGCGATCGTGCCGGCGATCGCATACTGCGAATCGCGGAGGTTGTAGTTGACGATCTCGAGGAACTCACCGGAGGCTTCGGCGACACCTTCGACGAACCCGCGGACGGTGTCGTCGTTCAATCCGAGCTGCGAAGGACGAATCGCGGCGAGTCGGTAGTTGCTGCGTCCGGTGTTGTCGCGGGGCACCAGGGAGTGCATGACCGAGCCACGCTGGAACACGACTTCGACGACGGCTTCGAGCGGAATGACCTCGGAGACGGCCGCGAGCGCGTTGTATTCGCCGACCGAGTGGCCGGCCAGCATCGAACCCTCGACGAAGTTGCCGGACTCACGGAGTTCGGCCATCTGGGCGGCGCCGAGCGTCGCCATGGCGGCTTGAGTGAATTGCGTCAGGAACAGCACGCCGTCGGGGTGACGGTGTGTCACGCCGTTGGCTTTGAGCACTGTCGGGTTGTCGCGGACGACGGTCAGGATCGAGAATCCGAGGGCTTGGCGGGTATGCGCGTCGGCGCGGTCCCAGACCTCGCGGGCGGCCTTGGACCGACCGTATCCGGCCATGCCCATGCCCTTGCTCTGGATGCCCTGACCCGGGAACGCGTATGCCGTGCGAGGAGCTTCGAGCCGAGCCGAGGCGGACATGACAAGTTCGCCGTCGGCGCGGCAGGTGACGTCGACAATTTCGGCACCGCCATCGAGTGCCACGCGGTCGGCGCGGATCTCGACAACCGCTCCCGGACGCAGCGGCGCAAGGAAACGAGTCGTCCAACCGGTAATGCGGCGATGAGCGACCGCCTGTTGGGCGGCGGCCGAGAGCCACATGCCGTGGGCAATCGGTTTGCCAAGACCGGCTAGACGTGCGGCGGCGATGTTGACGTGGATCGGATTGTGGTCGCCAGAGACGACGGCAAAAGCTGTCATGTCCGACGGTGCGTTCAGTGAGATCGAGGCGCGCGAACGGCGCGACGTGTCGGTGACTTCTTCGCTTGCCGCTCCGCCCGCACGCCGCGGATCTTCGAGCTTCTCCGTGCCGCTGCGGCCGCGAATCGCGAATCGTTCGGTGAGGGCGGCGATTGCCGTGGCGCCGTCATTGACGGCGACCTCGACAATCACGACACGACCAACTTCGGTTTCGGAAATCGATGTGATTTTCGCGTCGATCGTCAGAGAGGCGTTGGTTGTAGGCAGCGGGGCGAGGAGATGGACGGCGTGATCGAGGTGGACCAGGTCGAGCATCCCCTCGATGACGGGCGTGCCGTCGGCGGCCGTGACGTCGCCGAGAGTGGCGAAGACGGCCGGCCAGGACAGCCCCACGAGGACGTCGGGCACGGCATACTTGGGCTTGTCGCTGCCGCGGGCGGTGGTAACGCCCTGGTGATCGGCGATCAGATCGGCGCTCCATGGGGCTACGAGCGTCGCCACGCCGTCGCTCACATGGGGAAGTGTTCCACCGGCCGCGCCGGTCAGCAGTCCGGTCATCGCATCGGTCGCCGCTTCGGTCGTGACGACGGGGGCGCCACCAGTGGCGACGGCATCGCCAATGTCGATCGTCAGCGACAACTTCCTTTCAGACGGCGCTGCCGCCAGCGGGACCGTGAGTTGTGCGGAGTGTGAGCCTTCGATGGTGATGGCAGCGCCGGTTTCGGGATGCTCGGCGAGGAACTCGTCGACGATCACCCAGTCGGTACCGAGCCGGTGAATCGGGTTGCGGGTCATACGACCTGCCCAGAGGACATCTGGCGAGCCGAGAACGAGTGAAAGGACATCTCCGATGACGCCGCTCGTCCTGAGCCCCGTCGAAGGGTCGACCCGGCGGCGACCGGACACGCGCAACGGCGCATCTCCCGAAGCGAGAAGTCCGTCCATGGTGACTTCTTCGAAGCGTTGCAGGAGTTCGGCGATGGGTTCGTTGACGCGTTGAATCCCGGCAACCGATACCGGTCCCGGAATGATGCAGACCTGATCGGCGCCATAACGCTCGTCATGGGCCTGCCACAGCGAATCCGAACGCCACCAACGGCGTACGTCGCCGTCGAGCACGGGGACGAAGTTGACCGGTTTGCCCGGCGTTCGGCAAAGGTCGACGAAGAACGGGACGTCGGCCGGGTGGAGGATGACGCTTTCGGCGTGGGGGTAGGCAGCCACAAGTTGCCGTAGCGCTTCCGCCCCATTGTCGACCGAGGAAGCATCGGCGAACAGCGTTGGGATCTGGCCACGGTCGGCGTCGTGCAAGCGCGCTTCGGCTTGCTGGATCATGCTGTGGAAGCGGTCGCGCTGGGTCACGTCGAGCCACACATTGGCGCCGGACAGTTCGACAAATCGTTCGAGCCATGCGGCGTAGGTCATGGACTCGACATCGCCGAAGTAAGGCTTGGCGGTGGCGTTAAGGGCGGCGATGATCTCGTCACGGCGTTCAGCGACCGCGTCGGCATCGCCGGCGACCTCGTCGAGAAGTCGACCGCAACGCGAAGCGGTGTTGTCGATTTCGTGGATGTCGGCGCCAAGTTGGCTGAGACCGGAGGCCATGCCGCCCGAAGCGGTGCCCGCACCTACCCAATCGGTGGTGCCGGGCGTGTCGACCAGCAATTGTTTGACCGCGGGAGTGGTCGTGGCTTCGAGTGTCGCCATAGCCGCGGTGCCGACGAAGATGCCGTCGAGCGGCATCGACGGGTAGCCGAATTTCTGCGCCCAGCTGCCGTTGAGGTAATCGGCTGCGATTTCGGGGGTGCCGATGCCGCCACCGACGCACAAGACGACGTTTTCGCAATCACGCAGGTCGCCGTAGGTGGCAATGAGGAGTTCGTCGAGGTCTTCCCAGGAGTGGTGTCCGCCGGCCTTGCCGCCTTCGATCTGGACGATGATCGGCGTCGGGGTAACTTCCTTCGCGATCTGGATGACCGACTTGATCTGTTTGAGGGTGCCCGGCTTGAAAACGACGTGATTGATGTCGGCGTCGCGCAGTTCGGCGATGAGGGCAACGGCGTCATCGAGTTCGGGAACACCGGCCGTGACAATCACGCCGTCGATTGCCGCACCGGCGGCGCGGGCGCGCTGAACGAGTCGCTTGTTGCCGATCTGGAGTTTCCAGAGGTATGGGTCGAGGAACAACGAATTGAATTGGAACGTACGGCCCGGATCGAGGAGTTCGCCCATTTCGGCGATGCGATCGGCAAAGATCTCCTCGGTCACCTGACCGCCGCCGGCGAGTTCGGCCCAGAAGCCGGCGTTGGCGGCAGCAGCAACGATTTTGGCGTCGACCGTCGTGGGCGTCATACCGGCGAGCAGGATCGGCGAGCGGCCGGTGAGCTTGGTGAAGCGGGTTTCGACATGGAGACGGCCGTCGGGCAGGGCAACGACCTTGGGCGCATAGGCGGACCAGGGCTGCTTGCGACGCGGAGCGGCGCCGGCGCTGGTCAGTTCTCGGTGACCTCGACGGGTCGTGGTGGCGATGACCACGGCTCCGCGTCCGCGAAGTTCCTTGGCGGACAGCTGCGCGATGAGTTGGGCCGGGCCGAGGTCGAGGATCCAGCTCGCTCCGGCATCGACGGCCGAATCGAGGATCTCGACCCAATCGACCGGATCGACGATCGACTTCATCGCAAGGCCACGGGCGCGCTCGACGTCGAGACCGCATAGACCGGCCCATTCGGCGACGAGTTCGGCTGCTTCGGTCAAAAGCGGATGGTGGAACGCCGCCTGTGCGTTCAGGGTTTCGAAGACGGGTGCGAAAGGAGCTCCACCACGGATCTTGCGATCGAGTTCAGCCTTGTCTGCGGCGGCAACCTCTTCGCAGGTGGCTTGCACAGCGCGGACGTCGGCCGGCGAACCAGACACGACGACCGAACGTCGACCGTTGCGGATGCCAATGACGGCGTTATTGATTTTGGGGAGCGTCTTGATGATTTCGGCGATGTGCTCAGGCCTCACACCCGAAATGTTGATCATCGCTTTGCCCAGAAGATTGCGGCGTCGGCCGACAATCGTCGTTGCGGCGCCGATCATACGGGCGATCGCCAGGATCTCCGCGTCGTCGGCGCCTTCGGCGGCGGCCTTGGCGAGATGACCTTGAGAGTGGGCAATGACGGCGACGGGGGCAGTCAGCTGCGGATCGATGCCCTGGCGGCGCAAGGCGCGGAGTCCGGCCAACTGGGTCAGGAGGATGCCCGGAAGAGAGACGGCGGTGGCAGCGAGTTCGTCGGCGGCCGGCACATCGGCGGCGTCGGTGTCTTCGGCTGAAGCCGCAATCGCGAGCTGATTAGCCCACGTGACGGGGTCGAAAGCGGAGTCAATGCGTGCAAATTCGTCGGCCACAGGTGCCGTCAAACGCGTCGACTCCTGGACCAAC
This sequence comes from Aeromicrobium sp., assembly GCA_014377785.1. GTDB lineage: Bacteria > Actinomycetota > Actinomycetes > Propionibacteriales > Nocardioidaceae > JACMOZ01. Next base: position 33,504 of record JACMOZ010000039.1, read on the forward strand.
GACGTCATGTCCCCTTCCAGGGCGAAGTCGCGGATCAGGTCGGCAAAGGGCTCGAGCCAGGGAGTACCTTGACCGCCGAAGGCGAGCGCATATGGCTCACCGCCGTTGAGGCGGTCGACGAGGGTGGTGCGGTGTTCAGTCGACGGGGCGAGCGGAGCCAAAGGTTCGATCGTAGTCACTGGTAAGTCCCTTTTGTTGCTGCCGCCGACCAGGTTCGACCGGTTGGGCATACAACCATTGTGCCACAAATCTGAGGTTTCCCTCATGTTTTACCTGAGGTTTTCCTCAACTTTTTCAACGGCTTGGGATAACCAGCGCAAACGCACGATCGACGTGACCCAGTTCACTCGGAATAAGACAGCCTGCGACCTCGATCTGGACAGTCACCGCGCCGCGCCAAATCGCGGCTAGGCTCAGCCTCAGGGGGGTGTTCCATGGAAATCGAAACACGGCACTTGCGGCTGGTGAAAGCGGTTGCCGACGAAGGCAGCATCACGCGGGCCGCCAGCGTGCTGGGGATGACACAACCGGCACTGACTCGGCAACTTCGACGAGTCGAGGACAACCTCGGCGGTCCGCTGTTCGAACGCTCACGCACTGGTGTGGCGCAGACTCCCCTCGGACGACTAGTTCTCGGCCGGGCCAATGCCGTCTTGTCGGTCATCGACTCGTTGCGGACCGATGTTGCCGATGGCCCGTTGCCCGCGCAAGTGCGCATCGGTGTCAGGTTCGGCAACGCCTTGGTGGGGTTGATGCGCGGATTGCGCTCAACGCTCCCGAGCACCGAAATCGTGACCGACAGCGAAACACGCATCGACGGACTGATCGATCTGGTGAATTCCGGACGTCTCGACTTCGCAGTGATACACGAATTCGTCGGACACGAAATTCGGCTGGACTCCCGGCTGATCGCACGACCGGTCGGTTGCGAGCCCGCCTTTGTCCTGATGGCGGTCGATCACCCGTTGTCCGGCCGTGACGAACTGGAACTGGCCGAACTTGCCGCCGAACGATGGCTCCTCTCCCCCCTCGACATGGATCGGGAGGCCGACTGCATGACGCGGATTTGCTACGAAGCAGGATTTTCGCCGAAGATCAGCCACTACCTCGGCGACGGCCTGGCCGTCGAACTCATACGCGCCGGCGAGGCGATCGCGCTCAGCACCCCGACTAACCGCGATTCGGGCATGGTCATCAAACCGCTCGTCGGGTCGCCAATGCGCGTACGCCGCCTTCTACTCACCGGGCAGGACAACCCCTTCGTCGAGCATCTCGACAAGTTGGCCCGCTTCACGGCAGACGTGCTGACCGAAACCCTGGAACGGCAACCGACATACAGCGCGTGGCGTGCTCGTTATGGAGCGTTACCCTCCGGCCCGCGCTTCCCCCTCTGAACGCTGGCCTACGTCCGGCTGTGGCATGACCAGATGGCATGACCAGTCTGCTGCGAATGTGACTAGCCTCACGTCGTAATGCCAACCGAGAGGACATTTCATGAAAAAGCTCGTCGCCACCGCAGGAGGAACCCTGCTTGTGGCTGGGCTGGGCCTCATTGCGCCCTCCACCAGTGCAGCGGCATCCGATTCCAGCGGTAATCCCGCTGCGGCCGCCAAAGAATACATTCAGGAAAACCCGAGCAAAGTGCTCGGATCGGCGGACGACGCGTATGCCGTCAAGGCCACGATCTCGTCGAATAATGGCGAGTCGCATGTGCGGTTCACCCGCACCTACGACAATCTGCCCGTGCTTGGCGGCGACTTCGTTGTCCACCTAAGCGCCGCTGACACGACCAATGGATTGTCGCTGGCCCAGGACAAGACGATCAAGGTCTCGACAACGCCCGGCATCCAGAAAGCACAGGCTTCGCAAAAAGCCCGAGGCGAATTTGCGGGCAAAAACATCGGTAAGGCCGGCGATCCGACCCTCGTGATCGACGCCCGCGAAGGCGAGCCCGTCCTGGCGTGGAAGACGATGGTCACTGGCATGCAGGCCGACGGACAGACGCCGAGCCGCCAGATCATCGTTACGGACGCGAACAACGGCACGGTGCGCAGCTCGACGGAAACCATCACGACACCGATCAAGATCGGCCAGCCTACAAACCAGAGTTCAGCCAAGGCGACGAATAATGGTGTCGCTGCCTCTGGAACCGGTCAAGGGATCTTTGTCGGCACCGTCTCTCTCAGCACCACGTTGAGCGGAAGCACCTACTCCATGGTCGACGCCACGCACGGCGCCAACCGCACTTGCGATCTGAAGAACAGGACGGCCGGCACCTGTACGACATTCTCCGGAGCCGACAACTCCTGGGGCACTGGTGTTCAAAGCAACCGCGAGTCCGCCGGAGTCGACGCTCACTACGGCGCCGCCAAGACGTTCGACTACTTCAAAACGACGTTCGGCCGCAACGGCATCTTCAACGACGGAACCGGAGTCCCTTCCCGCGTGCATTACGGCAGCAACTACGTCAACGCCTATTGGGACGGCACGCAAATGACGTACGGCGACGGCACGAACAACCAGAACCCCCTGGTCGCACTTGACGTCGCGGGGCACGAAATGACCCACGGAGTCACCGAGAACACGGCCAATCTGAACTACTCCGGAGACGCTGGCGGACTCAATGAGTCCACCAGCGACATCTTCGGCACGATGGTCGAGTTCTTCGCCAACAACTCGAGCGACACGCCCGACTTCCTGATCGGCGAAAAGATCAACATCAATGGCAACGGCACACCGCTGCGCTATATGGACGATCCCAGCAAGGATGGCGTCTCGTACAAGTGCTGGAGCACGGCCGTACCGAATTCCGATCCGCACTACTCCTCAGGCGTTGGAAACCACTTCTTCTTCCTGTTGGCGAACGGAAGCGGTGCGAGTACGTATGGAAACAGCCCGACCTGCAACGGCTCGACCGTGGCAGGAATCGGCCGGGACAAGGCCGCAGCGATCTGGTTCGCGGCTCTGGACCAGTACATGACCAGCACAGAGACGTACGCCAGGGCACGTCTGGACACGGTGAGCACGGCAACCAGTCTGTATGGCTCGAGCAGCGCCGAGGTCGCCGCCGTCAAGGCCGCATGGTCAGCAGTCAGCGTCAACTGACTCCACCGCCAAGAACACATTGAGCCGGACGTTTTGGCCCCCAAATCATTCAAAAAGGGGCCAAACCGTCCGGCTCATCGCGTTGGTGAGATTCAGACGCCGCCGGTGAGGGTCACACCGCCGTCGATGACGATGTTCTGACCGGTGATCCACGCCGCGTCCTCGGACAGCAGGAAAGCGACAACCGAACCGATGTCGTCAGGGACACCGAGTCGCTTGAGCGGGTATGCCGCCGAGACTTCTTCCTCTCGGCCTTCGTACAAGGCCGAGGCGAACTTGGTCTTGACGACGGCCGGCGCGACCGAGTTGACCCGGATGTTCGGGCCGAGCTCGACCGCGAGTTCTTCGGTGACGTGGATGAGCATCGCTTTGGTGGCGCCGTAGAAACCGATGCCCGGTGCCGGTTTGATGCCGGCCACGGAGGCGATATTGACGATCGCTCCCCCGTGCTCGCCCATCCACGCCGCGTAAGTCTTTTGCGCCCAGGACAACGCCGACAGCACGTTGACCCGGAAGATCTTGTCGGCGGCAGCCAAATCGATGTCGATCATCCGGCCGTAGACGGGGTTGATGCCGGTGTTGTTGACCAGGAAGTCCACGCTGCCAAAGGCCGCGATCGTCTTGGCGATTGCATCGTCTTGATGAGCGCGGTCATCGCCGGCACCGGCAACACCGATCGCGTTGCCTTCGCCGAGTGAGGCGACTGCCTCGTCGAGCGCCTCTTGTTTGCGGGCAGTGAGACAGATTTTGGCACCGTCGGCGACGAGCCGCTCGGCGACGCCAAGACCGATACCCCTGCTCGCGCCGGTGATGATCGCGACCTTCCCGTCGAAGCGCCTGCCGTTCACTACGGCGGCGCTCAAGAGAGACGCTCGATGACCATGGCCATGCCCATGCCGCCGCCGACACACATCGTCTCAAGGCCGAACTGCTTGTCGTGATGCTGCAATGAGTTGATGAGCGTCGTCGTGATGCGGGCACCCGTCATGCCGAAGGGGTGGCCGACCGCGATGGCGCCGCCGTTGATGTTGAGTTTGTCGATCGGGATGTTGAGCTCACGGGCCGAGCCGAGAACCTGCACGGCGAAAGCCTCGTTGAGTTCGAACAGATCGATGTCGTCGATCGACATACCGGCGTGGCTGAGGGCCTGCTTTGTTGCTCCGACCGGGCCCAGACCCATGATTTCGGGAGACAGCCCGGTGACACCCGTCGACACGATTCGTGCCAGGGGCGTCAGGCCGAGATCCTTGGCTTTCTGATCACTCATGATGACGAGCGCCGCGGCGCCGTCATTGAGCGCGCAGCAATTGCCCGCGGTGACCGTGCCATCGGGACGGAATACCGGCTTGAGTCCCGACAGGGCTTCCAACGTCACACCTGCACGTGGGCCATCGTCGGCGCTGACCACGGTGCCGTCTGGCAGCGTGACCGGAGTGATCTCCTTTGCCCAGAAACCGTTAGCGATGGCCTTTTCGGCCAGGTTTTGGCTGCGGACACCGAATTCATCTTGCTCTTGACGGGTGATTCCGGTGATCTGGGCGACGTTTTCGGCCGTCTGACCCATCGCGACATAAACGTCGGGAAGCAGGCCGTCTTCGCGCGGATCGCGCCAGGTCTGACCGCCGTCAGCGAACTTTTGAGTGCGCAGAGTGGCGTCGTTGTAAAGCGGATTGTTGATCTCTTGGCCGGGGATGAAGTCGCTGTTGCCCTTGCCGAAGCGGCTCACCGCCTCAACGCCAGCGGAGATAAAGACGTCGCCCTCGCCGGCCTTGATCGCGTGGAACGCCATCCGCGAAGTCTGCAGGCTGGAGGAGCAATAACGCGTGATCGTCGTGCCGGGAACCTTGTCGAAACCGGCAAGAACCGCAACGTTGCGACCCATGTTGGAGCCCTGTTCGCCACCGGGAAGACCGCAGCCGAGCATGAGGTCAACGATGTCGTTCGGGTCGAGTTCGGGCACCTTGGCCAGCGCGGCGTGGAGCATCTGCACGGCGAGGTCGTCGGGGCGCATTTCTTTGAGCGAACCTTTGAATGCACGGCCGATCGGCGAGCGTGCGGTGGAGACGATTACTGCTTCGGTCATTGGTAAAGCCTTCCTAGGATGGGAAATTTAGAAGCCGAGGTCCCGGCCGATGAGTTCTTTCATGATTTCGTTGGAGCCGGCCCAGATCTTGGTAACGCGAGCATCGCGCCAGGCGCGCGCGACGCGGTATTCGTTCATGAATCCATAACCCCCATACAACTGCACACAGTGGTCGAGAACGTCATTCTGGATTTCAGCAGACCACCATTTGGCCTTGGCCGCGTCGATCGCTGTGAGCTCGCCGCGAGAGTGCGCATCGACGCCCTTGTCGACATAAGCCTCGGCCACCTCGATTTTTGTCACGAGTTCGGCCATGAGGAACTTGTTGTGCTGGAATTTGCCGATCGGCTGGCCAAAGGCCTGACGGTCCTTGGCATATTGGATGGTCTCTTCGAGAATCTGCTTGGCGTGGGCGATGTTGGACACGGCTGCGCCGAGACGCTCCTGAGGCAGTCGCTCCATCATGGAGATGAAGCCCTTGTCGACCTCGCCGATGATGCGGTCGTCGCCAAGGCGGATGTTCTCGAAAAAGATTTCAGCCGTATCGGATTCGGTCTGGCCGACCTTGTCGAGTTTGCGCCCACGCGAAAATCCCTCATCGCTTGCTTCGATGCCGAACAGCGTGATGCCACGCGAACCCTTTTCGGGGCTCGTGCGTACGGCGGTCACAATCAGATCGGCGGAATAGCCGTTGGTGATGAAGGTCTTGGAGCCGTTGATGACCCAATCTCCGGCTTGTCCCGAGCTGGTCGAAGGGTCGCGGACTGCGGTGGTCTTGATGGCAGCGAGGTCGGAGCCGCCGCCCGGCTCGGTCATACCGATCGCGGTGATGATTTCACCGGCGCAAAAGCCGGGCAACCAGCGCTTTTTCTGCTCTTCGGTGGCCAGGTCTACGAGATAAGGCGCAACGATGTCGGCGTGGATGCCTACACAGGATGAGAGGGCGGCATTGACCTTGCTGAGCTCCTCAGCCCAGACGGCGTTGAAGCGGTAGTCACCTGCGGCCGATCCCCCATACTCTTCAGGGATTTCCAGGCCGAGGAAGCCTTGCTTGCCGGCTTCGAGCCAAAATTCACGTGGGATGGCCTTGTTCTCGAGGTGTTCTTCGAGATTCGGCGTCGCATTCTTGTCGAGGAATGCCTTGCACGACGCCCGGAAGGCTTCGTGATCCTCGTTGTAGATAGTCCGCTTCATGACCTTCGCCTCCAAAAACAGGTGTACGCGATATATTCTAAGCGCTTGCTTAGCATGGTGTTGATCGTGGATGCTGTCAACCACGGTGCTATCAACAACAGTGCTATCAACAACAGTGCGATTGGGGAGACTATGACGGCCGTCACGGCACGACAACGATTGCTTGACGCCGCTGTCGAATCGTTCGCGGACAAGGGCTTCACCGGCACCACGACGCGCGATATCGCCGCCCGGGCCGGGATGAGCCCGGCAGCGGTCTATGTGCACCACGCTTCCAAAGAGGACCTGCTCTTCGCTGTGAGCCTCGCCGGTCACAAGGATGCGATCGCGGTGATCGAACAGGCCTATGCGCGAAGCGATGATCCGGTCGATCGGATCCACAACATGGTCTTCGACTTCACCAAATGGCACGCCGAACACAGTCGGGTCGGACGAATTGTGCAATACGAATTCGGTGCGCTCGTCCCCGAGCACCGCCGCGCGATAGCCGCCATCCGCAATGCCATCGAGGACTGCATGCGCAAAGCCCTCGAGGAGGGCATCGCGACCAAGGTTCTCCAGATAGACGACATCCCAGGGACCGCGCTTGCGCTGCTGTCCCTGGGAATCGATGTGGTGCGGTGGTTCGAGCCGGGCGGTTCCCGTAATGCCGGAGAGCTCGCCGAGCTCTATGCCGGACTGGCAGTCCGTATGACGACCAACCGGCAGGCGGGTTAGGCCTGCAGCACTGCCTCGGCGGTGATGATGATCGAGATCGTGTCGCCGACCAGTACCTTGTCACCGTCGAACGCGACGTTGAAGTCGATGCCGAATGCCTTGCGGCTGATCTTCGTGGTGGCTTCGACGCCGACACGCGTTCCGCCCCAAGGGTCGCCGCCTTCGCCAAGGAACTCGACAGCGAGCTCGACGGGCTTGGTCACGGACTTGATTGTCAGGTTGCCGGTGACCGTGTAGTTGTCGCCATCGACAGAGACGCCGGTGGACTCGAAGCTCATTTCAGGGTTTTCGTCGACGCCGAAAAAATCGGTCGACCGCAGGTGGGCGTCACGATCGGCAGCACCGGTGTTGACCGAGTCGAGCTTGATCGTCGCGGTGACCTTTGAGTCGGCAATGTTCTCGCCCGTGACTATGCTGCCCTCGAACTCTTCGAATTTGCCGCGCACCTTGCTCATCAAGTGACGGACCGTAAAGCCGATTTCGGTGTGCGTCGGATCGAGAACCCAGGTGCCTGTCGTAATGGCGGTTGCCGTGTTGGTCATATTTTTCCCCTAAGACTTTTAGTTGAGTGTTCAACTTTCTTCATCCACGATAACACTAGTAAACGATTCAATCAATCCCATTTACCCCGTAAGATGAGTCACATGGAAACGACGACCGAAACTCCCTGGCTGAATGCGACGCAACAACGCATCTGGCGATCGTTCCTCGGCGGCACAACAGTGCTCATGGACCAGCTCGATCGCGACCTCCGGGCCAAGCACGGTTTGTCCATGCCTGAATATGAAATCCTGGTGCGGCTTTCCGAGGCTCCCGGCCGAGCAGCCCGTATGGCCGAGCTTGCCACTGCCGTCGCACATTCACGCAGCCGCATCACACATACGATCGCACGTCTCGAACGAGTCGGCCTCGTGCAGCGTGAACACTCCTCCGATGACGGCCGCGGCGTGTCGGCGATGCTGACCGATCAGGGCTTCGCCGCTCTCGAGACAGCCGCGCATACCCACGTGTCGGGTGTCCACGACTATTTCATCGCCAATGCCGATACCGACGATCTCAAGGCCGTTGGCCGCGTGATGCAAAAAGTCGTCGACGCGCTCGAGGGAAAACCCTTCTAATCTCTGTCCCCTCCCCGTCCCCAAGATTTGGCCGATATTGCCCGTCGAATGGGCACTTTTTGACCAATCTCGGTGCTTTCGCCGCCAAATCTTGGTGCGGCCTGGGCTAGTCGCGGGTGAGTTTGCGGTACGTCATGCTGTGCGGGCGGGCCGCGTCTTCGCCGAGTCGCTCGACCTTGTTGATCTCGTAGTCGGCAAAGTTGCCCTCGAACCAGAACCAACGCGCCGGGTCATCGCCGTTGCCTTCCCACGCCAGGATGTGCGTGGCGACACGGTCGAGGAACCACCGGTCGTGCGAGACGACCACGGCACAGCCGGGAAAGTCCAACAAAGCATCTTCGAGCGACTGCAGGGTTTCGACGTCAAGGTCGTTGGTCGGTTCGTCGAGCAGCAGCAGATTGCCGCCCATCTTGAGAGTGAGCGCCAGGTTGAGACGGTTGCGCTCTCCACCGGACAACACCTTGACGGGCTTTTGCTGATCGGGGCCCTTGAAACCGAAAGACGCCACATAGGCGCGGCTTGGGACTTCGTAGTTGGCAACCTTGATGTAGTCGAGCTCACCCGACACGAGTTGCCAGACGTTGAGTTTTTCGTCCATGCCGCCGCGACCCTGGTCGACGTACGAAATCTTTACTGTCTTGCCGACTTCGAGAGCACCGGCGTCAGGAGTTTCCTCCCCCACAATCATCCGGAACAACGTCGACTTGCCAACGCCGTTGGGGCCGACGACACCGACGATGCCGGCGCGCGGCAAGTCGAAGGTCAATCCGTCGAACAGTTCGCGCTCACCGAAACTTTTGTGCAGATCGTTTGCCTTGAGCACGACATCGCCGAGTCTCGGGCCGGCCGGAATGTTGATCTCTTCGAAGTCGAGTTTGCGGTTGCGTTCAGCTTCGGAGGCCAGTTCTTCATAGCGGCCGAGGCGGGCCTGGTTCTTGACCTGGCGCGCCTTCGCATTCGAGCGCACCCATTCGAGTTCTTTGGCGAGAATCTTTGCGCGCTTCGCGTCCTTCTTACCTTCAACGATGAGTCGCTGCTGCTTGGTCTCGAGGTATGTCGAATAGTTGCCTTCGTAGGGGTGCGTCTTGCCCCGGTCGAGCTCGAGGATCCATTCGGCGACGTTGTCGAGGAAGTAACGGTCGTGGGTGATGGCGAGGACGGCGCCGGGATACTTCGCGAGGTGCTGTTCGAGCCACAACACGCTCTCGGCGTCCAAGTGGTTGGTGGGTTCGTCGAGCAGCAGAAGATCGGGCTGTTCGAGCAGAAGTTTGCACAACGCCACGCGACGACGCTCACCGCCGCTGAGGTGGTCGACAAGTTCATCGGGTGCCGGGCAACGCAGGGCGTCCATGGCCTGTTCGAGCCGTGAGTCGAGATCCCACGCGTTCGCATGGTCGAGATCGGTCTGCAAATCGCCCATTTCAGCCAGCAATACGTCGTAATCGGCGTCGGGGCTGGCCAGTTCTTCGGTGATCTCGTTGTAACGGTTGAGCTTGCCCTTGATCGTGGCAACGGCTTCCTCGACGTTTTCCAGGACGGTCTTGCCCTCGGTCAGCGGGGGCTCCTGCAACAGAATTCCGACGGTCGCCTCGGGATCGATGGTCGCCTCGCCGTTGCTGGGCTGGTCGAGGCCCGCCATGATCTTGAACATCGACGACTTGCCGGTGCCGTTCGGGCCGACAACACCGATTTTCGCTCCGTGCAGGAACGAAATCGTGACGTTGTCAAGAACAACTTTGTCGCCGTGCGCTTTGCGGACATTGTGCATTGTGAAGATGTATTCGGCCATAATGCGCAAGCCTATCGGGCCCGGCCCAACCCCGATTAGGCCGCCGTGGCGGGCCGCGTCTGCTCGTCAAGGGTTTCGAGGACGGCAACGTCATCCGCTGGTCCGGCTGCGCTGGGCGCCTGACGCTCCACCCGCGCATAACGGGTGATTCCACGGTTGAGATCGTGCGAGACGACGTGCGCCTCAACGACTTCGCTTTGACGCGCTTCGCCATCCTTGGTTGTCCACGATTGCGTGCGCAACCGGCCGATCACCACAACCGGATCGCCCACCTTGAGGGATTCGGCAACGTTTTGCGCGAGCGACCGGAAGACCTTGATGGTCATCCAGGTCGTCTCGTGGTCTTTCCAGCTTCGGCTGTTGGTGTCAAACCAACGTGGCGTTGATCCGACGCGGAACATCGCCCACGGCACGCTCGCGCCTTCGCGCAATTCGATCGCAGTGCCGACATGGCCATAAAGCGTCACGACGTTTTCGTAGTTGTTCATGGAGAACTCCTCGGTCTGGGAGTTCCAGCGTCGGCGTCGATCGAACCGCAAGCAAGGCGTCGTAGAACGATTGTGGACAACACCGGTGCCTACTACAGCTGTGGACAGTCGGCTTGCGTCATAAAAACAGAGGCCTCCAGGCCACAATCTTTATGACACAAGCGAACTAGCCGATGGCTTTGAGCAGACCTTCGCGGAAGCGTGCGTAGGCGGCGAGTTCGGCCTCGATGGGTTCGACGACTTGCGACCGGGCAACGTCGCCGATGACTGTACGCAACAACCGGTCCGCCCGCTTGGCCTTGATCCGGCCCGAAAGCCGACCCGCAAAACGCGACAGGACGGCCAGCACGATGCCAATAGCGAGTCCGGCGACGGCAAGCAGCGCGGGAGCAGGGTAGCCAGCCACTTCCGGTGCATCAGACACACTGAAATTCGCCACCTCGGCAACAAAAAGGACTAAGAGCCAGCCCAGACCGGCAACTGCCACGGCGAAGAGTAGCCACTGGAGGATGTTGACGATTCGCCACCACATGGACGGACGCGTGACGCCGAGGTCAGTCGACATCACGGCCTGATCGAGGGCATCGGCGATATCAGCACTCTTGGCGGTCGAGGCCGTGCGGATGGCCGATTCCCAGGGCTTGCCGAGGCCGACCGAAGCTTTTTCGGCCAGATCGCGGATCGCCACTTCGGCGCTCGCGCGCTGGACGTGAGTCGGCGAAGGGATCGACGAACGGGCCAACGCGGCGTTGGACATGTCGGCGCCGACGTCAAGGTCCTTGAGTGGATCGCGGCGCAATCGGCCGAGCCAACGGGCAACCGGCCAACCGGTGGCGATCGCTGCACGCCTTCGGGTCGACGAGGCAACGGCCCCAACGACCATTGGAACTCCAGCACACTGGATGAGAGCCTGATCGATCTCGGCGCGGTCGGCCGGGCTGATGCCGGGTACGGATGCCGTGCCACTCTTGGCGGCGATCGATGCGGCGATGGTGCTGATGTCGTCGCTAAGCCTGCTTTTGGCGGCTGCCTTGGATCGGATACGTTTGGCGAGTTCGCGCTTGAGGTCATCGACACCATCACCGCGTGTCGCCGAAACGCCGATGACGAGGACTTCGCCGAGTCCCCCGGAAGCGAGGATGCGTTCGACGTCTTTGAGGGCGGTTTTGCGGTGTTCAAAGGGGATGCGGTCGATCTGGTTGAGCACCACGATCGTCACGTCGACATGGGATGCCATCGGTCTGATATATCGATCGTGAATGGCGGCATCGGCATATTTCTGCGGGTCGAGGACCCAGACCAGAAGGTCGGCATAATGTACGAGTCGATCCATTTCGAGGTGATGGGAGACCTCAGTGGAGTCGTGGTCGGGCAAATCAAGCAAGACGAGGCCGTCGAGTTTGGTGTCGTCACTTGAACGGTCGAGCATGCTCATACGAGACACCTGATGGCGCACCGGGATACCCATCCATTCGAGCAACCCTTCGGCTCCGTCGGGACCCCAGGCGCACGCAAGCGCCCACGATGTGGTCGGACGGCGAACGCCGACGCCAGCAAGATCGAGGTCGGTCAGCGCGTTGAACAGAGAAGATTTGCCCGAACCGGTGGCACCGGCAAGGGCAACGATGGTGTGCTCGCCGGATAGGCGGAGTCGATCGGAGGCACGATCAGCGATCGTTTCGGCCGGTGCAAGCAATTCACCGTCAAGGCGTCCACGGCCCGAATCCACAGCCTGAATCAGCCCGTCGAGGCGCACAGACACATCGCTTTGACCGTCTCGAAAAACTTTTGCGGTCGAGTCCGTCGTTGCGTTCACTGATTGATCTCTCCTTCGAGGCCCTGCTCATCAAGGAAGTCGGTGTGGCGCGCGTATTCGGCATTCTGTGCCGCATCCCGAAGCGAGGCCTGACTCGCCCTGATGGTCTCTGGCAGGTCGAGCAATTGCGCATAACGTTGTTTCTCTTCATCGAGAAGCGTCGCCACGCGAGCGCCGAGATCGGCGTGAGCCTGTTCGGCGAGGCGGCGCACGGCCTGGTCGCCGAAGATCGCTTCAAGCAATTTCTGGCCTATGGCGGCGGTACCACCGGCTTCGCCGCCGACAGGGCCGGCCCGGTGCGAGATCATCACGATCATCAGTGCCACACCGATGCCGTTGACGCCGAACGCCAGGAACTTTGCGGTCATCCGCTTGTCTGCGCCTTCGGTCCGTACCAGTTCGAGGACGCCTTGCTGCCAATCGCGGACGGTTCGTTCGACCTTCGTACGAAACTCGCGCGACGCCCGCTCGAGTCCGTGCGTCGAATCGAGCAGAGTGCGTCCGGCTTCGGCGGAGTTCCAACTGCGGGCGACCGCTTCGGCCGCGGACTCGGCGTGTTCGAGCAAAAGCATGTGCACGGCTTGCCCGACCGCTTCACTGACCTCATTGGAGCGTGTGCGCTTGCCCGAGACACCATCCATCAGGCGGTCTCGGATGCGACCGACCTTTTCTTCGACGGAACGCAGGAGTTCTCCGGTGCCGACGAAGTCCTGCCAACGGGCAAGCACGTCGCCACGCAAAAGCGAACCGTCCCACGTGGCCACGGCGATGTCTTCGATGGCCTTGTCATAGCAATTTCCGAGATCCCGGTGAAGGAGCTCGGCGACCTCGATCTGGTCGTCCATCGCATCCGCGATGTCGTGAGCGCTGAAAACATTTTGACGGACGGCACCTTCGAGGGTCTGGGTGACGACCCGGGTGCGGGCTTCGGGGTCCGCGGCAAGTTCGTGCAGCCACCCGACGATGTCGGCGACGGCGTCAGGCGGCAACAGGCCCTCGGTGTCTACGCCCGACTCAGGCACTGTGAACAACGGTGAATCACTCAGTCCGCGCGAAGTCATCATGCGGGCGAGGTGACCGCGAACTTCTAACACCGCGCCGGGATGGGTGCGGTCCAGGACGACGGCGACAGAGGTGCTGCGTTCGGCCGCTGCTCGTAGGTAGTCCCACGGGACCTGGTCGGCGTAACGGGCCGCCGAGGTGACGAAAAGCCACAGATCGGCAGCCGCGAGCAGTTGCGTGGCAAGTTCGCGGTTGCCCTTGTCGATCGAGTCGACATCGGGGGCATCCAGGATTGCCAAACCACGCGGAACACGACTCGATGGTGCGAGGCGCAAGGCGTACGTGTCATTGGTCGGTGTGAGCGTCCGGGGCATTTCGGGCAAGATGCGATCGGGCTGGAACCAGTGGGCATCGGCGGGATGATGGACCAGCACCGGTGACCTCGTCGTCGGGCGCAAGACACCGGATTCAGTGATGCGCTGCCCTACGATCGAGTTCACGAGGGTCGACTTACCTGCCCCCGTCGAGCCTCCGACAACGGCCAGCAGAGGTGCATTGAGCTGGACCAGTCTCGGCAAGACGTAGTCTGACAATTGGTCGAGGACTGCGGCCCGCGTCTGCCGTGCTTCGACCACCGAAGGTGTCTCCAAAAGTAACGACGCCTGATCCACTTCGCCAAGCAGCTTGCCCAGGGCACCAAGCAGTTCGGCCGATGCGTGTTCGCTTGGCACGGCCACCCCTCTCGCTGACTCGATATGCTCCTGACCCCGGTGGACATCCTAGTGGAGACACCGCCTAAGCGTGGCGTTGGCCAGACCGAATTGCCACCAAATTGCTGTACGTCAGTGCCGGTGGGGAGAGTTCTGTAACGCCGGGGGGAATCGCAAGTGCGGGCGGAGTTGGTACATCGTGTCGAGCATGGCGTAGGTGCGCTCGACCCCGTTGGGTTTGTTGTGCCCCTTCATGACGGCGTCGTGGAGGAATGCCATGTCCGTGGCCAGTCGCTGATAACGCTTGACGGCCACCCCTGCGGCCTTGCCGAAATGCTGTGAGGCATAGTGCCGGGCCGCTTTGCGATAACTGAATCGGGAGAGGTAGGGGATCTCGTCGGGGTGGATCCAGCCGCGTTCAGACACATAGTGCAACGACCGCTCGAGGATCTGTACTTGCCGCACCCGCGCAACGATAACGAGAGTTGCCAGCACCAGAAGCACGACGCCGAGGGCAAGATAACTCAGCAAGAAACCCAGCCCGCCGCCATAACTGAGCGAGCCGTTCCACAGCCCGTGAAGGGCGATGCTGGCGGCGAGGCCGATAATACCGATAAGCCATTTCGCGGCTTTGGTCTTGCGGGCGACAGCCAGTCCGATTGCGATGCCGAACGCCGAGGTAAAAAGCGGGTGGGCAAAAGGACTGAAGACACCGCGAACGATGAATGTCGTGGTCACGCCTTGGGCACCGGCAATTTGGAGGTCCGGAGAGCCGAGATAGGCGGCGGCGTAGTAGCCGATGTTTTCGACAAAGGCGAAGCCCAGTCCGACGATGCCGGCGTAGATGATGCCGTCGGTGAAGCCGCCGATCACCCGACGCGCGCGCAGGAAGGTGAGCAGCAGGAAGAGGCATTTGGCCGGCTCCTCGGTCAACGGCGCCACGAACGAGGCCATGGTTTGGTCACTGACGTTCCAGGTGCGCTGGATCAAGATCTGCAGGGACAACGCTATGGCGACGGCTACGACCGCACCCCAGACAAAGGCGGCGACCTTGTAGCGGCGCGGTTCGGGTTCATAGCGGTCGAGCCACCAATAGGCCCACCACAAGAAGGGCAGTGGGATGAAAGCATAGATGGCAGACAGGCTGGCGCCTTCGGGTTTTCCGGCATTCATCGAGATGAGGACGCCACCGACAATGCCGGCGATCGCCGTCAGCCCAACAAGGATCTTGAGCAATCCGCGCCCGCGCTGACGCTCGGGATCTTTGTACTTGGGCAGCTTGCTGGGGACCGCCGGCGCGACCAAGGTTGTATCGTCCACGAGCGAAAGCCTAGGCCATGGTGGTGGTACGGGCTCGGTACCTCGATAGGCTGGTCACCGGCGCCCGTAGCTCAGGTGGATAGAGCAAGAGCCTTCTAATCTCTAGGTCGCAGGTTCGAGTCCTGCCGGGCGCGCTTTTCATGATGTCTTCGAGGCAACGCGAGCGGTCGTCAAGGGCCTATCTCAACGGCGGCTTGCTCTCGCGTCTGCTTGTTCAGTTCCGCGAAGACCTTTTGCTGCTGCCTTGTCTGTTCTTCCACTTTCTTTTCGAACGTCCTGCGATCGACATCGCGACTGTCGCCTTCGCCGTTCAAACCGGTCTCACTCCGAAAGTCGTTGTTGACTTTCGGCTGGCCGTCATAGCCGCTCTTGAGAACCGCCTGTTTGCCCTCCGAAGGACGTTCGGTGCCGACCAGGGAGTGCTGGCACTCCGATCACTCCGGCGACCACGACAGCCAAGGCTGCAAGTCCGGCGAGTCAGCGCTTCATTTCTGAACCCCAATGTTGGAACGACTTAATCCATGGTCGATTTCGCCGAGGCTACTGTCAACGGCGCTCCGCCATTCGAAAGCCAGGGAGCCTCCCGATATCGGCGGCCATCAGGTTAGGCTTGACGCGGCGATGGATCCCGCCGGGGCACGAGCAATCGCGGCCCGAACCGCAGCTGCTGATGGTTCCTGTCGAGAGATGGGACACGTATGCCTACCGATGAACCCGCCGATCACGAACGGCCACTCCCACTCGATCCCGATATCGAAACCGGCGAGACTACCTCCGGGTTGCCGCTTGCGATCCACCTCAATTGGCGATTCATCTTCCTCGTGGGCGTTGGCGGAGCCTGTGGCACCGCGGCCCGTCATCTCCTCGGCGATGCGATCGGCACGACTCATGACTTCCCCCTTGGGACGTTCCTCATCAACATCTTCGGGGCCTTCGCCTTGGGAGTCCTGCTCGAGTGCCTTGCCCGGAGCGGATCGGATGCCGGCCACCGGCGCCTGCTCCGGCTGTTACTCGGCACCGGCTTCCTCGGCGGTTTTACGACCTACAGCGCGCTTGCGGTCGACGCGGACACACTCCTGCGCACGGATCACCTGGGCCTGGCTTTGGCGTATGCGGGGGGCACCGTCGCGATGGGACTGATGGCATCTGTCGCAGGAATTGCTATTGCCCGAAAAGTGGTGCGGTCGTGACGTTGTTCATCGCGCTGGCCGGCGGACTGGGAGCGGCAACACGAATTGTCCTCGACGGGCTGATCCGGGAACGTTCTTCGGGTCGATACCCGTGGGCAACCACCGTCATCAACATCAGTGGCTCGTTTTTGCTCGGCCTTGTCGTCAGCCTCGGCATTGGGTCCGATTGGCACGCGATCGCCGGCGCGGGTTTTCTCGGTGGCTACACGACTTTCAGCACGGCGAGTTTCGAAACCGCGCGCCTTGCCCATGACGGTCGCTTCCTGGCTGCGCTGGCCAACGGCCTGGGCATGCTCGTCGCCGCAGTTGCCGCCGCGTCACTGGGTTTCTGGCTCGGCTCATTCCGCTGAGAGGGTTGCCCGCCCGGCTGGGAGTGACGTTTGACCGGCGACACGCCGAGAAATCCCTGCCAAACGTCACGCTCAGCGGGGAAGTGAGGGTTAGAGCTTGGCGGCGGTGATGGCCTTCTGGATGTCGGCGACGCCGGCCATGGTTGCCTGACCGTCTTGCTCCGGTCCTTCGACGGCCTTGCCATCGACCCAGATTGTGGGCGTCCCGGACACCTTCTTGCCCTCGGCATCCTTCGTCTTCGCAGTGCTGGCGCTCGTGCCTAAAGACCACGTCATGTAGGTCTCGTCTGTCACGCAGCGGCCAGCACCAGCTGCACCGACCTGCTTGGCATAATCGGCCAGTTGGGAGTCGGGCAATCCGTCGCTGTTTTCCTTCGGCTGGTTGGCAAACAACAAGTCATGAAACGCGCTAAACGCCTTGGCGCCCTGGTCCTCGTAGACGCACATCGCCGCGCTCAGAGCGCGACTTGCATACCGTGAACTGCTCGGCGTATCCAGTATGGAAATCGGCCGATACTCGATCGAGATCGCACCGTCCCTAACCTGCTGATCGAGGAACTCGCCGTTGGTCTTCTCAAAAATCTGACAGATCGGGCATTGGAAATCTTCGTAGACGACAACGTTGACCGGATTGAGGTTGGTCGGGGCTGTGCCCGTCGCAGCCTCCTGGCCAAAGACGATCCCGCCATCGCTGGTAAGGGATTTGGGAGTGACCAACGGACCCGTGTCCTTATCGCCCCCGGAGCTGAATGCCCACGCGCCGAGACCAACGAGCACAACCACTACCACAACGATGGCGACTGTGATGAGGCTGCGCTGCCGTTTATCGGCCTTCGCGCGTTCGAGACGCATCTGCTCGGCCCGTTCGGCCCGCTTGCGGCGATCGTTCGTCACAGTTTCCCCGTGTCTTTATGCCCTGGGCGTTTATGCCTTGGCGGCAGCGATGGCCTTCTGCAAGTCAGCAACCCGCGGCAACGAAGCCTGACCGTTTTGCGCGGGGCCTTCGACCTTTTTGCCGTCGATGACGATGGTTGGCGTTCCGGTGTAGCCGGCCTTACCGAAAGCTTGGGTAGAATTCTTTATCCACGGATCGAATTTCCGCGACTTGATGCAGGTCGTCAGGTCGCCAGCTCCGGCCTCCTTGGCGATGGCGCCGAGTTTGGCGTCGTCCAGTCCGGGTCCACTTTCGGATGACTGATTGACATACAAAAGTTCGTGCATTCCGGCGTATGTCTTGACGTCGGTCGTGTCCAGCACACACAGCGCCGTATTGAGGGCGCGGCTGGAGTATTCGTCAGTGGCAGCACTGTTGAGGAACGAGATCGGCCGATACTCGATGGTGATGTCGCCAGCCGCAACAGCCTGCTTGAGGAAAGGACCGTCAGCGGCTTCGAAGGACTTGCAGGCCGGGCACTGGAAGTCTTCGTAGACGATGACGCTGACCGGATCGGTGGAGGCTGTGCCAGTCGCGACCTTTGTATCGTAGACGATGCCGTAGTCCTCGGTGGTGTTCTTGGGCGTGACCAAGGCGGTGCTGCGCTTGCCTTGATCCGATGCCTGTTTGATCGCCCATCCACCACCGCCGATCAGGGCGAGAACCACCACGACAATCGCAATCGTGATGCCGTTGCGCTGGCGCTTATCGGCCTTGTTGCGTTCGCGTCGCATTTGTTCTGCGCGGGCAGCTCGGTCCTGGCGTTCGTTGCTCAACGTCTTCTCCTGCTTGAAACGGTCATTGCTTCCAACGACAAGGCGCGCCGATTGGTTCCAACGGAGCCTATCGGGCACGACAAGGTTACTCGATCGAGGCAGGCGTTAGGCTGACTTCTCGTGAATGACAAGTTGGTATGGATCGATTGCGAAATGACCGGGCTGTCGCTGGAGACGGATGCACTGATCGAGGTGGCCGCCCTCGTGACGGACTTCGAACTCAACGTCATCGGCGAGGGAATCGACCTGATCATCAAACCCCCGCAGGCGGCGCTCGAGCAGATGAATGATCTCGTCACCAACATGCATACGACGTCGGGATTGCTCGAAGACCTCGACAAGGGGCTGACGTTGCGCGACGCCGAAGAGGCAGTGCTCGCCTATGTGCGCGAATTCGTGCCCGAACCGGGCAAGGCTCCGCTCGCGGGCAACAGCATCGGAACCGACCGGGCCTTCCTTGCCCGCGACATGGTCGAGCTCGTCGACCATCTGCACTACCGCGTCGTCGACGTCTCGTCGATCAAGGAACTCGCTCGCCAGTGGTACCCGCGGGCTTATTTCGCTTCGCCGTCCAAAGCCGGCAACCACCGGGCCCTCGCCGACATCCAGGAAAGCATCGAAGAGTTGCGCTACTACCGCGCAGCTGTCTTTGTGCCCCAGCCAGGCCCCGACACCGACACCGCACGCGCGATCGCGGCAAATGTTGCCGGGTCGATCACCGGTGCCCAAGACTAGGCGTTAGACTTTCCACGCCGTGTGAGGCGTATGCCTCACACGCGTGGTGGGCGTAGCTCAGTTGGTAGAGCACCGGCTTGTGGTGCCGGTGGTCGCGGGTTCAAGCCCCGTCGTCCACCCCACGGATTGCCCCGGAATCCCCTGTGAAGTTGCAGGGCGTTCCGGGGCAATGGCCTTTCTGGCTCAAATCGTGGAGAAGGCTCAGCTCGTGGTGACCGGCACGACGTCGGGGGCACCCAATCGGGCGGCATCGGCGGTCGCGTCGTCGGTCATCGTCTGGCTTTCACGCTCGGCCTCGACCCGCTTGAGGTAGTGATCGACTTCGTTGGCCTTCTGTGCGGCATCCCAGCCCAGCACGCCGCCCATGAGTTCGGCGACCTCGGAAGCTACTTCGGTGCCTCGGTCGAACGTCTCGATGGAGATGCGGGTACGGCGGGCGATAGCGTCATCGAGGTGGCGGGCGCCCTCGTGCGAGGCCGCGTAAACGATCTCGGCGCGCAGATAGTCATCGGCGCCGGTCAGCCCCTTGCCCAGATCCGGTTGCGCGTCGATCAGGTCGAGCAGCTCGACGAGGAGCGAGCCGTAACGGTGAAGCAAGTGCTCGATTCGGCCGACATGCAGGCCGCTCGATTCGGCGAGCATCTGCCGCTGGTTCCATACGGCCTCATAACCGTCGGCGCCGGGAAGCGGCACGGCTTCGGTGCAGCATTCGTGCACATTGCGATCGAGTTGAGAGGTCATCCCGTGCACTGC
>JACMOZ010000040.1 GCA_014377785.1 Aeromicrobium sp.
ATCGTGAACGGGTTCTGCCGTGAAGTCTTCAAGATGCTGCCGATGGAATTCGCCGTCGAGGCGCAAAAATTGTTAACCGTAAGCCTGGAAGGAAGCGTTGGATAATGCTCAAAATCGAAGAACTGCACGCCAGTATCGAGGACAACGAAATTTTACGGGGAGTAAATCTTGAGGTGAACGCGGGCGAGGTGCACGCGATCATGGGGCCTAACGGGTCGGGGAAAAGCACGTTGGCGAGTGTGCTGATCGGCCGCGATGGTTATGAAGTCTCCGGCAGCGTCCGCTACGAGGGTCAGGACCTGCTCGCTCTCTCCCCTGAGGAACGTGCTGCCGCGGGAGTGTTCCTGGCCTTCCAGCATCCGGTCGAGATCCCAGGCGTCGGAAACATGTACTTCATGCGCACCGCGTTGAACTCACTGCGCCGCCAGCGCGGGCAAGAGGAACTGGATCCGCTGGACTTTCTTGCGCTGGCCGAGGAGCGGATGAAACTCGTCGAGATGGACCAGACCTTCATGAACCGGTCAGTCAATGAGGGATTCTCTGGCGGTGAGAAGAAACGCAACGAGATCCTGCAGATGGCGATCCTGGAGCCTAAACTCGCGATCCTCGACGAGACGGACTCCGGTCTTGACATCGACGCCCTCCGGGTTGTCGCGAACGGGGTGAACGCTCTGCGCAGCGAAGGCCGAAGCATGCTCGTCATCACCCACCACCAGCGGCTACTTGACTACATCGTTCCCGACCAAGTACATGTGATGACCGCTGGCCGAATTGTGCGCTCCGGAGACAAAGACCTGGCAGTCGAGCTCGAAGAGCACGGCTACACGGGCACGCAGCAATCCACTTCAGGGCGTCCGACACCGGTCGGGCCAACACCAGTCGGGGCCGTGCGATGACCCTGGCGAGAGCAACCGGCGGAGTGCTCGCCGGCGTCGAACGCGAGCGCGACGGCCGCGATCCTGGTTGGCTCACCGAGGCGCGGATGGCCGCCCTCGAATGGGTGGGAGAGCACGGCTTTCCGACCCACAAAGACGAGGACTGGAAGTACACCGCACTCGGCCCGATCCTGGCGGTGCCCTTCGATGCCGCCACTGTGGCCTCGGGCAGCCGGGTGAGTGCAGCTCTGATCGACGCGGCAGCGGTGGACCTCGGCGGGCCACGGTTGGTCTTCGTCAACGGACACTTCGCGGCTGAGCTCTCGCGGGTGACCGGGCTGCCGACCGGCGCCGTAGTAACGACTCTGGCGGCAGTGCTGGCGGTGGGGCCCGACCGCCTTGAACCCTTCTTCGCGCATGAGCCGGGAGTGCGTCACGCCTTCGCCGCATTCAACGACGCACTCGCCGAGGATGGCGCATTCATCCACTTGACATCCGGCGCAATCGTGGACGAACCGATCCAACTCGTATTCTTCTCCGACACCGGCGGGATCCCGCTGATATCCAGTCCGCGGTCGGTGATAATCGCCGATTCCGGCTCTCGCGCGACGATCGTCGAGACCTACGCCGGGATCGATACCGACGTCTATTGCACCAACGCCGTCACCGAACTCGTCCTCGCCGAGGACGCGCGGATTGAGCATTACAAGGTTCAAAACGAGCCGGTGACCGCATTCCATGTAGCGCTGCTATCCGTGCGACAGGGACGCAACAGTCGTTTCTCCTCCCGCTCGGTCATGCTTGGTGCCAGCATCGCCCGGCACGAAGTGCGGGTGCTCCTGGACGGCGTCGGTGCAGAGGTCAGCCTCGATGGTGTCTACCTGCCCCAGGGTGATCAACTCCACGACAACACGATCTTCGTCGATCACGTCGCGACCAACTGCACCAGCCACCAGCTGTACAAGGGTGTGTTGGACGGACGTGCACACGGGGTGTTCAACGGCCAGATCATGGTTCGTCACGCTGCGGACGGAACCGATGCGAACCAGAAGAACAAGAATCTACTTCTCTCCGACCGCGCCGAGATCGATACACGACCTCGATTGGAGATTTATACCGACGATGTGAAATGCACGCACGGTGCGGCGGTCGGTCAAATGGACGAAGAGGCATTGCTGTACCTTCGCGCCCGCGGAATTCCGCTGGAGGTGGCCCGAGGTTTGCTCATTTACGCGTTCGTACACGAGATGGTGGACCGGATTGAATTGGAGCCGCTGCGGGCGCAGCTAGAGCCGCTGGTCGCCGGCCGGTTCAGGAAGGCTGACCGTCCGGTCGAGCCATGACAGGGGTGGCGCAGGGTGAAGTTCAGGGCCGGTCGCCGGGTGCTGCAGTGAGTAATGGCATCGCGAACCTCTACCAGGAAATGATCATCGACCATGCCCGGAGTCCACGAAACTTCCGTGAAGTCGAGGACGCAACCCGCACGGTCGAAGCAGTCAACCCACTCTGTGGTGACCAGCTGACCCTTTCCCTTCAACTCACCGATGGTGCCGTCAGCGACATCGCCTTCACGGGCAAAGGATGCGCCATTTCCCAAGCCTCCGCCTCGCTGATGACCATGGCGGTGAAGGGGCTGCGACAAGACGAGGCCCTCACGCTGTTCACCCGTGTCCACACCATGCTCACCACCAAATGGGTGGGCGAATCACCACCAGCCGACGTCGGCAAGCTCGCCGTGCTTTCAGGCGTGTGGGAATACCCGACGCGGGTCAAGTGCGCCAGCCTCGCCTGGCAGGCGTTGCGCAACGCCCTCGAAGACGGCGAACGCCTGGACGGGAAGAAGTAGACAATCATGGGCTCAAGCGAGTACACCATAATTAAACTCAGCCAGAACTGCCAGGCAACGGTGATCCCAGGCGGGCAGCCGATGTTGCTCCAGGCCGGCGAGCAGGTTGTTATGACGCAGACTCTGGGTGGCAGCGTGACCGTTCAAACCGAAATGGGATACCTCGTCCGAATTAGTGCCGAGGACTCCGCCGCGCTCGGACTGAGTGGTTCTTCCGCCGAAAAAGTGATCAAGAATGACGGTCCGTTCGACCTCGACCAGGTGATCGCGCAGCTCAAGAACGTCTTCGACCCGGAAATCCCCATCAATGTGGTGGACCTGGGGTTGATCTACGTGTGCCGAGCAGAGCCGCTCCCCGATGGCACCCAGAGGGTCGAAATCAGAATGTCCATGACCGCTCCGGGCTGCGGCATGGGCGATGTACTCACCGAAGACGCCCGCACCGCAATCCAATCGGTTCCCGGCATCAGCGAGATCGACATCGGACTTGTCTGGGACCCACCCTGGAGCCAGGACCGGATGTCGGATGCCGCACGCCTTCAACTCGGGATGTACTGACCTGGCAACGCCGCACCACGATGAATGAAGGAGGCGGCGTGCCGCAGCTCAATTACAACCCCGACTCGATCATGCCAAGCGAATTTATGCGCAGGCCCGGCGCCGTAGATGCTGGCGACGCTGGCGACGCGACGAATGTCGGCGTTGCGGCTCACTACGGGAATCCGCTGTCCGAGCAGCGCGACCTTGCTGCGGGTTCCGCGGTAGTCGATCTCTCCCATCGAGCCGTAATTACCATCACCGGCCCCGATCGCCTTCGCTGGATCGATTCGCTCACCAGCCAGAGTGTC
>JACMOZ010000376.1 GCA_014377785.1 Aeromicrobium sp.
AGCTTGAGCAGTGAGGAGAGAATCGCGGGCATGTTCGGCACGGATTCGCACCTCCTCCGCGGTCATCTGTTTGATCCGCACGTTCACGGCGCCTTTCTCATTCCCAGGGTGCTGTTCCCGAAGACAACGATCCCTTCCGACGCCCAGCTACCGACAATCGGGTCTCCGTCTTCTTTCTGCCTGGTCAGGGACGATTCGGTTAGGTCATAGATCTGGGCATCATTACCGGTCCACAGTTGCACGTTGTCCCTGAGCCCGGTGACGAATTCGTCCCGGTCATCGAGTGCGACCTCGTCGGGAAAGACGACAAGCAGGTCGACGTCGCTCGTCTTGGTGGAGTCACCTCGTGCCACAGAGCCGTAGAGGGCAACCGTGACGCTCGCCGGCGCGCTCGAGGCGGCGAATGCTGCTACGCGCCTGTTCAGCTCCTGGCGTGCGTTCATCGCGATCTCAACAGCCGGCCAAAGGATATGCGACCGGTTGGCAGAATACATAGTTGCATGGGGCGTTGGGACTGAAATGACCAGACCGATGTCGACGAGCCGGAGAAGAGACAATCGGACGTTGGCCGGCGTTCCAGTCCCCGCCAAACGGGCGATCTGTCGACCAGTGAGCGCTGAACCGGCCCTTGCAACGACGCGCAGGGCGACAGCGTCGAGGCCATTCATGAACGAGGCGAGTGGGGCAGATAAGTCCACGAACAGCTCCCTTCAGTGTTTGTATTGCTCTTCGATCCGGTCGTATTTAAATACAATACACATGCATCGCTCCACAATGCAATGGATTGAGGATCAGCCGGCCGTGCCACAGCTCCTCAGAGTTGAGGGTTCGATCAATGTCGCGCTTCTCCGGAAGTCACGCAGGAGCATGCTCAGAAGCGCCCTCTCAACGTCCCGCTTCCGGGCGGACCCGCGATGTCGCCTGGTCTGGAACGGCATCGACGCTCCTGGCCGACCATCGCCAATCAGCCGCCTGCCAATTGGAGTTCCACGCTCGTATTTCGGTGTCCCCTTTTGCCCTGTGGGTAGCCTGAGCCCATGCTGTCTTTGATGAGCGACTCGAAAGACGAGATAGTGCGAGCACACAACGCGTATCTGGACGGGATCGACGATGCGCGCGGTCGCATCCGAGAGCACCTCCGGGCGACCGGCGGCCCCGACCCGGATGGCAGTATCGCGAGCCTCGCAAACGTGGGTCCGTGGTTCTTCGAGCACTTAGCGCAAAGAGACGAGGCAACGCCCGCGAACTGGATTCCGGCCTGGTGGGATCCCCAGGTTCCACCTGCTGGAGAAGGCGTCGAAACGCACGCGCCCCTCACCCGGCAACAGCTGAGGCTCATTGAGGAGGTCCAGGCCTACGTCGCGGAAGTCGTCATGAGACACGTTCCCGGAGCGCAATGGGTCGTCTACAAGGGGAGTAAGAAGGACGTGCGTATCGGCGACACTGTCATTCAGCTGGACAAGCGGCAAAAGTTCTATCCGCTGTCCCTTGTCTACAGTTCAGCTGTCAACGTGGTGCTATACAACAAGCCGGTGAGGCCCACGATCTTTTACGACGTCGTGCGGCGAGACATCGGTGATGTGGAGCGACAGAACCGAGACTGAAAAGGGGCAAACGAACGGAACCGTCATGGACAGTCCAGCCGCACTTGCAGTCGCTCTCGCATCCGTCGTCGCCGTCCTCTACATCGCTGCTATCGCGTACGCCATCGTCCAGATTGAGCGAACCCGGGACCTGTCCGAGGTGGAGAAGGCCCTCCGGATGATCGGCGTCGTATTCGCGCCTCTGCTCGGCGCGCTCGTTTGGTACTTCGCCGGGCCACACCCATTCGGCCTTCGACTCACACAAAAGGTTCGATAGACCTCGACCTTCATTTCCCTTCGCGGAGGGGGTTCGGCTAACGGGCACTCAACCCATGCTCGACACGTGTCATCTATACGTTCGATTACACGACAGAGTGATTGCGCTCTTGAGGAGGGCAGAAACTGTCACACAACCAGTCATTTAGTCTCCGTATCGCAAACGATGCAGAAACAGTCAAACGTGACGGATCCAGGGGCGTCCACGTAGGGTTGTGGAAGGAACTGAGCATCGAAGTTCCGATAGCGGGCTCAATGTTTTACCCCCTCATTTTCAGAGGGGCCACTGTCTGAAATATCCGCAGCAGCTCACTCGGACTAGGTTGAAGAACACGCCGACCTGATAAGGCCGTGAGACCGAGGAATGGCGGGAGGGAGGCGCGTGTCCACCTACATCAGCATTGTCATTCTTCTCGCAGTCGCGCTGCTTACTGTGGGCGGTCTCTACCTTGTGGCGCGGTACACCGCCGTGGCCGCCGACCCACTTGAACGGATGCCGTTCCTCTCCGGCTGGGCGCCGGAGGAACATGCCCTGTCCCGGTACCACGCGAGGTGGTACCCACTGACCCTGCTTTTTCTCGCCTTTGACGTGGAGATGCTCTTCATGTACCCATGGGCGCTGGTCGTCGCAAAAGCCGGAATCAGCGCCGTGATAGAGATGTTCGTCTTCCTCGGTGTGCTCATGGTCGGTGTCGTCTGGGCCTGGCGAGAGGGTGCGCTGCGGTGGGTCTAAGAAGCGTGGCTCTAAGAAGCAGCCTGGCGAGACACGCCACCCGCCGAGTGCACGTGCTCGTGCTCGAAGTTCCCGGCTGGGGTGAAACCCGTATGCGCGTTGAAGCGGAGCTTGCTCGCCGAGGTTGGGTGCCCGCAACATCCCCGGCGGATGCCGACGTTCTGTTGGTCTGCGGGGCGCCGGGACAGGAGCTCGGGTCCGTGTGCGACCGCCTCTGGTCCCAGCTTCCCGGTCCACGGGCGCGAGCAGCGGTGATCAGCGCCAGCGATGTCGCCTCAACTCTGGAGCGGGCCGCGGAAGAGCTCCTCGATGACGGCAGACAGCACAGCGATGCGCGCACCCGCTCGCGCCAGCCGGCGGAACCACGTGATGCGTCCGCGCACGGTAGCGTCGACGAACCGACCGAGCACAATATGGACATGGACATGGACATGCCCATGCCGGGAGGGATTCCTCTGGCCGACGGCGCACCCGATCGCGACGGCCTCGAAATGGATGTGCTTCATGTGCCTCTGGGCCCGGCGCTCCCCCACTGGCCCGCCGGCCTCGTCGTGCGCTGCGTGCTCCACGGCGATGTGATCGTCAGCGCTGAGGCGGAGGTCCTGCCCGCGGCTGCGCAACCGAGCGGTGACGGCCCGGTCGGGGGCGACAGCCGCCGGTCGGCGGACGACGAGCGACGGCTGGCGGTCATCCGTTGTTCTGATGTCGCGGTGCAGGTGCTCGCTCTGGCCGGATGGTCGTGTGCGGCAGACCGCGCACGAAGGATTCGCGACGCTGTGGCGTCGGGCATGGCACTGGTCGACGCGGCGGCCGATCTCGACCAGCTGGCGCAGAGCGTCGGCCGTTCCTGGGCTCTGCGCTGGACGTTGAAAGGCATCACGGTCGGCGACGCACGCGCCCACGCGCAGGACGGAATGGGGCCACGCGAATCCGCGACGGTGCGAGGCCGCCTCATCAGCTGGTTCGACGAGGCGCGCCGCATTGCCCGAGATGACACAGCTCCCCGAGACGACACGGCTGAAGGAGCGTACGAGCTGCCGAACACGATGGCGTTGCAGCGCAGTCTGCTGAGCGCGATCCCGCGACTGCTCAACGGCACGGATGTCGCAACCGCGCGGCTCATCGTTGCCGCTCTGGCAATCGAGACGGCCCCGTCATCCAGACTCCACAGTCGCGCACATGAGTGACGAAACATGATTGACATCGTTGAGGTGAATCCTGTTTGGGCCCTGCTTGCTCCGGTCGTGCTCGCTTTTCTCGCCCTGGCCGGAGCAGCGCTCAATGGGATCCTCGTTGCCCGGGCCGAGGGCCGGTCTTTCCGGTCTGGAGCGGTCATCCCGGTGCTCGAGATCGCCCGCCTGATGCGGCAGAGACGCCGCACGACCGTCGCGGCCGATGTTCTCCTCTGGCGCATCGGCTGCGCCGGCCTCGTGGTGATCGCGGTGCTGAAGACCGCGGTGATCCCCGTGGGTTCGTGGGTTCTGGCCGATATACCGGTCGGGGTCGTCTGGTTCAATACGATGGACGTCTTCGTGTGGGCGCTCGTGTGGCTGATTGGCTGGGGCGCCAACAGCGCCCACGCGCTGGTGGGCGGCTACCGGTTTCTCGCACAGGCCGTCTCCTATGAGTTGCCACTGATGTTCGCACTGGTGACCCCCGCCGTCGCAGCACACAGCCTGCGGGTGAGCGATGTGGTTGCCGCGCAACAGAATCTGTGGTTCATCGTCTGGATGCCCATCGCCTTCGTCGTCTTTTGCATGAGCGTCGTCGCTTTTTCCAACTGGGGACCGTTTGCGACAGCCGCGAGCGGAGACATCGCGGGCGGGATCCTGACCGAGGTATCCGGCGTGGACCGGCTGCTGATTCTCGCGGGACGCTATGCTCTACTCACGACAGGCGCGGCCTTCGCCGTTGCCCTCTTTCTCGGCGGTGGGGCCGGACCGCTGTTGCCGGGCTGGCTGTGGACGCTGGTGAAAACCCTGCTATTGCTTGCAGCGTTCGTCGCCCTGCGGCACCGCAGCCCGGCGGTGCGTCCCGAGCGCCTTGCCGAAGTCGCCTGGATAATCGTGCTGCCGGCCGTTCTGCTGCAGACGCTCGTTGTCTCGATCGTCGTCGCGGTGAGGGGCTGAGGATGCTGTCCGTCCTTGTGTTCCCCGCGTTGGCGATCATCGCGCTCGCCTCGGGAATCGCCGTCTTCCGCGTCGACTCCATGGCGCGGGCAACCTACGCCCTTGCTGTGTCGTTCGTCGCCGTCGGCGTGATGTTGCTGATGTTCGATCTCGACTACATCGGCGTCATTACGATTCTCATGATGGTGATGGAGATGGCCATCATGGCGATTTACATGATCATGTTCATGGGAATGAACCCTGCCCTCATGCCAATGAGCATGGTGCATAACAAACGGTGGTCGGCGATCCTCGCCATTGGCACCTTCATCCTGCTGGCCGGTGGCGCACTCCTCATTCCCTGGCCGGCACGCAACGGTTCGCCAGCCGCCGACCTGACCGCATCCCTCGGCGAGGCCATCATGGGATCCAAGATGCTCGTGATGCTCACCGTGAGTCCGATTCTGTTTGCCACGATCGTCGCTGCCCTCGTGCTCGCAAACCCCCGGGGCCGCTACGACCGGTGGGGCGACGAGTTGAATCGGCCAACGCCCGACGACCCGCAGCAGGGAGGGTTGGGGCGATGACCCTGCAGCTCGTCCTGATCGCCGCCGCGGCACTGTTCTGCGTCGGGCTCTACGGCGCTCTCTCCCAGCAAGTCGTCGTCATGGTGATGATGGGGCTGGAACTCATGCTCAACGGCGTCATCCTCGCGGTCGCCGCATTCTGGTGGTTCCTGACGCCGGTCCCGGACGGACAGGTGCTCCTGCTCGTGGTGATCGCGGCGATGACCGTGGAAATGGCGATGGGTTTCGCCGTTGCCACTCTTCTGCATCGTTCCCGGGGATCAGATATGACCGACTCGGCAACGGACCTCGCCGGATGAGCGCCGCAACGGTAAGCA
>JACMOZ010000041.1 GCA_014377785.1 Aeromicrobium sp.
AGCCCGTCCCGGCCCCGATCCGAGGCCCCACAAGCCGATCCCGTCCTGGCCCGCTCCGCGTGACGATCCCCCCACGGTGACAGCCATAGCTGACGGCGACACCAAGCGATCGCAGAACGCCGCCACCTACCGGCAATATTCACAGCCGACGACACGCGCGCCGAAACCCCCCGCCGAAACCATTTCGCGCCGAAACCTTGCCACTATCGTTTACGGCATGAGTCAGTTCATCGGCTACGCACGCGTCTCACGTCGAGAGCAAAACCCCAACGCACAAGAGGCCGAGCTGCTCGCCGCAGGAGCGGCGCGCGTGTACGTCGACCACGGGGAATCCAGTCGCTCCGCCGACCGCCCGCAGTGGCGGGCGTGCCTTGACCATCTGAGGCCGGGGGACACCTTGCTCGTGCGCCGGCTCGATCGACTCGCTGGCAGTGAACGGATCCGGATCGAGACCTTGGCCGACCTCGACGAGCGCGAAGTCAACATCAAGAGTCTGACCGAGCCGATGATCGACACCACGACCCCAATGGGTCGCGCGCTGTACGGAATCGTTGCCGTGTTCGCTCAGCTGCGCGTCGACACCCGAACGTCGGACTCAGCATCCGCCGCGCCCAGGTCCACATCAGCAAGTGTCAACTGGCACTTTGCGAGATTCATAGGTGCAAGTGTTACGAACTACTCTCTTCGCGTCTATGCCGGGGGCTGGTTTTCCACACACCGCTCGGCTAACTTGTCATCCGCGACGCTCCTATGCTTCGTCAAGCCAGTTGTGGGCCGCCTTCGAGGAGGCGGTAGAGGTCGCGGGCAACGTAGCGGGCAAGGCAGCGTTTGATCTCTCGACCGGTCTTGCCTTCTGCTGTGCGGCGGGCGACGTAGTCGCGGGTGGCTTGCTGGTACTGGATCCGGCTCTGGACCACGGTGTGCAGCGCGTTGTTGAGGTTCCGGTCGCCGTAGCGGTTGAGCCGATAGCGGGTGGTGACTTGGCCACTGTTCGCCGGGATCGGTGCCACGCCGGCGAGCATCGCGAACGCCGCTTCGGAGTGAATCCGGCCGGGGTGGGACCACGCGCACAACACCGTCGCGGCCACGATCGGTCCGACACCGAACTCCTCGAGTAGATCAGGACGCCACGACCTGATGATGGCCACCATCGCCTTCTGCAGCTCCCGTGCTTCTTTCAGCATCGCGTGCGCGCGACGTGCCAAGGTCCGCAGCGCCATCACGGTGCTGGTCGTCTCGGTGTCCCAGGAGGCGTGCAGTCGCAGGTTCGCGGCGGTATTGAGCATCGCGGCAAGCTTCTGACCACGGAATCTGAGTCGGATCGGTTCGGGTGCTGCGATGACCAGGCTGAAGACCTGCAGTTGGGCTTCGGTGGAGGCATTGATTGCGGAGCGGCGAGCAGCCAAAAGCACTGACAGTGCTTGACGTTCGCCCCCGGTGCGAGGGGTTCCCAGCCGTGGTCGGGCCATCGCCTCACGCGCAGCGCGGATCGCATCGAGCGGATCGGATTTGGCGCCGTTGCGGCGCGCAGCCCGCTTCGGACGGTCCAACTCGATGACGATCTCGGAGGCCTCCAACAGGTGACGACTCAGACCGGCGCCGTGACCGCCGGTCCCCTCAATGGCCCAGGCTCGCAACATCGCGTGGTTGTTGGCGAACTCCACCAGCTCGGCATAACCCTCGGCTGTGGCCTCGACGGTGATCTCACCGAGGACACCACCAGTCGCAGCATCAACCACAGCCGCGGAGTGGGTATGGACGTGAGTGTCGACGCCGATGACGACGTCGACCACCTCGCGTAGATCGGTCAGACTGTTCATGCGTTCTCTCCTTCGTCGGACGGACGTGGTTCCGGTCCGGGACGGAGGCTCGGCAGGACTGTGATGAGACACGCCAGGCGCCGTTAACGCCTAGGGCGTGTCTCCTAAGTGGAGCGTGTTCTGGCTGGTTTTGTGGAGTCATGTCACGGATGACTGTTTTGACCGATTCCCAGTGGTCCCGGATTGAGCCGTTGATGCCGTGC
>JACMOZ010000042.1 GCA_014377785.1 Aeromicrobium sp.
GGCTGGCCGGCGCCGATGGGCAGACTCACATCCATGTAGAAGCTTTGACAGCAACCCGGCGTGTGCAGGCACAAGAGTCGGGCTGATTCGGAGACGACCATGAAGGCGTGCGGCACTCCGCGGGGAGCGACGGTGACACCGCCCTCGAATCAGACGCGACAGAGTGTTCGGTGTTGCCGCTGCGTCAGGGTCGGGCGATCGGCTGGATTACCGAAGCGCTTGAACCTCTTGGAGACCGGCTGACCGAGGCCGAAAGCCATCGTCTGGTGCTGGCCATCCGCAGTGCTACGGGCATCGAAGCCCTGGTGTAGTTGACCGACGTCGGTGGCCTCTCGCGCGCTGATGCAGTCCAACTGATGTGCTGGTCCGCGCAGTCGATGCTTCACGCTGCGCTAAACGCAAGCCCACCGCCCATTTGAGGTTCAGTACCTCGACAGCTGCGGGGTGCTCTAGGTCACTGTTGTCGATGACGAGTGTCGCCCTTGTGAGCGGCGTGAAGACGGTCTCAGCGATAGCCGTTCGCGAGTTCCTCGACGAGGGGAGTCTGTAATGGCGTCCGGCGACGGCTTCGCCGAGTTCGCGCATGGTCGGATTGTCGCCGCTGACGCCGAGATAGCGTTCGCCGGGAGGCTCCTCGAAGACAGCGAAATACGGATCGGCGAGGTTTGCGACATGGACCGAGGTCCAGTGCTGGCCACCCGAGCCAACGAGCATCAGGGCGCCGTCGGCGTTGCGTGGTGCGTCGGCGATTTGGCAGGGAATGCCCGTACCGTCCCATAGACGATGTGCGGGTTGTTACCGCTGCTCCTACGGATGGGACAGCCCCTATTCCAAGGGGCTGCGGGGGAGGATGCGGTTGCTGATGGTCCTGCGCTGGATCTCACTGGTGCCTTCGAAGATCGTGGTCAGCCGGGCGTCGCGCCAATAGCGTTCGACACTGTAGTCGCGGCTGTAGCCATTGCCTCCGTGCAACTGCATGGCCTGGTTGGTGACCCGTACGGCCATCTCCGAGGCCAGAAGTTTGACCATGCCGGTCTCGCGTTCGACCGACTCGCCGGCGTCGAGGTCGTGGGCGACTTGCCGATAAAAGGCGCGAGCCTGCTCGACCTCGGCCGCCATCGTCGCCAACTCGAAACGGAGGGCCTGGAAGTCGCCGATCGGGTGGCCGAACTGATGGCGGGTCTGGAGATAGACGGTCGTGTCTTCGACCGCTGCCCTCGCCAAACCGACGGCTCTCGCCGCCGTCTGCACGCGGGCGATGTTGAGACCGTGCTGCACCGCATGGAAGGCGCCGCCCGACGTGTGCGGCTCTTCGTTCTCGGCCGGTGCATAGAAGCTCGTCAACTCGTCGTCGGCCGAGACCACCACATGGTCGAAGGTGAGGTTCCAGCTGATGATGCCGTGATAGCCGATCTTGTCGATCGATGTTCCTGTGACGCCCTTAGGGAAGACGCCACGTTCCTTGCGGACAAGCAGGGCTACAAGTTCGTCGTCCTCACCTTTGGTGCGGGCGAGAACCTGGATGAAGTCGGCGGACAATGCGTTGCCGCACCACTTTTTCTCACCGGTCAGGATCCAGTTTTTGCCTTCACGGACGGCTTCGGTTTCGACGCTGGCGAGATCGGATCCGGCCTGGGGCTCGGACAACGCGATTGCCCCGATCCAGTCGCCCTCGGCCGACCTCTGCATCAACTTGTTGTGGGTCTCCTGGTCCTTGACCTGGGTGCCCAAACCCTGTCCTCGGGCGATGATGCTGCCCACGCTCATCCACGAGCGGGCGAGTTCCTCCGACGCCAGGCAGTATTCAAAAACGCCCAATCCGAGGCCGCCATACTCCTTCGCGATCATGATGCCAAAGAGGCCGAGGTCGGCGAGTTTGCCGATCAGTTCGTCCGGGATCTCGGCTTCCTGGTGGTCTAGTTCCTCGGCGGCCGTCCTGACCGCGCCGTAGGACAATTTACGTACGGCGTTGAGCAGCGCTGCGCGCTCCTCGGTATGCCACAGGGAGCCCAAGCCGGGTGCATCGAACTCCTGGATGCCCGGCTTATTGCTCATTCGCCGGCTCCGACTCCTTTTTTGGCGGCCGCATGATCCAGCGAATGGTCGCCGTGATCGCGAGTCCCGTCGCGCGGACTGCGGTTGCCTCGGCGATGGGCAGATAGGGGACTCGCAGCGGCATCCGCGACCAGCGCGGCAGCAGGCCGACCGCGGCCGCGGAGAGCAATGTGTAGCCCGGTCGCAACGCCAGTGGGACCGGCGGGTGGACCAGAAGATACCTGGCCGTTTGCCGGGCCGCCAGAGTGCTCTTCAATTCGAGGCGGAATCGCTCGAGACAAGCGGCGAGTTCGGCTGTCGTTGTCGGCGGTTCCTCAGCGCCGAGAGCACGTGCAACGTGGGCTGTTTGGGCGACGTAGGTGTCGCGTTCATCCGGCGTCAGGGACCGGCTGCCATAACGGTCGAAGGCGATCAGGAAACTGTCGACCTCGACGATATGAACCCACAGCAACAGGTGCGGGTCATTGGCCTCATAAGGGCGCCCGTCGGGTGCGATGCCGACGACGCGTTTGTGGACGGCGTGGACGACGTCGACTGCACGTTGGGCCATCTCCTCGGTGCCGAAAGTCGTCTCGGCGAGGAAGGTGCTGGTGCGTTGCAACCGGCCCCACGGATCGCCGCGGAAACCCGAATGCTGATCTACCGCGGCCATCGCGAGCGGATGGAGTGACTGCAACAAGAGCGCCCGAATGCCGCCGATGAACATCGAGGCATCACTGTGGACAATCTGGATCGGATCGGTGTGGTTGAAGCGGCGGACGCCCTCTTCACCGTGGATGCGATCGCGGCGTTCCGGGCCTTCATCGCCGGCAACCCGGGCGAAAACCATCGCTCCGAGACGATCGCGGACTGATTCGACGACATTGCCCATACGTTGAAGGTACGCGGTTATGCCGACGGGGCGTCGAAACAGGCTAGCCAACTGCGAAACACGTTGCATTATCTGCATCAGCCTATCGCGCCTGTCCCCATCGAACCTCCCATGCTGGCGTCATGACTGAGACGAACTTCGGTCGTCGCGACAGTGCCTTTGCGATCCGCAAGCGACACGACGGCCGAAATCTTCAACGTCGCGCAAGTGATGCAGTCGCGGGCTACCGGGCGGGCTTCGAGCCGGGCCTGACCGATCGGGTTGCCGCAGGACTCACATTTTTCATACGCTCCCTGCGCAAGTCGATCACGTGCCAACCCGATGTCGGCGAGATGCCGTTGCGCCTGCAGGATCAACGCATCCAGCTGCGAGCGCTCGAAGGCGATAGTCGCGCCTTCAGGATCGTGCTCGTCGTCGGCGTTCGAATCGGCCGAGGCTGCCACCATCGCCGCAAAATCGAGATGCAGGTTCGCGAGTCGATCGAGAGCGAGGGTGCGCTCAACGTCCAGACGCGCGGCAGTCCCGGATCGGTCGGTCGTGGAGTAGGGGCGTGCGTTCATGTGTATGACAGAACGCCGCCACTGAGGGTGAATATTCCGCAGCAATGCTGAACACGTTCGCCACCTCGGCTCACCTTGACACATACGGCCTCGGCAAACACCTGAAGTGGAGTCCGAGGCAGATTGCCTCGGACTCCACTTCACCATGTCATTCGACGGGAACTGTTAATAAATTAGGACTACTTTCACTTGACGCGGTGGAGTTCGCCGCACGCTACGGGCAATGTCGCCCAAGCAGGAAGTCCGGGGAGAGTTTGGACGGTTGAAGGCAGCGGGTCCGTGGGGTTGATCCCGTGGATGACAACGTGCCGCTTGCCCAACTTCAGGGCCTGCTTCAATTCGGCCTGAAGGTGTGACTTCGACGCTTTTGCACTGTATTGGTACCTGCCCGTGGAGTCTGAAACCGGGAAGTCCAGCGAGGTCGCGAAGTTGTTGAGGCTCTTGTCCAGGGAAATGAGGATCGGACCGTACTTGGGAAGACCCTCGATAACGTCGACGAAACTGTCTCTATTTTTATCATCACTGGCGATGGGACACACCGTGCCAGCGTGAATGTGTTGTGGGTGAAGGGTCAAAGGAGTGACCCCGCGCACCTTGATGGTGACGGTGACGTCATCGCCTTTCACCCTCACCGCGGCAGTTCCACCCGCTCTCGGGATGGTAAACGTTGTTGTGCCGACGGTATGTTCACCCGCGTTCAGGGGCAAGAGTTGTGCGACAAAGTTCTTGCCGTGCTTGCCCGAGTGGCCCCTTTCGGAGGGCGTTGCTGCGGCTGACCCAGTGGCTGCCAGTACTACTGCTGCTGTTGCCGACACGCCGGCTGTTACCCATAGTTTTCTCACGATTTCACCTTTGAAATACGTTATTTGGCCCGAGTCCACCATCAGCTCGAGTTCACCATCAGACAGCGCCTGAAGCAGCGAGCGGAGATAATCAAAGTTACGACGCCTGTTAACGAAGCGCACCTTGATTTTGAGTTTGTGTCGATGACGCGCTCCGAGTTTGAAACCCACGCCACCCGTCGGGACGAGACCTCGATTTGTTTCCCGTGCGCAGGCGAGTGAGTGATCGTAGACTCAATTGACCGAACGAGGCTCAGCCATAACTCGGAGAGTACGACGGCTCTTTGAGGATGAGATTCGACGACGGAAGGATTCTGATGAACTTTGAGCGACAGGGTTCAGGCAGCCCCCTGCTCTTGGTCCATGGCTTGGGGTCAAGTCTGCGTAACTGGGATCCGATTGTGGCCACCTTGGCCTTGGAACGCGACGTGATCGTCGTGGACCTTCCCGGCTTTGGAGAAAGCGCACCTTTGGATGGTGAAGTCACCATCGCGACGCTGACTGATGCGGTCGAGCAGTTTCTTAGATCGGAGGGCCTGGAAAACATCGACATTGTGGGCAGTTCGATGGGGGCGCGCATGGTGCTTGAGATGGCGCGTCGCGGCCATAGCGGCACCACGGTGGCGTTGGATCCGGGCGGGTTTTGGAACGACCGGCAGGCGACAATCTTCGGTGCCAGCGTGCGGGCTTCCTTTGCACTGGTCCGCAGTATCCAGCCTGCACTTCCGGTTCTCACACGTTCGGCAGTTGGGCGCACTCTGCTGCTCGCGCAATTCTCCGCCAAACCCTGGCGACTCGACC
>JACMOZ010000377.1 GCA_014377785.1 Aeromicrobium sp.
CCAAAGTGGGCACGTACGAGCCCTACGCCGCGCACCGGGCCGCCGCAGGCCGACGGCCCCGCCCCAAAGACTCGAAGCTGACGTATCGGCAGCAACTGCGCGAGTTCGTGAAGGAGAAACTGCAGATCCACTGGTCGCCCGAGCAGATCTGTCACGCTTTGGTCAAGGAACATCCGACTGACGAGGAGATGCGCGTGTCACCGGAGACCATCTACCAGGCGCTCTACCTGCAAGCCCGCGGAGGTCTCAAGAAGGAAGTGCAGGCGGCCCTTCGGACCGGGAGGACACGACGCAAAGTGCAGAACACCGGCCAGGTGCGTCGGAATCGTTTCTCGGACCCGATGGTCATGATTGCCGACCGTCCTCCCGAGATCCAGGACCGTGCCGTGCCGGGTCATTGGGAGGGCGACCTCATCACGGGTCGTTTGAACCAGTCGGCGATCGCTACTCTCGTGGAGCGCACTACTCGGTACGTGATGCTCGTTCATCTGCCCGATAGTCACACGGCCGAAGCCGTCCGGGATGGCCTGGTAGCCACGATCGCGACGCTTCCCGCTCACCTGCGGGGGTCGCTCACGTGGGACCAGGGCTCGGAGATGGCAACGCACAAGTCCTTCACGACCGCGACAGACATGCCCGTCTATTTCTGCGATCCCGCAAGTCCATGGCAGAGGGGCTCTAACGAGAACACGAACGGCCTTCTGGAGTGGTCCCGGAAAGTTGGATACCTAATCAAAGGATCCTTCTTCAGGGAGTAGTCAGATGTACGCAAAAAGCACGTTGAGTCACGCCGATGCCGTGTCGGCTGTCGAATTGTTTGAGCAAGGCTTCACGGCGAGGTCCGTGGCCCTCGCGCTTGACTTTGCCGGGGCTCCGGTCCAAATGTTGTACGAGCGATGGCAACTACGAGGATCAGGGGCGTTGGTGACGAGAGACCGCAGGCAGTACGACTTCGAGACCAAGCTCGAGATCGTGCGCCGCCACGTCAAAGGCGAGTCCGGGAGAGCATTGTCTGCGGAGTTCGGGCTTCCGTCGCCCGGTACCGTAGCCACGTGGACGAGTATCTATCGCCGCGACGGGGAAGACGGGCTTCGTCCGAAGCCGCGCGGCAGGCCGCCAACCGATCACGGGGTTTCCGCTCCGAAGACCGAGATCGAGACTTTGCGTTTCGAGAACGAGCGGCTCCGCGCGGAGGTCGCATACTTGGGAAAATTGCGGGCCTTGAGGTCACAGAAACGACACTGAAAGTTCGAGCTGTCGACGATCTCAAGGCGCACTACCCGCTACCCCTCTTGCTGCGACTCGCGAACCTTCCCAGGTCCACGTTCTACGACCACCGGCGCCGACTCTGTCGCCCGGACTCAAGAACCGACATCAAAGAAGCCATTCGGGACGCATTCGCTGCAGCCAAGAGTGCCTATGGGCACCGGCGCATCCGCGCTGTCCTGCACCGGCAGGGGTGGACGGTGTCGAAGAAGACGGTCCTCAAATTGATGCGCGAGCTCGGCTTGCAGTGCCCGGTGCGGCGACGCAAACGGTATAACTCGTTCCGAGGTGACGTCGGGGAGGCGTCCGAGAACGTGTTGAACCGTGAGTTCGCGACAAAGTCTCGACACACGAAGTGGGTCACAGACGTGACCGAGTTCACCATCGGCACTACGAAGGTTTATCTCTCGCCTGTCATGGATCTGCACGACAACCGAATCATCTCGACGACAGCTGGGCCTTCTCCGAGTGTGAAGATGGTCACAGACGGCCTCCGCCTGGCGCTCGATACTCTCAGCCCTGGCGAGAAGCCTCTCGTCCACTCAGACCAGGGATTTCAATACCGCCACACCCTGTGGCGCGACACCTTGCGCAAGGCAGGGCTCACTCAGTCAATGTCTCGCAAAGGCACATGCCTCGACAACGCCGCCATGGAAGGGTTCTTCAGCCATCTGAAGGAGGAATGGTTCCGCATCCAGAAACCCGAAACTGTGGACGAGTTCCACGCGGGCCTGAACGACTATCTGCGCTGGTGGAACACCACCCGGCTTCAACAGCGGCTCGGCTACCTCAGCCCCGATGAATACCGTGACCAGATTGGTGCCATCACATAGAGTTCCATTACCGAGTCCAACTGAATATTGGCTTCGATGGGCACCACCTGTGGTGCGAGTGAGCCCCACTGTTCAGATGCGTGATTTGTATCGTTCAGCCCCACTACCGGCGTGGTTGAGCCCCACCTGAAAAGCTCCTTCCACCGTGTGAGCGCCACACGGTGGAAGGAGTACCGGCAATGGTACGGAAGATCAAAGCGAAGCAGATCCTGCAGCTGCGTAATCAGGGCTTGTCGCGACGGGCGATCGAGTCCGCCCAGGGAATGTCCCGGCACAGCATTCGAGCTGTGCCCGATGCAGCAGAGCGGCTCGGGCTCGACTGGGACGACGTCGCCGAGTTGTCGGAGGCCAAGGTGTATTCGACGTTGTTCCCCGGCCGCGGCGTCCACGAGAGTGTGTTCGCGCAGCCGGACTGGGCGCGGGTGCATACGGAGTTGGCCAGGGTCGGGGTGACGTTGAAGCTGTTGCACCAGGAGTATGTAGACGCCTCATCGATGGCGCAGGCGACGATGAGCTACGACCGCTTCTGCCGCCTCTATGGCGAGCACGCCGCTGTCTCGGGGGCGACGTCGCGGGTCGGCCACAAAGCCGGCCGTAGCATCGAGGTCGACTGGTCCGGGCCCACAATGCAACTACTCGATCCGACGTCGGGCGAGATGTCGAAGGTGTATTTGTTCGTCGCGTGCCTGCCGTTCAGCCGCTATGCGTTCGTGGAAGCCACCCTGGATATGCGGCAGGAGTCGTGGCTGCGCGCCCACACTGCAATGTTCGCGTTCTTCGGCGGCAGCGTCCCACGCCTGGTGCCCGACAACTTGAAGACAGGGGTGATCTCCCACCCGAAGGAAGGGGAGGTCGTTTTGAACTATGCCTACCGGGAGATGGCTGCGCACTACTCTGCCGCGGTGCTCCCCGGCAGAGTTCGGCACCCGCGCGACAAAAGTAGCACTGAGAACACGGTGGCCCATGTCGCGACCTGGGTCATCGCCGGTTTGAGGAAGGAGACGTTCACCTCGCTGGCGCAGTTGCGCCTGCGAATCCGGGAACAGATGGATGCCTACAACCGGGAGCCGTTCCAGAAACGCGTC
>JACMOZ010000378.1 GCA_014377785.1 Aeromicrobium sp.
CGGCGGCGGCGCCTTTGTAACCCCCTCTTTGCATGCGGCGCTGGAGGTTTTACTTACGGGCGGCTGATCCGGGCGAAAAGTGGTCTGAGCGCGCTCTGACGATGGTAGGAAATGCCGCCCGCGGAGCGTCCCGATCACGGGCACGCGCAACAAGTTCGTTGGGTTATTGCATGGGTTAATGTCTGGATGCGTTGGTCGAGCACTATAAGTGCGACCGTGATGGCGCCGAACATCCAGGTGAGGGCGGGGAGTCCGACTCAGGCGGTCGATTCGACGGCCGGGTCGCTGACTGCGGTAAAACCGACGGCGGCGAGCACATTCGTTAGTGTGTCAGGTCCCCCGACGTTTCCTGGAACAACCACGTAGAGGATCTCGTGTCCGTCGAAGCCCTGGAACTGCCAGACGGAGATCCCTGGGAGTACCTGTCCCAGCACACGAGCCGTTCGCGCTCCCAGCCCGATACGCGCGACGTCGGCCGAAGTGATACCGCCCTTCGCTATGACGACCTCGACCTCTGGTTCAAGCACGTGCACAGCGGCCGTGAGAGCCTCCATCACTTGCCGGCCGTGCTCCAGCGTGTTGTGTTCAGTCGACCGGGTGCGCTCGCTCATGATGATGGCAAGGCCGCGCTCGTTCAGCTGCGACAAGGCGCTGATTGCCACCGCGTCGCTCGCGGCGGCGATGTCGGTGAAGACCAGCGCGGTGTCGACGGTGACCGGTTCACCCCAGATGGAGACGACCGGTGCAAGTTGTCTCGTCGCACCCTGGGTATGGGAGCCGCAGATCAAAAGGGTGGGTCTCGGTTCTCTGAGAAGCGGCGTCGGCAGCAGTCCGTCGCTGGCCACTCCGGCAAGTGCTGCTGCGAGTGGCGCAGCGCACCGCACGACGATATCGCGCCCGGCCAGTTGGGCTGTCGTTATGGCTTCCGCGATGATCGTAATATCGGCGTTGTCTGAAACGTCAGGAAGTACGACGCTGCCTGGCGGTGCATCTCGGAGCACGTCGGCAAGAGCGCCGGCGCGCACGGCGGCCAACGGCACGAGAATCCCAGGCCGATCCGACTTCTCGGCGACGTAGTCGTCGAGGCGGCCATGCGTAAATGGGAACACCGGGTCCGCAGCGTATTCGGTCTGATCGGCGGGAATCTGCTGACCGTCGATGAGCACGAGGTGCATTCCGTCGATTGTGGTGCGCCCTCCGTCGGGAAACGCGGGTACGAACACGATGATCGACTCGTCTGACGCGAACACCTCGCTCTCGGCAAAGACATGCCCGCGCAGGGTTGAGTCACCACGAAGTACGAAACGTACGTCGTCATGTAGGCGAGTTGCCGCCTCGAGTGCGTCCCGACGTACCTGGCCGACCAATGCGACGGCTTCGCTTTGGCTAATCGAGCGCGAATTTGTTTGAACGTACACGCTGTCGCTGTTCTGGAGCGAGTCGGTGAGGATGTCAGCGCTCGACTCCAGAAGCACGGTCACTGCTGTCGCAGATTGCGTGCCGGTCGGATCGTCATCAAGAACGATGGTTTTCAAGGTCTACCTTCCCGCGGGACACGGTCGCATTGAAAAATTGGTAAAACCA
Organism: Aeromicrobium sp.; assembly: GCA_014377785.1. Classification (GTDB taxonomy): domain Bacteria; phylum Actinomycetota; class Actinomycetes; order Propionibacteriales; family Nocardioidaceae; genus JACMOZ01. Next base: position 1,585 of record JACMOZ010000378.1, read on the forward strand.
ATGTTGACACAGGATTTGCGATGTCGTAGCGTGATCGTACAAATTGGTTCTACCAATTTCCGATCTGCGAGGAAGTTTATGACCGATCAGCTAGATGAGTTCGTCGTGCGACTCATCGAGATCAGTAATCCGGAGTCCTCCGGCGCTCGTCGCCTTCCGCCGGAGCGTGAGTTGTGCGCCGCGCTCAATGTCAGTCGGGGGGCGCTCAGGGAGCAGCTGGCCACACTCCAGAGCCTCGGAATTTTGCGTCGCAGGCAGGGGCACGGCAGCTACATCGATGCGCCGGATGCTTCGTTTCTCCGCACGTATTTCACCGTCATGCGTCGTCTTGACTATCTCAGTGGAGAGCAGTTCGCCGGAGCGCGCGAGATGCTCGAGGAGACCATCGCGGCGGAAGCTGCTGTGCACGTGACGGATGACGACATCGAACTACTGCGTGCCCTCGTCGACGTGATGATGGTGCAGTCGGTCGCCGGCAACCCAGAGGCCGCGCTGGAGGCTGACCTCGCTTTTCATACGCGGCTGTATGCGATCGTCGACAATCCGATCTTCAACATGCTCGATCTCGGACTTAGCCATGTCCTGCATGAAGATGTGCGTGTGCGTCGCGACTTTGCCGCACGCCACGATGCCAAAAAGCCCGATGGTTCCATCAATACCGACAGTGTGCACAGCGAGATCGTCGACGCACTCGCCACGCGTTCACCGGATCGCGCACGTGCTGCAATGCGCAAACACTTCACGGAGTTTTCTGCCTTAACGCTCATTCCACTGTCGGGAGGACAACAATGACCGCACTCACTTTCGTCGGCATCGGGGCAATCGGACTGCCCATGGCGGCTCGACTCCAGAGCGCCGGATACTCGGTCACCGGCATCGATCCGATGGCTACCGCTCGTGACCGGGCGGCAGCTGTCGGCATTACCGCAACGGCAAGCATCATCGACGCAGCACGAGCGGATGTTGTCATCGTCATGGTCGCGACGCCCGATCAGCTCGCCACCCTGCTGGATCAGGCGGGCGATACCGTTCGCGATCAGACCTGGGTGATCATGTCCACGGTCGGTCCGGACGCGATCAAGGTACAGGCGGAACGTTTGGTTTCTGCCGGCGCCCGAGTAGTGGACGCACCAGTCACCGGCGGCGCGACGCGGGCCGCGACGGGCGAGCTCGTGATCTTCACGTCCGGATTGGCGTCCGAGGTCGAGGACGTGAGTTCGATCCTGAGCATGCTTGGAACGGTGCGGGTGGTCGGTGGGCGTATCGGCGATGGACAAAGCGTAAAGATCGTGAATCAGCACCTGTGCTCGATCCACATCGTCGCTGCCGCAGAAGCGCTCAGCTTGGCCGATTCGCTGGGGTTGGACCGGGCTTCCGTTCTCGAGTTGGTCGCAGGCGGTGCCGCCGGTTCCTGGATGCTGTCCGATCGCGGTCCGCGGATGCTTGGCGATACAGACGTTGCGGTGATGAGCACGATCAACATCTTTGTTAAGGACAGCGGCTTGGTCGCCTCCGCGGCAGACCGTGTCGGCGCAGAGGTCCCGCTCCTCAGGGCTGCGGAGGAACGCTACCGGCGAGCAGCGGATGGCGGACTCGGCGCAAGAGACGACAGCAGAGTTGTCGAAACGTACGCCCGATGAGTGAACACGGAAGCAAAGGGACCGTAGCCCACGAGACGTCCCCGGTCATCCCGCCCGTCATCGTCGGGACTATGACTTTCGGTGACACCGCCGATGAGGTGACGGCCGCAGAGATCGTCGCTGCTGCCCTCGACGCCGGTGTTACCTGGTTCGACACCGCGAACAGCTATAGCGACGGCGAATGCGAGCGTATCGTTGGGCGGCTGCTCGCGGGCCAGGTCGGCATTACGCTCGCGACCAAGGTTGGTCAACCTCAGTCCGAGCTTGGCACAGAGAAACTCCTCTCGGCACGGAACGTGCGTCGCTCCGTTGAAGCGAGCCTGTCGCGCCTGGGGCGCGAACGGATCGATCTGCTGTATCTACACAAGCCGGATCGCACAACTCCGATCGCTGAAACCCTGCTTGCCGTCGCCGACCTCGTGCGAGAAGGGAAGGTCGGGCAGCTCGGGGTTTCCAATTTCTCGGCCTGGCAGATCGCTGAGATCGTGGCGATGGCCCGCAGCGTCGGTGCACCGGTTCCGATGATTAGCCAACAGTTGTACAACCTGGTCTCACGCCGGCTGGAGGAGGAGTACCAGGAGTACGCGGTGACGACGGGGCTTGCGACCGCGATCTACAACCCGCTTGCGGGTGGGCTATTGACCGGCAACGTGATTCGGGATGCCGGTGCCAGCCACGGGCGATTCGGCGATGCGAGGATCGCCTCGGAGTATCGGGCGCGCTATTATGACGACCGGCTCTTCGCTGCCGTCGTCGAGCTCAGCGCCATCGCGGAGGGCACTGGTATCCCACTGACCGAATTCGCGTTGCGCTGGTGCGTTGATCGCCCCGTCGTTCAATCCGTGCTCATCGGCGGCTCGCGCGCGTCGCACCTGCTCGGCAACCTTCGGTCTTTAGCGAACGGGCCTCTGCCGTCGGAAGCGGCGGAAGCAGCGGATGCTGTGGGAGCACGGCTCAGGGGACCGATGCCGGCCTACAACCGGTAGCCGAGGTCTACGACTTGCCCCGACGAGTCAAACGCAGATACTATATTCTATAGGATTTATTAGCCCTCAGAAATATAGACCGCACATCGCGATAACTTGACAGGCAACGGAGCATCATGGCGATCACCCAGGAATCATTCACCGCTGACACGTGGCCCATCGCTAGCTGCCTTCACGCTTTTCCGCCCGTGGACAAACGCGGTGTCGCCCTGCACGATGCGCCTGCAGAAGTGTGGGACGACATGTTCGCACAGATTGCAGCTGTGGGCTTCACGCTGGCCGAACTGGCCGACAGCCACGTTCGGCCCGCAGATCTCGAGCCTTCGCGACGCGATGAGTTTCTGACGATTGCGAAGTCGCACGGAGTCGGGATCCCCTCCGTGCATCTTCAACGGCAGAGCGTGATCATGCCCGGGCACGAGGAAAAGAACCTCGCTTACGCGCACCGCACCATCGACGCGGCCGCGGAGTGGGGCATGCAGGTCTTCTCCACTGGGCTGCACCAGCCGTTCAGCGAGGCGCAGAAGAAAGCGCTGTGGTTTTGGACCGCGCAGGGCCCGAAAGATCCGGATGATCCCGAAGTGTGGAAGGCTGCGGTGTCGCGCATCCGCGAACTCGGCGAGCACGCAGCATCCGTCGGCCTGCCCCTGTCGCTCGAGCTCTACGAGGACACCTACCTCGGCACGGCCGACAGCGCCGTGCGTTTCGTCCAGGATGTCGGGCTCGACAACGTCGGGCTGAATCCGGATGTCGCCAACCTCATCCGTCTGCACCGCCCGGTCGAAGACTGGCGCGAACTTTACGCGAAGACCCTGCCGTACGCGAATTATTGGCATGTCAAGAACTACACCCGCGACGAGGCGGCAGACGGATCATGGGTCACCTCGGTTCCGTCAACGATGGAGGCCGGACTGATCAACTATCGCCAGGTCTTCCACGACGCTGTCGAACTCGGCTTCACCGGAATCATTCTGACCGAACAATACGGCGGCGACAGCCTCGGGGTTTGCGCTACGAACCAGAAGTACATTCGCACGTTACTGCCCGCGTTCTCCAAGTAGTCTCCGGCAGCCAACGAAGTAGGGAGTGTCATGATCCATCGCAGAATAGCTATCGTCGGCTCGGGATACATGGGCGGCGGTATTGCCCAAGTCCTGGCTCTGTCTGGCGCCACCGTACGCCTGGCCGACATCTCCGAAGATATCGCCCGGAAGAACTATGACCGGCTGATCGACGAAACGAAGCAATTTGTCGCCGACGGGCTGTTCCCGGCCGACGCGGTCGAACGCATCCGGGCGAACGTTTCGCCCGCGGCCTCAATCGAAGAGGCGGTCGCTGACGCCGACTTCATCGAAGAGGCGGTGCCAGAAAAAATCGAGATCAAGCGCGAAACGCTCGCACGCATCAGCGCGTCGGCTCGGCCAGACGCGATCATCGGATCGAACACCTCCACCATTCTTATCGGATCTCTCTCGACCGCGGTTCACGGAACTGGACGATTCCTCGGCGTGCACTTCTCGAATCCTGCGCCTTTCATCCCTGGTGTCGAGCTAATTCCGCACGCTGGCACGGATGAGGCAGCCATCGCCGTGGTCGAGGAGATCGTCGCTGCCACCGGCAAGGAAACAGCGCGGGTCACGGACTCCACGGGCTTTGTGCTCAACCGCCTGCAGTACGCCCTCTTTCACGAGGCCACACAGATCGTCGAGGAAGGGATCGCAACCCCGGAGGACATCGACACTATTGTTCGCACCACCTTCGGTTTTCGCCTGCCAGTCTTCGGGCCGTTCGCGATCGCCGACATGGCCGGCCTGGATGTTTATTCGTTCTGCTATGCGTCGCTGCAGACCCGGTGGCCGGAGCGGTTCGCCACTCCAGCATCGCTGAAGGAACTCGTAGACGCTGGCAAGTTTGGCACCAAGTCGGGCGCAGGCTACCTCGATGTTGCCGCTGATCGCACCGCGGAGCTCGTGGCATACCGCAACAGGGCATACGTGGCCATCAAGAAGTTGATGGATGAGCTCGGCCCAGCGCCTATCCATCCGGTGTCTGCGGGGGCGGCGAAATAGCCGCTCGACCACGCACTATCCAGGTAAGACGAACAGGAGTCATTTATGAGCGCATTTCCAACATCCCGAACGGCGATCCTTACCGGAGCCGCCTCCCCACGGGGCATCGGGCGGGCGACAGCCCACTACCTGGCTGAGTTGGGCTGGAACATCGGCATCATCGATCTCGACCCGGACGCCTCCGCGGCCGTCGCCGTCGAAATTGCGGAACGCTACGGAGTCCAGGCCGTCGGGGCTGGTGCAAACATCGCATCCGATGCCGAGGTGCGTGCCGCATTCGATCGGCTGGAGGCGGCGCTGCCCCAGGTCGTCGCGCTGGTGAACCTCGCGGGTGTCTCGTCTCCCGTACCGTATCTCGAAGTAACACCCGACGAGTGGAACCGGGTCATCGGAATCAACCTGACCGGCGTGCACTTCGCCACCCGACGGGCCGTCGAGACGATGGTCACGAACGGTGTCGGCCGTGTTGTCAGCCTGTCATCCGTGTCTGCCCAGCGCGGCGGCGGAACGTTCAGCAAGACGGCGTACTCCGCGGCCAAGGCCGGAGTAATCGGCTTCTCGCGGAGCGTCGCTCGAGAGCTCGGCGGTGACGGGGTCACCGTCAACGTCGTCTCACCTGGCCCGATCGACACAGACATTATGGGCGGAACGCTCACCGAGGAACGCAAGGTGGAAATGGCGGCCGACGGTGTGTTACCGCGCATCGGAACGACGCGCGACATCGCTGCCGCGATCGCCTATCTGATCAGCGAGGACGCCGGATTCGTGACGGGGCAGACCCTGAACGTCGACGGCGGACTCTACATGCACTAGGAGTAGCTAATCATGAACCGAAGAATCGGGGCCTGGTCAAAGGGCCGCATCCTCTTTCTTGTCCTCGGAGTCCTGCTTGTTGGCGCTGGCCTCTGGATGATTTCCCCCCACCTGTTCAGTTAAAACCAGGCCCACGGGCCCCGATTACGGGCACAGCGCGTAGCGCCACACCCACTCAAAGGAGAGTATTTTGTCAACCAAATCCCCGACCGGGAGCGCGGCCGCCATGCTGCAGAACCCGGCACTGAAATCGAGCATCTCCAAGGCGGCGCGGCATCTCATGCCCATGCTCGTCATTTTGTATTTCGTCGCGTTCCTCGATCGCACCAACGTCGGCTTCGCCGAGGCAGCGCTGAAGCTGGACCGCGGTGTCTCCGATGGGGCATTTGCGCTCGGCGCCGGGATCTTCTTCATCGGATACGCGATCTTCGAGATACCGAGCAACCTGCTACTCAAAAAATTCGGTGCGCGCTTCTGGCTCGCGCGGATCGCAATCACCTGGGGGATCGTCGCCGCGGCGTTCGCATTCACCACGAACGACACTATGTTCATCGGGCTCAGATTCCTGCTAGGTGTTACGGAGGCCGGCCTGTTCCCTGGAATCATCATGTTCCTAGCAGAGTGGTTCCCCAACAAGGTGCGCGTGCAGATGTTCGCGATCTTCTACCTTGCCCAGCCGCTGTCACAGATGATCGGCGCACCGCTCAGCGGTGGGCTGATCAGCTTCGGCGACGCGGTCACTCCGTGGCGTGGTTGGCAGGTTATGTTCTTCTCGGAAGGACTTCTGGCGATTATCGCCGGAATTGTCGCAGCATTCCTGCTCGTCAACCATCCTCAGCAGGCCAAGTTTCTTACCGATGATGAAAAGGCGGCCCTGCTTGCCGCCATGGCGAAAGAGGATTCTGTTCGCGCCTCGGATGGACCAAGCGGGGTCTGGCGGGCGTTAGCAAATTGGAAGGTCTGGTACTTCACGATCATCTACTTCTGCCTGCAGATTGCCGTGTATGGCACAACGTTTTACCTGCCTCAACAGGTTTCGAACCTGATCGGGCAGAAGGTCGGTTGGCAGGTGGGGCTAGTGGCCGCCATCCCGTGGCTCGTCGGCTTGTTCGCCTGCTACTACTTCGGTAAGCATGCCACCACCGTTCTGCGCCGTCGAAACTGGGGCACCTGGTTTTTCCTCGCGACCGGTGTTTTCATCTTCGCTTCCGGGTGGGCCGGCGCGAACAATCAGCCGGTCCTCGGTATCTTGTTCATTACGCTCGCGGTAGCCAGCTTCCTCACCGTCGGTCCGATCACCTGGTCCTACCCGACCGCGTTCCTGACGGGAACGGCTGCCGCCGCCGGCATTGGCCTGATCAACTCGCTGGGAAACCTTGGGGGATTCGTTGCACCGCTGATGCGCACCGGCATCAACACTGCGGTACCCACAGCCAGCGGAGTGTGGGGGATTGTCTCGCTCGGAGTGTTTGCCTTCCTTGCCGCCTTTATGATGTACGCCACGAAGTTCTTCACTGGCGCCAAGTCCGATGCATTGCTGGAGGCAGCACCGGGCCACTGATCGCGGGATCAGCATTTCGGGCCGAGCCTACGGGCTCGGTCCGAAACATTTGCGGTGAGTGCGCTCGGTCGCCTACGCTCTGTGGCTTGCACTGAGTGGTTCGCTTTCAACGCAGATGAGAGTCTGAACGCGATCGCATTCGCACCTTTTCGATGTGATCGCGCATCGCGTCGCCCGCGATTCCAGGATCACCGCCCTTGAGTGCCTCAAGCACGGCCTCGTGTTCGATGAGAGCATCGCCTGCGTCGGACACTCCGGTACGCACGGTCTGGCGCATCCGATGCACTCGGGTTGAGATCGTCTCAGCCATGTCGACCAGAAACGGATTATGCGTGCCTTCGAAGATCTGGTGGTGAAAACTCCAGTCGATGACAAAGTACTCTCTGAGCAACTCGATCGGAATCTCACCTTTCGCGGCTGCACTCTTCACCCGACGGGTTACTTCCCGGTGCGCCATCATGGAATGTTCGAGCTGAGGAACGACCGTGGCCGCATTTATTGTGGCTAATTCCGTCGCGCCGCCCTCAAGTAAGAGGCGAGCATCGAATAGCGCCTCGAGTTGTCCATCGGAGAAGGGTGGTGCGGTTCGATAACCCTTATGAGCCTCCCGCGTCACCAGACCGGTGCGTTCAAGTAACACCAAAGCCTCTCGCACAGGGGTCGGTGACACATTGAGGTCACGGGCGACGGTGTCGATCGACAGTCGCGATCCAGGCACGATGTCTGGGCTCATCAGCATTCCCAGAACGAGTTCGTACACGCTATCTCGCAGCCCACGGAGCATGGGCACGGTCGCTGCGCCGATCGTGTTGACGGTGTCAGCCATTCATACCTCCGAAATGCAGATGTTATCAGCCGTGCGTAAGAGCGGGTGCGAGCGCTATCACCTCGTCGAGAATTCCGGCCAACGCGGTTGGATCATGCGCGAAGCGTCCGAGGAAAACGCCATCGATAGCATTGGACATCGTCGTGACCAGGCCGGGCCCGGCACTTCCTCCGTAGATCACCGGCGTATCCGATCCGCCTACCTGTTTTCGAGCGTGATCGCGCACCGCGCCGCACACCGCGCGAATATACCCGGGCGAGGCCGCTTCCGCTGCTCCGATCGCCCATAGCGGCTCGTACGCCACAATGATCCTGCCGAACTGACCAGCGCTGTGGGCAATGCGCATTGCATCGTCGAACTGGCGAATGCACTCGGTCGCGGCATCCGCTGGAACACCCTGAATCGCCTCCCCCACGCACAAGACCGGAGTGAGTGCATTGCGCAGGGCAGCCGCCATCTTGGCGCTCACGACTGCGTCGCTGTCGCCGAACATTTGTCGGCGCTCGGCGTGACCGACTTCGACCATGGTGCATCCGAGCTCGGCGATCGTGACTCCGCTCACCTCCCCAGTGAACGCACCCACGTCATCCGTCCCGAGATCTTGCACGCCCACCGCCACATGGTCGCCGAAGATCTCTCGGGCGGCGGCGACAGAGAGGTAGTCCGGAAACACGAACAGTTCCGCCTTCTTCGACACGATGGCCGGATGTATCTGCGCGATGTCCGCCACCGCGCGACACCACTCGACGGTGCGCGCATGGCTGAAGTACATTTTCAGGCTCACCCCGACCAGGTATCGGTCGGGGAGGGATGTCGGCACCGTCACACGCCTTCGTAGTCGCAGATCTCCTGCACCTTCGCGTTTGAGGCACTCGTCGCGTCGAAGACGTAGGTCAGCCATTCGCGCACGTTGCGGCGTGCCAGCTCGATTCCGATGACTCGTTGCCCCATGCACAGCACCTGGGCGTTATTCGACAGCACACCACGTTCGACCGAGTAGCTGTCGTGGGCGGTGACCGCCCGGATCCCAGCCACCTTGTTCGCCGCGATCGCAACACCGAGCCCCGTGCCGCAGATCAGCAATGCGCGGTCGGCTTCGCCCCGCGCCACCATCTCGGCTGCGGTCGTCGCGATAGTCGGATAGTTGGTGTGCCCGCCGACGTCGACTCCGACATCGGTGACCGATATCACGAGTTCGCTAGATTCCAGGTCGCGCTTGAGAATTTCTTTGTACTGAAATCCCGCTTCGTCCGAACCCACTACGACGCGCCATTTGCCCGTCATGGTTGCTCCTTTCTTTTCAGTGTCAGTTGAGGTTCCCGGCAGTATCCTGGCCGGTCTGGTTATTCTCCGGTTAGCACCTGGTGCACCCGTTCGACGATCAAGGCAAAGGACACTGCGCCTGGGTCTATAACACCGAGAGCCTTCCGGCCATGGGAGCGGGCCCGGCCCATCGTGGGCATTAGGCCTTTCGTCGTTTCGGCTCCTTCCAACGCTGCTGCCGACGCGGCACCCCAGGCGTTTGTGAGAGTGTCACCCGCACCCACCCGCTCGGCCAAAGCATCAGCGAATGGCACGAAAGCGTCGACCATCGTCTTGTCCCCGACCGCAGCCTTGCCGAAGTCCATCACCGCTTTTCTGGCGGCTGAAACCCCCGCAGCGACGGCGATCGGGGTCACCGGCTGGGTGTCCGTGAGCGCATTGCCAAGTGCGTGCAAGATCACTCCCCATAACGCACCGGATGTTCCGCCCGCGCGGTCGGACCAAGCGTCTGCCGCGCGGGTGAGCAGCGTCTGCGCTCCGGCGTTCTGCTCGAGAACGGATGCTGCTGTCTCGGCCGCGGCGATCGAGCCTCGCTTCATCCCGATGCCGTGGTCACCGTCACCCGCGATGGCGTCGAGACGGCCGAGCTCGTCGGCGTTCTCTGCGATCACATCGCGCACAGCTGAAAGTGCGGTCAACAGCTGTGCGGCCGCGCGGCGGGAGTCAATCGAGGACAGTGGAATCGGCTCCTCGGCGTTCTTCTCTTGAGCAGAGCTGTGGACATGCTGGAGCAAATCCAGGTCCACGGTTCCGGTGCGAAAGGCTGGCGTGTCGGCCGGTGTGTTCCATAGCAATTCGAGTTCTTCGTCGAGCCAGAGCAGAGTCAGCGATGCGCCTGCCATATCAAAACTGGTACAAAATTCGCCGACTTGGGGGTCAACGATCGTAATGCCAGCCGCTTCGAGGAGTTCTGCGATCCGGGCAAATACGACGTAGAGCTCCTCGTTCTTGACCGAGCCGAGGCCGTTGAGAATTGGTACTACGCGCGCTTCATTCACGGTGACGGCATCTGGGACCTCCGCGTGGGCGAGCAGACGTTCAACGAACAGTTCTGCAAGCCCATCCGCGCTGGGGATGTCGGTCTCGTCGATGCCCGGCTCGCCGTGGATGCCGAGACCGATGGCCATGCGGCCCTCTGGAACGGAGAACAAGGGTTCGTCTGCGCCGGGAAGTGTGCAGCCGGTGAACGCGACCCCCATCGAACGTGTCCGTTCGTTGGCGAGTACGGCGACTCGCTCGACTCCGTCGATGTCGTAGCCTGAAGTTGCCGCCGCGCCCGCGATCTTGAAGACTGTGAGGTCTCCCGCAATACCACGACGCTTGTTTTTCTCGTCAGGCTTCGCGCTGAAGATGTCGTCGGTCACCACGACAGTACGGCAGTCGATGCCGTCGGCGCGCACCGCCTCTTGTGCAGCAGTGAAGTGCAAGACGTCTCCCGCGTAATTTCCGTAACTCAGCAGAACGCCTTCGCCCTGTTCGCTCGCGCGCACAACGGATTCGATCTGGTGCGCTGAGGGGGACGCGAACAGATTGCCCATTGCTGCGCCGTGCGCGAGCCCCGGTCCCACCAGACCGGCGAAGGCAGGATAGTGACCTGAGCCACCGCCTATGACCAAAGCAACCTCCGGCCCGGTCGAACGGGTCGAACGGGACACACCGCCGAACACGGCGCGGACCCACCGTCCGTTAGCGCGAACAAATCCATTCACCATGTCGTCGGCGAAAGCCGCCGGATCGTTCCACAGACGAGTCATCTGTCATCTCCTCATCGTCGAGCACAGAAACCCAAGCCCTCACTCCTATAGGATATTGGATTCTGTGTAGTTTTGCATCCCGGATGTTGACTGCTCACGGTCTGGCTTTCGTATTCGCGCTGGCTGGGTTCCTTCTTGTTCCTTGAACGGTGCCGGGTGAGAGCTGTAGTGCAAGCAGTTCGAAACTACTGGTCTGCGCCCTCGTGACTGCAGTTGGCTTGATTGAGGCCCTGACAAAAGCGGATATTGGTACGTTCTTCGACGTTCTCAGACCGGAGTGTTCCGCCCTGATCACGGATGTTTCCGCGAACGGAGCGGCCCGGATCGCCATTTTTGTGGCCCTGCGTCTGCCCGAATGCAATCCGCTGTGCTGTGACCCGTTCCACGTTCGCTCATGGAAATGGAAGTTGGAGCGTGAAATGGTGTGCTCGTTTTTCATCCGCTCTCTGAGATAGAAACGATGGGCGCTATATCGTTGCACCCCAGAGTCGACCTCCAGGGTAAAGCATCCTGGAGCGATGGAGCGATGGAGCGATGGAGCGATGGAGCGATGGCGCGCTGTCGCGGCAAGGCCAGTGGGAGATCCCCCGCCCACGCCAGGCGTAACACCCGGATCGGGAAACTGCGAGCAGACGACCCATGCGCACGATGGTGAAGTTGGTCTTCTCCGCCGCCATCAGCTCGAACGCTTGCCGTTCGTATCCGAGGCTTCCTTACGCAAAGAAGATGGACGTTTTTTTTAGAAACGCCCGATCTAGTTTCAGATCCGCGTCCTCTTTCCGTAACCGCACCAGCTCGGCCCGTTCCGACTCAGACACGGTGACCTCCGCCGAGGTTTGCCGACCTTTGAACGCGGTCACCCAA
>JACMOZ010000379.1 GCA_014377785.1 Aeromicrobium sp.
CCATGACTACCCGGTCGAGCGGATGATGCGCGATGCCAAGATCACTCAGATCTACGAAGGCACCAATCAGGTGCAGCGGATCGTCATGGGCCGCCAGCTTCTGGCCGGCATCCAGTCTGAGCTTGGGTGAACCGAGGCCGCTCGCGGCCGAGCGTGAACTCAGGTTGAGCGTGACAAGCCGAAGGCGTCAAGTGGTCGAAACCACGTGAGGCGACGGTGCAACGAACGCACCTCGGTTTCGAGGCCTCGTACCGGTTCCTGAGGAGGCCGCTTGCGGCCGTCTCGAAGGGCGGCAGCTCAACCGGCGAAGCGCCGGCCTTACTTTTTAGGCAGTCCGTCCTTGGTGCAGAGGCTGCCGATCTGGCCGGTCTCATCGTTTTTGATGAAATCCAGCATCTTGAGGGCGCGAACGGAGTCCCAGCGGACGGCAAAGTCGCGCAACGGAATCGTGCAGCTGAGTCCCTTGCCCGACATCGCCGAGGACAAGTTGAGGGCGAATCGGCCGAGGTCGATCGGGCTGACGTTTTTGCCGATCTGCAGTGAACCCGAAGCGCCCGCAGCCGTCGCCTGGTAGCGGAATGGGTTGAGGACGGTCGAAGGCGACTTCACCTTATTGGCGATCGAACCGAGCACTTGGCGCTGACTCTGAACCCGCTGGATGTCCTGCGTGGCATAGCTATGGCGTGAACGGGAAAAAGCGAGAGCGGTCTTGCCGTTGGCCTGCTGGCAACCCTTTTTGACGTCGAGCCCTGAGTCCTTGTCCTTGATGTTGGTCGTGGGGCAGATCTCGACCCCACCGACGGAGTCGACGACATTGACGAGGCCGCCGAAGCCGACTTCCACATAGTTGTCGATGCGAAGGCCGGTGGTTTGTTCGAGCGTGGAGACGAGAAGTTTGGGACCGCCGTAGGCGTAGGCGGCGTTGATCTTGGTGATGCCGTAGCCCTTGATGGGCACGAGTGAATCCCGGGGGATCGACATGAGAAGCGTTGGGCCCTTGCCGACATGCATGATCATGATGGTGTCGGTGCGACCGGGGCCCCCGGAGTCGCCACCGGTCGAGAGATCCTTCTGCTGTTGCTTGGTGAGTCCGCGACGGCTGTCCGAACCGACCAGCAGGTAGTTGGTTCCGAGTTGATTGCCGGGCCGGGCCGCGGTGGGTTCGGCATCAACCTGGGCAATTCGTCCCCACGCCCATACCGGAACGGCAATCAGGAAAATGATCCAGAGGACGACGACGATGCCGATGACCTTGCGGATCGGCTTGCGTTTTTTGGGCCCCTTCGGGGGCCTGCTGCTGCCTTTGTTCCGGCCCGGTGGCGGAAGTTGAGGCGGCGGCAGATCATCAGCGGCCCTCGGGGCCACGCGTGACTCTTTTTTGTTGCCGTAGAGCCAGCCATACTGGTCCTCGGAACTCTGCTCGGGCATGCCAGAACGCTACCCGATGAGCCGTAATCACCTTCTCGATTCGACCGAAAAGCGCTGTGTCGAATAAACAAAACACAGCTGCGTTCGGCGCGCCCTCAAGTTGTCCTTGAGGGTTGCCTGAATACTGAACGGGAGCTCAACCCCGTTATCCAGCTACTCAGTCCCACGTGAGGACCGCATGTCTTACGATCGCTTGAGTGTGATGGGCGGCACTTATTCGCGCCCGGCCGCCGATTCGGCGAAAATCCAGTTTCGGCGCGCGCTGAGCCTGACCTTGATGACCTTGGTGATGCCCGGGTCCGCCCAGCTCGTCATGGGCAACAAGAAGATCGGTCGCATCGCCATCCGGGTGTGGCTCGGTGTTCTCGTGTCGGCGACATTCCTCCTTCTGCTGGCGATGACGTCACGGACCGGGCTGTTCTCTCTGATGACCAATTCGTTACTCATGACGGCGGGTCGCTGGTTCCTTATCGTCGGTGCGATCGCCTGGGTCTGCTTGCTGGTCGATGCCTGGCGACTCGGCGCTCCGCGGCAATTGGCCCGCAATCATCGGCTCGCAGTGACGGGAATCAATGCGGTGCTGTGCTTCGTCACTGCCGGCACTATGTTTTTCGGCGCGCACATCATCTCCGTACAAAAGCAGTTCATCGGTACGGTTTTTGCCGCCAGCACAGTGTCCAAGCCGGCGGACGGCCGTTACAACATCCTGCTCCTTGGTGGTGACTCCGGGCCCGACCGCAGCGGTCTGCGTCCGGATTCACTGACTTTGGCCAGCATCGATCAACAGACCGGTCGCACGGTTCTCATAGGTTTGCCGCGCAACTTGCAGAACGTGCCATTCCCCAAGGGGTCGGTTATGCGCAAGGAGTTCCCCAATGGCTTTGATTGCCCAGGTTGCGAACTCAACGGCGTCAACACCTGGGCCAACGATCACGCCGATCGTTTTGGCCAGAAACTACCCGGGATCGACGCAACCGAAGGCGCGATCGAGGAGATCACCGGTCTCAAAGTCAACTACTACGCCATGGTCAACATGCATGGCTTCTCCAAAGTGGTCGACGCCGTCGGCGGTGTTCGCGTCAATGTGCGGGAGCGGACAGCCATTGGCGGCATCGGGTCGCCGATCCGTGGCTACATAGAGACCGGCGATCAACTCCTGACGGGCGATCAGACCCTGTGGTATTCGCGTAGCCGGGTCCAGAACGACGACTGGTCTCGGATGGGACGGCAAAAGTGCGTCATGAACGACATGCTGCACCAGCTCAGTCCCCAGAAGGTTCTTCTCAACGTGGAAAAGATCGCCGACTCGAGCAAGGCGCTGCTGAGCACCAACATTCCGCAGCAGGACTTGGGCGTATTTATGGATCTAGCGCTCAAGGCTCGCACGGAAAAGGTCTCAACTGTCTCGCTCGTGCCGCCGGTGATTTACACCGGCAATCCCGACTTCGACAAGGTTCGCCGAATCATTGACAAGGCCCTTGCAAAGGCCGAGGGCAAGTCGACCGTCGACGGCGGAATCCTTGATGCCTCCTTGGCCAAGGTCGATCCGAACGCTGACGCCGGGGCCAAAGACCCGCGAAAGGCCAATGCTTCCGACGACCTCAACGCGAGTTGCTGACCTGACGGCTTCCCAAGAAATGGGGAGAAGATTCCACTATTCGGGCGCCTTTGGAGATAATGGACTTTTGTCGGCCGCAGCATGGCGAGCGACGCCACGATCGTGGGGGAAGATGTCACATCGCGCGAACATCCTGGGCCGCGGCTATGCGAACCGTCAGTTCGACTCGCAGCGCGTTCGCTTTCGGCGCGCGCTGACGCTTTGCCTGATGACGATCGTCGCGCCGGGTTCGGCGCAGCTTGTTTTCGGCAACAAATGGATCGGCCGGATTGCCCTCGGAGTTTGGGTCGCCATGCTCGACGTCGCCGGTTTTTTTGTCTTTTCCGGACGTATGGACCGCAAACGTCTCCTTGATCTCGCCACCAACACCGACTTCTTGCTCCTCGCCCGAGTGGGGATCATCACCGTCGCCATTGTGTGGATTGCGTTGTTTCTCGATGCCTGGCGCCTCGGTTCGCCGTTCCGGCTCAACTTTGTGAGGGCCGCATTCCTCACGGTGCTCAATGTTGCAATCATCGCCTCGGCGGTCGGTTCGACCGCGTATGCCTCGAAGCTCGTCCATACGCAGCGCACCGTCGTCGGCGAAGTGTTCAAGCAGACCAAGGTCTCGACTCCGCTCAAGGGCCGTTACAACATTCTGCTCATCGGTTCCGACTCCGGATCGGGCCGTCTCGGGGTGCGCACCGACTCCATGACGGTGGCGAGCATCGATGCCGATACTGGCAAGACCGTCCTCATTTCGCTGCCGCGCAACCTCGAGAACGTACCGTTCCCGAAGGATTCGCCGATGTACAAGATTTATCCCTACGGCTACAACTGCGGCAGCGAGTGTCTGCTCAACGGCGTGCATACTGCCGCTGCCGACCGCCCCGATCTCTATCCGAACAGCAAGGACCCGGGCCTTGATGGGACGATCGATGCGATTCGCGGCGTCACGGGTCTCAAGATCAACTACTACACGATGATCAATATGAAGGGCTTCAGCTCACTGGTCAACGCGGTCGGCGGTGTGACGGTCGACGTCAAGACCCGGATAGCGATGTTCGGCCAGGACGACTTCTACGTGAACAAATACATCGACCCCGGCACTCAGCAACTGGACGGCAACCAGGCGCTTTGGTACGCCCGTAGTCGCGTGCAGTCCGACGACTACACCCGTATGGGCCGGCAGAAATGCCTCATGAGCGCCATGTTGCATGAACTCAGCCCGACGACGGTGTTGTTAAACGCCACCAAGATCCTGGCGTCCGGCAAGGACCTGCTGAGCACCTCGATTCCGAGCAAGGAACTCGGCCAGTTTGCCGAATTGGCGCTCAGGTCGCGCACAGAGAAGGTCATAACGGTGTCGCTCGTGCCCCCCACGATCTCGACAGTCAACCCCGATTTCGTGCAGATCAGGGCGTTGATCGACGACACGATCAAGAAGTCCGAAAACACTGCGACGCAGGCAGCCCCTTCGCCGACCCCGACGGACGCCCTGCCAACGACACCCTCGACGACCAAGGACCCCAGTCAACGGCAGGCCAACTCAACGGATGACCTGGCGAACGCATGCTGACTGGCGCATTCATTGATGCGGTGACATGGCATGAGGGGATTCTGCGCATCGAGGGGCATCTTCGGCCCAAAAGCAGCATCCTCGACACCCGCCCTGAAGAGAGCATTGAGGTGGCCATCGGCGACAGTAAATTTCGGGCAACCTGGTGCGTGCGCAACGATCGTGCCGCCAGGAACGGCCTGTGGTGCGGTTTCGCCGTCGACGTCCCCGTGAGGGACTGGCCTCATGGCAGCAACGGTCTTGCCGTGCTTATCGGATCGGCGCCGCCCGTCACCGCTCTCAAAACCCGTGCGCTGTTCCGCAACGACCGGCTGGGCCGTTGCGGTTCGTTCGCCTTTGACGTGCGCGCAGCCGCCGACAAGCGGGTCATTATCGAACGCCGTGCCGGTGGAGCTGCAGCTCTGCGTTCCCTCCATCTCCGGAGCGACGTTCGTGCCGTGTTGCGGCGGCAGCCCTTGTGGCGATGGCGACTGATCCGGCTCCTGACCCCCTGGTATGGACGACGCATCTGGTTGCTGGGGGAGCGTCACGACACCGCTCAGGACAACGGCGCCCGGTTGTTCCAGTTCATCCGCCGTGAACGCCGTGACCTTCTCGCCTACTACGTCGTGCGGCGCAATAGCTCCGGCTGGACCAAAATGCGGCCGTTGGGACGTGTCATCGCTACTGATTCCTTTCGGCACAAATTGCTGCTGGTGCATGCCACCTACTTGCTCAATGCCTTCGACATGGACGTCTATGGCATCCCCTCGAGCTGGAAGCGGCACGATTATGTCGAGTTCATCCGGCCGCGGGCAGGAACGAGACGGATATTTCTCCAGCACGGCGTCATCTATCGGGACTTGTCGGCGATCGTTCACCGTTTGTCAGCCGGCTACGACCTGGTCCTGAGCTCCGCCGAATCCGAACGCGCGTGGATCGCCGATCGCCTCGGCTTCGGCGACCGTGTGGCGCTCACTGGTCTCGCCCGCCACGACACGCTTCGGCCGGATCCGGAGCCGCGCACCATCGTCTTCGCGCCGACCTGGCGTTCCGACCTCGTGGTGCCGTCCTACCGTGAAGGCGCGGCGCCCACTCTTCTGCCCGGATTCGAGGATTCGGACTATTTCACCTTCATGGCAGGCTTCCTCAATAATCGACGTCTGCGGGAGGCGCTGGATGCCCTTGACTACCGGATCAGGATTCTCCCGCACTATGAGTTGCGCAGTGGCTTCGAGGCCGTCGTGGGCGCCACGGACCGGCTGACCTATCTGGATCAGTTGACGGTGGAGTTCCAGGACGAACTCGCCAAGGCCACGATTTTCGTGACCGACTATTCATCGACCCTTTTCGATGCGGCCCTCCTCGGAATCCCTGTGGTCGCGGCTCATTTCGATCCGGTCTTCGAGGCGGCCGGGAAACCGCAGGCCTTCGACTTGCGGGACACCGGTTTCGGGCCAGTCACCTCCGCCGTGGAGGACACCGTGGACGCCGTCATCGGCTATATGGAGCGGGGTGCGGTGCGCGAAGACATCTACGACGAGCGAGTGCAGTCGTTCTTTGAGTTTCACGATCAGCAGAACTGCGCGCGGATCGTTTCAGCGATCGAACAACTCGAGTAAATTCCGGTCAAACTGCCTATTTGCTGGACGACTCGTAGGCGGCGATGACCTCTTCGGGGTCGCCGTCCATCTCCAGGACGCCTTTGTTGAGCCAGATCACCCGGTTGCAGGTGTCCTTGATCGACTGCATGGAATGGCTGACCAGGAACACGGTGCCGGCATTGTCGCGAATCTCACGGATCCGGGCCTCGCTGCGGTTGCGGAAGTTCCTGTCACCGACGGCGAGGGCTTCGTCGACGATGAGGATTTCGTGTGCGCGTGCGGTGGCGATGGCGAACTTGAGGCGAGCCGTCATGCCTGAGGAGTAGGTGCGCATCGGCAGCTCGATGAAGTCGCGGATGCCGGCGAAATCGATGATCTCGTCGAGCTCGCCCTCGATCTCCTTGAGGCTGAAGCCGAGTGCGAGCCCGCCGAGGATGACGTTGCGCTCGCCGGAAAGATCCTTGAGCAGGGCCGCACCGACGCCGAGCATGGCGGGGCGTGAGGAGGCGTAGATCGCACCCTGTGTGGTCGGGGTGAGCCCGACGATGGCACGCATGAGCGTCGACTTGCCGGACCCGTTGGATCCGATGACGCCGATGCTGTCCTTCTCGTAGGCGGTGAACGACACCCCCTTGAGGGCGTGGACGGTGCGGGTCGTGCGGGAACGCTGCATCAGTTTGCGGCCATCGGCTGCGGTCGCCCGTTTGCCAGTGGCGAGGACTTTGTATTCCACGTGGACGCCGTCGACCACGACGACGGGCTTGCGGTTAGTCGGTGCGGCCATAGCGCTCCTCCGCAGCCCAGAAGAAAATCACGCCGAACGCGAAGATGGCGATGGACCACACGAAGGTATAAAGCCAGTACTCGGGTTTTACTTCGTAATCCGGGCCGGTAAGCAGCACGCTGCGACCGAGGCTCAGGAACTCGTGGATCGGCTGAAAATCGGCGATCCGCAAAACGGTCGGGTGGTCCTTGAATTGTCTCTCGATGCTGAAGAAGATGCCCGTCGTGTAGAACAGCAGCCGGGTGACGAACGGCAGCAGCTGGCCGAGGTCGCGGAAGTGAACGGTGAGCCGGGCGGTGATGAGCGTCAGTCCGGCGTTGAAGACGAAGAACATAGCGATAAGCGGCACCAGCAGTAACCATTGCCATGTCGGCATCGTGCCGAACACCGCGACGAGGATGACCATGATGACGACCATGGGTATGAACTGCAACAGGCGCTGCACGACGAGTGACATCGGCAGCGACATGCGCGGAAAGCTCAGGCTCTGAACGAGGGCTGTGTTTGACGTGATGGACTTCGCTCCGCTGGTGAATGACGTCGAGAAGAACTGGAACAAGAACACCCCGATGATGAGGAACTCCACGAAATGCTCGGGACGTTGGCTGCTGCCGAGCAGCAGACCGAAGATGAGTCCGTAGACACCGGCCTCGAGTAGCGGCTTGAGAACAATCCAAGCCATACCGAGCCGGTTGCGCTGGTTCTCGGCCTCGATGCGGAACCGCGCAAGGGAGTAAATGAACTCACGACGTCGCCACACGTCAGATAGATACTTCCGCAGTGGAGGGCGACCGCCGACCTTGGTCAGTCCCTGCTGCGCCGCGTAGTCGGCGACATTCATCCGTCGAGTTTCCCTACTGTTCTGATCGTGGTGGGGCAATTCACCGGCGGCTGCCACGGCATCGTCGAGTGTAATGGATTGCTGAGCCGGCCGACGGCCCGACGCCGACCGATGCGTCGAGGATCACAGGGGGTGGGCGCGCTCGTCGGCAACAATTCTGTTTCGTTGGACGGCGCTTGCGTTGGCGGCAATCAACAGCGAGCCATTGCCCCGGCACGCGGCGATCAGTGCGGCGCTGTCCCGAGCCAACGAACCCGGCTCCAGCAGGACCCGCGCCGGATTCATCCCGGCGGCATGATATGCATCACCATGAGTCTGCGTCTGGGCGTCGAGATCGAGGGCCATCGAGTCGGCCGTAGGCGGGTCGAAGGACTGGAAGTGGTCACTGTGGCCGAGAACTTCGGCGTTGTAGTCGATGAATCCCGGCGGTGCGTTGTCGAATGACATACCGAGCGGTTTCAGTGAGAGGGCGACGCAGGTTTGCTCATCGGCCTGCAACGACGGGCCGACGACGGCGATGTCCGCATCGCGATCGGCCAGGACCGCTCCCACCGACCACGCGGACAGAATCCAGACAAATGATTCCCAGTGCGTAGGCACATCGAGGCGGATCCGGGTTCCGCGTTCGGCGTCAAGGCCGTCGATCAGAAAGTTAGAGGTCTTGGCGACCCAGTTCGCCGTTGTCACGGCGCTGAGTTCGATGCGTTCACCCGTGGCCAGGTCGTAATAGGTGAGGAATGGCTGCGCCGGATTGGCGATGTCTTTCAATAACGAATCGAGGGTGTTCATACGAGCCCCCTAGCGGTGGAGAGTACCGCCGCGGCGTGGGGCTCGGCCCGGACGGCGAGGTCGAAAAGGAGTTCGACGTCGCGTGCGTGTGCGGTCAGCGATTCGGGTGCGGTGTCGGCGGTCCTGACGTCGACGACGGGCGCCACGCTTGCCGCGATCGCCTCGACGAGTCCGGGCGTTCGTAGCAGCGACATGAGGGTCAACGAGAGACTCGCGGGGCCGAAGATGATCACATCTGCCGTTTCGATGGCCTCGAGGGCCTCGCCGCTGGCCTTCCAGTCATCCGCGACGAGGACCACGTCTTTGACAGGCTGATCGGCATGCCGGGCGAGGAACTCCTCGATATGGATGGCGCGGCTGCCGTCGGGTCCGTCAGTGACGACGTGCTGCTCCACGCGGTCATCGGTCATCGGCAGCAACCGGGTCGCGATGCCGCGTCGGGCCACGAGCGCCGCCGTCACGTCGGTGAGCGAGAAGCCTGCCTGCATGAGTTCTGTTCGAACCAACTGGAGGGCTATGTCCTGGTCGCTGGGCCGAAACCAGGACGGCTCGGCGCCGAGCCCGGCGAGATCGTCGGCGACGGAATAGGTGGGAATGCGGGGCGCGTCTTTGCCGAGGGCGGTGAGGAGATAATCGGCGTCGGGAGAGCGTTTCAATCCGTGAGCCCACATGTCGCGGGCAGTGTTGAAGACGAGCGACAGTTCGTCGCCTTCGTCGAGTAACTCTGCGAGGTCGCGGGCAAAACCGGCGCTCTCCGCGCCGCCGAGAAGAATGAGGTGCATGAAGTCCATTGTGTCGTGCGCCGACACGCGATCGGAATCGGGGCGACACGCCGACGAATCGATGAATCTTTCCATTCCGCTTGACTTATGAGAGGTAACAGGACTGTAATTTCAGGTATGTCATTCGATATGGGTCTGGATCTGCCGCTTGAAGATTCCGAAGAGCTGACCTGGCAAGAGCGCGCCTTATGCGCCCAAACCGATCCCGAAGCATTCTTCCCTGAGAAGGGCGGCTCCACTCGTGAGGCTAAACGAGTGTGCCTGACCTGTGAGGTCCGG
The DNA here is from genome assembly GCA_014377785.1 of Aeromicrobium sp. Lineage (GTDB taxonomy): Bacteria > Actinomycetota > Actinomycetes > Propionibacteriales > Nocardioidaceae > JACMOZ01. The sequence goes on from JACMOZ010000379.1 coordinate 9,663, forward strand.
GCCGAATGCCTTGAATACGCGTTGGGCCACGATGAGCGATTTGGCATCTGGGGCGGTCTTTCCGAGCGCGAGCGGCGCAAGCTCAAGAAGCGCGCTTGAGGTTCGCACCATCCACTCGAGGGCGGGTCTAACCACGACCAAGTAGGCTCGTCCTCATGTTCGAAGAGGTCGGGGAGACGCGTCCCTGGCTTGCCGAACCGCCGACCGTCGCAGCAATTCTTGTCGCCCACAATGGCGCGGCCTGGCTTCCCAAGGTCTTTGAGACCCTTGCGGTCATGGACTTCGCACCGACGACCTGGAATGTCGTCGACGTGAGTTCGACCGACGGCAGCGGCGAACTCCTACGTAAAACGTTCGGCGCCGAACGCATCACCTACGCCGCCTCGGGCACCGGCTTCGGAGCAGCGGTCAAGCTCGGCCTCGAATCGGCGCCGCGCACCGACTGGATCTGGCTCCTGCACGACGACTGCGCGGTCACTCCCGGCACTCTTGCCGGACTTCTGGATGAGGCGACTACTGCCGATGACATTGCCGCAGTCGGTCCCAAGATCCGTGAATGGCCCTCGCTGAAACGGCTTTTGGAAGTCGGCCTGTCCATCACGTCGACGGGTGGCCGCGAAACCGGACTCGAGCCGGGCGAACCCGACGCCGGCCAGCACGATCGGCCGCGTGATGTCCTCGCAGTCAACACCGCTGGCATGCTGATTCGCCGCGACGTCTGGGACAAGCTTGGTGGTTTCGACCCGAATCTGCGCCTCTTCTTCGACGACATCGACTTCGGCTGGCGCGTAGCCCGTGCGGGATATCGGGTCCGTACGGCTCCGCGCGCGGTGCTCTTCCATGCCGAAGCCAGTTCTCGTGGCAGCAGACGTGCCACCGCCGGTGACGTTCACGACTCGGAGTACCGCCGAGCGGCCATGTTCACTCTGCTCGCCAACGCCGGCAGCAAGAAGTTTGTATGGCAATATGTCCGACTTTTCTTCGGGACGCTGCTGCGCATTCTTGGGTTGCTTATCGTCAAAGCCCCCGAGGAAGCCGGCGACGAACTGTCGGCATTGCAATCCATTTTCCTCCACCCGGGCAGACTCCACGCGGCCCGCAGGTCGCGTGCAGCGACTGCAATACGGAGCGCCAAGGAGGTGCGGCGGCTGCTTCCGTCGCCGTGGCTGCCTTATCAACACGGTCTCGATTCGCTGCGGGAAGTCGTGGCGTCGATGGTGCGGCCCGAAACGGTCGACAGCGTCGGCCGGCGCTCCACCGCCATCGACACGGGTCCCGACGAAGCCCAGGACCTGCCGAGCGAGCAGTCGATCATCGCACGTCGTCCCTGGCTCGTGGTTGTCCTGATCACGATTGTGTTGTCCTTCATCGCCGGTCGCGGATTGTTCTCCGGCGGATTGCTGCACGGCGGCGTCCTGCTGGCCTCTCCGGACACTGCCGCCGGTTGGTGGCGACTTCTTTTCGAGCGTTGGCACGATGTGGGCCTGGGCAGTTCGGCGATGGCCCCGATCTTTGCTCTGCCCCTTGCTGCCGCAGGAACACTGGTGTGGTTCAGGCCCGGCATCGTGGTGGCATCGCTGTTGTTGTTCGTGGTGCCGCTGGCGGGCCTGAGCGCACATAGACTCGGCCGGCAACTCTGCTTGTCGCGGCCGATCCGTATCCTCTGGGCGATGACGTATGCGTTCGCGATCGTCGGAACGGGCGCCATCTCTCAAGGCCGCCTTGGCACCGTCACCGCTCTCGTCATCGCTCCAATCCTTGTCAACACAGGGCTCCAACTCCTTGCCCGACCCGGTTGGCAACTCGGCTTGCGACTCGGTATCTGGATCGCGGTTGCCGCCGCCTTCGCTCCGTTGATGTATCTCCTCGGTCTTGCGGGACTGCTGGTTCTGATTGTTGTGGGTGGCCGGCAACTCCGTCTCCCCGTGGCGATCGCGGCCCTCGTGCCGTTTGCGCTTCTTGGGCCCTGGATGCTCCAACGTGTCTTGATTCCGATGCGCTGGTGGTGGGAAGCGGGCTTCGCCTCCGGTTATGCAGCTTCGGCGCGCGACATTGTCCTTGGCCGGGCCGGTGGCCCGGGCGCGGCGCCGGATTGGTTGAGCGTGGGGGTTCTCGTTCTCGGCCTGCTCGCGCTGTTGCCCTCCGCAACACGAAAGCACGTCTCCTGGGCTTGGCTTTTTGCGTTGTTTGGACTGGCCGTCGCCGCTCTGGGAACGGTGTCAACGTTCGACACGCCATCGAGTTCGGTTCGCATCGCCGCCTGGGTCGGCATACCCGTTGTCATCTGGATCGCGGGCCTGGCTACAGCAGCCATGATCGCGTTCGACGGGTTGGGCGGTGTGGGCCGACCCGGCACCACTGCACTGGTGCTGCTTGCCTTGCTTCTCCCGATTGGCACCGGGGCCTGGTGGCTCATTCGTGGTGAGCACGAACCCCTGACTCGGGGCTCCCTGAATGAGATACCGGCTTTTCTCGCGGCACGGCCGGGGAGCACGCTCGTGATCGACGGCAGCGTCGCCGGCGGCATCGACTACCAGGTCTTCGACCGTGACGGCCTTCGCCTCGGTCAGGAAGCCGTGCTCCCGACCGTGAATGCATCGCGGCCGGTAACCGAACTCGTCGGCCGCATCTTGTCGAACCCCTCGACCGCAGATCTGTCCAAGCTTGCCGGTTTCGGTGTGGGTGCGATCTATGCGCCCAAGGTCGATCCCGAACTCGCCCGCCGCCTCGACGCCGCGCCCGGACTTGAGCCTTCCGGCAGCGAGGATCCGCAGTCACGGGTGTGGACCTTGCCGCAAAAGCCGGCTACGTCGACCGAAACCGGCAGCATTTGGCATCCGGTTGTGGCCGGAGTCCAGGCCTTGCTCTGGTTGTTCGCGATCATCTTGACGGCGCCGGTACGCCAGCGACGCCGGCAAAATGAGGCGGAATCGTGAGATCACTCAAAATTTTCTTTCTTCCGGTCCTAGCCGTGGCAATCACCGCCGCAGTCTTCGCGTTGCCCGCCAGGGAGACCGAGGCGCGATCGCCCCGAACCGTGACCGTGGCGCAATCGTCCTTCGCCTGTCCGATCGCCGGTGACACGACGGTGGCAACCGGCCGGGTTGCGGCACATACCGGTGCCCGCGCCACTGCCACGGCACTTCCCGACAAGTTGTCGGTTGACGCGTTGACGCCGGTCGACTCATGGAACAACGCCAAGGTCGTCGCCAGGTCAGTGGTGGTCAACACCATTGACAGCCAGGGGGCTGGCGCCGTGGGCTTCTTCGGCGCCATCGCCCCGAGCAAAGACGGCGGCGGACTGGGCGTTGGTTCGTGCCCGGCCGTCGTTCAGGACGCCTGGTATGTGGGCGGCGGTTCCGGGGCGAAGCACTTCTCAACATTGACCTTGACCAACTTGTCCGACTCGACCGCTGTTGCCGATGTCTCGCTCTGGGGCGAGAAAGGAACCGTCGATGCCGTCAACGCCGAGGGCATCGTCCTGGACGCCTTCGAGACACGGAGCATTCCTCTGGACTCACTGGCGGCGGGTGAACCGGAATTAGCCGTGCACGTGCTTTCGCGCCGGGGTGCCTTTTCTGTGGCGATGCGCGACACCTCGACGGCAGCCTTCCGTGGCACCGAACCGTTGGCCGAGACAGCGGCCCCGGCTCGGCGACAGGTCATTGCCGGCGTTGCCTCGGGCGCGAACGATCGGCAACTGGTCGCGTTCAACCCTGGCAACGCGACAGCACGGGTCAAGATTGAAGTCCTCGGCAATGAAGGCACCCTTGTCCCGACCGGTCTCGAAGACGTGAAGATCGCGGCAGGCAGGGTCAAGGTGATGGACGTGCCCAAATCGGCCGGTGGAGGCGCGCTCGCCCTGCGATTGACGGCCGATCATCCGTTGTGCGCATCCGTGCGCTCATCACCCAGTAACAAGGATTTTGCGTATGCGGTGGCCGGTCAGCCGCTGGTGGGTCCGGCAGTCGCGCCACTGTCCATTGGCAACATTCTGCAGGACGCCCAACTATTGCTCACCGCTCCGGGCGCCAAGGCCGACGTGACGATCACGGCGTATGACGACGACATGACCAAACAGGGTTCGGTCGACGTCGCCGTCAAGGCGGGCTCGACGACCTCATACGACCTCGGCGCGAAGGGCCGCTTCGACAAGCCGCTCGGCGATCTCGCCTACGTCATCGTCAACTCTTCCGGCAACGTTCAGGGCGCCGCGCTCTATACACGTGGAGACGGCGTGAGCGCATTGCCGTTGACGACCGCTCCGTTGAAGACCCTCGCGCCGCAAGTGCGTCCAGGTCGCTGACAGACACGTGATCACCGCGCCGCTATCTGCGCGGGCGCGGATCGAGGTCGTCAGGCGACATGTGCCAGATCTCGCCCAATCGATCGAGCACCGTCGTCCACAACAGATCGAGAAGTTCGAGTTCGGTGGCGCAACGATGAGTCATCGGCAGTCGGAACAAGACCACGCGAGTGATGGCCGATCCGGTCACGAGTGTGCTGAGCGGTACTTCCTCGACCCAGTCCTCGGGCAGAAGGGGAGCCTCTTCAACGGCGAACTCAACGGCCTCTGTTTCGATGTCGAAATGTGACCGCAGACTCGTGAGGACATCGCCCACCAGCAGATCGAATTCCTCGCGCGGTGGCCGATGGGCCGGAATGCTCGAGGGCGACAGCGGGCCCGGCAACGACAGCGGACCGCGTTTGCCCCGGCCTCGACGATCACGCATACGGCCCGGACGGGGTCCGCTGACAATGCCGCCGAGATGGTCCATGCGGTGAGCCTAACGCGCGGGCAGCCAGTGGGGAGTTAACCTCGTTTCGTGGGTGTTGTCCGTCGTTGCACGCGTACGGCGTGTTCAGAGTCAGCGGTCTCGACGTTGACGTATGTCTACGCCGACCAGACCGCCGTGTTGGGGCCTTTGGCGACGTTTGCCGAACCCCACAGTTATGACCTCTGCGCTGCCCATTCCCAGCGCTTGTCTGCTCCTCGCGGCTGGACTGTCCTGCGACTTGCGCCCGATCCGTCGACACTCGAACCCTCGCATGATGATTTGCTCGCCCTGGCCGATGCCGTGCGCGAAGCCGGCCGGCCGCTCATTTCCCGGCCCCCGCCGCCCGATGATTCCCCCCAACCGTATTTACGTCTGCTGAAAACCGAGAGGGACTCCTGATGGACCCACGCCTTGAGGCGGTGGTCAAGGCCTACGACGTCCGCGGCCGCTCGCCCGAACAACTCGATGCCGCGCTCGCTTATGCCCTGGGCGAGGCGTTCGCACACGAAACCGGAATCAGTGATGGCCGGGGCCGTGCGGCCATCGGCCGGGACATGCGCGAAACGTCCCCGGAGATCGCCCGGGCGATCGGCGACGGCATCCGCTCCCAGGGCGGCGGTGTCGTCGATATCGGCCTGGCGTCGACCGACTTGCTCTATTTCGCCTCGGGAGAGTGGGACGTCCCCGGCGTCATGGTCACCGCGAGTCACAATCCGGCCGGTTACAACGGCCTCAAGATGTGTCGGGCGGGTGCCCGGCCCATCGGCTTGGACTCCGGACTCGGCCGAATCGCCGAAGCGGCCTCCGAACTCCTCGACGGCGAAGGCCGTGGTGAACTCGTCGGCGTCCTCGAGACCGCAGACGCACTGAGCGCCTACGCCGATCGACTCCGCGAACTCGCACCGCTCAAGGAGGGCCGGGGGCTCAAGGTCGTCGCCGACGCCGGTAACGGCATGGCCGGACACACCGTCCCAGCAGTTTTCAGCGGAATGGACGTCGAACTGGTGCCGCTCTATTTCGAGCTCGACGGCACGTTCCCCCATCACGAGGCAAACCCGCTCGATGCGACAACTCTGGTAGACCTGCAGGCGGCAGTCATCGCCGAGGGAGCCGATATCGGCCTGGCTTTCGATGGCGATGCCGACCGTTGCTTCGTCATCGACGAGCGCGGCAAAGTCGTCACACCGTCGGCGATCACGGCCCTTATCGCCAGCCGCTATTTGCGCCGCCACCCCGGCGCCACGATCCTTCACAACGTGATCACCTCGAAGGCGGTGCCGGAAATCATCGCCGAGAACGGCGGCGTTGCAGTGCGTACGCCGGTCGGCCATTCGCTGATCAAGGCCGAAATGGCGCGCACCGGTGCTGTCTTCGGTGGCGAACACTCGGGGCACTTCTATTTCCAGGAGTTTTTCCTCGCCGACTCGGGAATGCTCGCCGGTATGTATGTCCTTGCAGCGCTTGCCGAAACCGAGGGCACGGTGTCGGAGCTGATGGCTTCCTTTTCGCGCTACGTGGCCTCCGGAGAGATCAACAGCACCGTCGACGATGCACCGGCGATTCTCGACGCGATCGAAACCGCCTACGGCGACAATGCCCTCGATCACCTGGATGGCCTAACCGTGACCGCTGCCGACTGGTGGTTCAATGTGAGGGCCTCCAACACCGAACCGCTGCTCAGGCTTAACGTCGAGGGCGCCGATGAGACAATAATGGCTTCAATCCGAGATGACGTCATCGGACTCATCCGTGGGAGGCTCAACCATGGAAAGAAGTTAAAGTGAATCTTGATCCGGCTCTGCTTGAAATCCTGGTCTGCCCCCAGTGCCGCGCGACGCTTTTCGTCGACCAGGAAGCAAGCGAACTCGTGTGCAACGCGTGTGCGCTGGCCTACCCGGTCCGCAATGACATTCCCGTCATGCTCGTGGACGAAGCGCGGGCCACCGGCTGATGTCAGCAGGAGGAGGCAACAAGGCGGTCATCGCCGCGTTGCTCGCAAATACCGGCATTGCCATCACCAAGTTCCTCGCCTATCTGCTCACGCAGTCGGCCTCGATGCTCGCCGAGGCAATCCACTCCTTCGCCGACGCCGGTAACCAGGTGCTGCTGCTCATCGGCGGCAAACGTTCGCAGCGCGAGGCGACGGAGGAACATCCCTTCGGTTTCGGCCGCGAACGCTATATTTATGCCTTCGTCGTCTCCATCGTGTTGTTCTCACTCGGCGGCCTCTTTGCGCTGTACGAGGCTTATCACAAGTTTCAGGAGCTCTCTTCGGGTCACGGTGGCGGCGGTCTACTCGACAGCAAGTGGAAGTGGGTTCCGCTCGTCGTCCTTGGTGCGGCGATCGTCATGGAGAGCTTTTCGTTCCGTACGGCGATCACCGAGTCCAACAAGGTGCGCGGTAACCAGGGCTGGTGGTCCTTCATCCGTAAGGCCAAGGCTCCCGAACTGCCGGTCATCCTGCTCGAGGACTTTGCCGCGCTGATGGGCCTTGCGGTGGCCTTCGTGAGCGTGTCGCTCGCGCTCGTCACACGAAATCTTTATTTCGATGTCGTCGGTTCGGGTGTCATCGGCGTCTTGCTCGTTGTGGTCGCAGTCGTTTTGGCCATCGAGGTCAAGAGTCTTCTCATCGGAGAATCCGCAACGCAGGAGTCCATCACCCGTATGCGCGACGCGATCGAAAGCACTACCGGTGTGACCCGCATCATCCACATGAAGACACTGCATGTCGCGCCCGAGGAACTCCTCATCGGCGTCAAGATCGGCGTGGATGCCTCGGCCACCGCCACAGACATCGCGTCGACGATCAACGCAACCGAACGCAATCTTCGCGTAGCCGAACCGATGGCAAAAGACATCTACGTCGAGCCCGATGTCTTCCGCGAGGACTACGTAAGCGACGTACGCCCCGAACCTCCTGCGGCCCCGGGCCACTAACTCGATTCGGCAAGTTGCTGTACCCCCCGGTACGATTGCACCCATGGATTTCAAAGTCGCAGACCTTTCCCTCGCCGAATTCGGGCGGGCGGAGATCACCCTCGCCGAACACGAGATGCCCGGGCTCATGGCCATGCGCGATCGCTATCGCGAAAGTGCCCCGTTGAAGGGCGCACGCATCGCCGGGTCGCTGCACATGACCGTCCAGACGGCTGTTCTCATCGAGACCCTTCTTGACTTAGGCGCCGACGTGCGTTGGGCGAGTTGCAACATCTTTTCGACACAGGATCACGCAGCCGCGGCGATCGTTGTTGGCCGCGAAGGCACTGTTGACAACCCGGCCGGTATCCCGGTCTTTGCCTGGAAGGGCGAGAGCCTCGCAGAATACTGGGACCTCGCCGAGCAGATCCTGCTTTGGCCGGGCGGCGAACTGCCCAACATGATCCTTGATGACGGTGGCGACGCCACAATGCTCGTCCACCTCGGTGTCGAGTACGAAAAGGTCGGCGCCGTGCCGCCGATCGACTCCACCGACAACGTCGAATTCAAGGAAGTCCTCCGCGTCCTGGCCCGCAGCCTCGAGACCGATCCGCAGCGCTGGACCAATATCGCCAACAGCATCAAGGGCGTCACCGAGGAGACCACCACCGGTGTGCTGCGTCTCTATGATCGTTTCCGCGAAGGCACGCTGCTCTTCCCGGCCATCAACGTCAACGACTCGGTGACCAAAAGCAAGTTCGACAACACGTACGGCGTCCGCCACTCGCTCATCGACGGCATCAACCGCGCGACCGACGTTCTTATCGGCGGCAAGGTTGCCGTGGTCTGCGGATACGGCGACGTCGGCAAGGGATCCGCGGAGTCCCTCCGTGGCCAGGGCGCACGCGTCATCGTCACCGAGATCGACCCGATCTGCGCGCTTCAGGCGGCGATGGAAGGCTATGAAGTCGTGACGATGGAAGATGCCACCAAGCGGGCGGACATCTTTGTCACCGCGACCG